>JAZQDH010000043.1:0-19023 GCA_045546655.1 Faecousia sp.
CTGGCGGGCACGGCTGATCACGCTGGCAGGCAGGCCGGCCAGCTTGGCCACTTCCACGCCAAAGCTGTCGTCGGTGGCACCGGGGACGATCTTGCGCAGGAAGATCATCCGGTCGCCCCGCTTTTTCACAGCGATGTTGTAGTTTTTTACATTGGGAAGCTCCTGCTCGATGGCAGACAGCTCATGGTAATGGGTGGCAAAGAGGGTTTTGGCACCCAGATGCCGGGTGCTGGCGGCATATTCCAGAACCGCCCGGGCAATGGCCATACCGTCGTAGGTGGAGGTGCCTCTGCCGATCTCATCCAGGATCAGCAGGCTCTTGGAGGTGGCGTACTTCAAAATAGAGGCCACTTCCGCCATCTCTACCATAAAGGTGGACTGGCCGGAGGCCAGATCGTCGCTGGCACCGATCCGGGTGAATACCCGGTCCACCAGGCCGATGCGGGCGCTGCGGGCCGGCACGAATGAACCCATCTGGGCCATCAGCACGATCAGTGCCACCTGGCGCATATAGGTGGATTTACCGGCCATATTGGGTCCGGTGATGATGGACACCTGGTTGTCTGCCGCACCCAGATGGGTGTCGTTGGGGACAAAGAGGGTGTCTTTAAGCATCTGCTCTACCACGGGATGGCGGCCATCGGTGATGGAGATCTCACTGCCCAGGGTGATCTCCGGGCGACAATAACCCCGTTGGACAGCTACGGTTGCCAGGCTGCACAGAGCATCCGCTGCGGCGACCGCCGCGGCAGAGGTCTGCACCCGGCCGGCCTGGACAGCCAGATGCTCCCGCAGCTGGGTAAAGATCTGGTATTCCAGGGCAGTCAGCCGCTCTTTGGCGGTGAGGACCTGTTCTTCCAGCTCCTTCAGCTCCGGGGTGATGTAACGCTCGCAATTGGTTAAGGTCTGTTTGCGGATGTAGTGGGCGGGAACTTGATCAATAAAGGACTTGGACACCTCAATGTAGTAGCCGAATACCCGGTTATAGCTGACTTTCAAGGTCCGGATATCGGTCTTTTCCCGCTCGGAGGCCTCAATGGCGGCGATGGTTCCGGCACCGCCTTTCATAATGTCGCGCAGACGGTCTGCCTCCTTGTCAGCACCGGGGCGGATAATACCGCCCTCCCGGACCGTTAGGGGAGGATCGTCTACGATGGTATGTTCGATCAGATTGGCGCAGTCCGTCAGAGGGTCAATGGCCTGCTCCAGCTTTTGCAAAAGGGAACTGTCCAGCCGGCTCAACTGCTGCTTGACCGCAGGCAGTGCCCGGAAACCCCGGGCCAGACCCAGCAGGTCCCGGCAGTTGACCGTGCCGGTGACCACACGGGTCATAATACGTTCCAGGTCGGACACGTCTTTCAGAGCCTCTTCCAACTCGCCCCGGCACAGGGTGTTGCCAGCCAATTCTTCCACAGCGCTGTGGCGGCGGCCAATCTCCACCGGGTCCAAAAGGGGCTTTTCCAGCCAGCTGCGCAGCATACGGCCGCCCATAGCGGTGTGGGTCTTATCCAGAACCCACAGAAGCGTACCTTTCTTTTCTTTGGAACGGAGGGTCTCGGTCAGTTCCAGATTCCGCCGGGCATCCATATCCAGCTCCATAAAACGGCCGGTGGTATAGTACTGCAGCTGACGGATGTGGTTGAGCTCCTGCTTTTGCAGGGTTTTAAGCGTCTTCAGCAGCGCGCCGCTGGCGATGATAGCCTCGGGCAGACCTGTAAGTCCCAGCTGTGCCAGGCTCTGACCAAAATGAGATTCCAGAAGGTCAGAAGCCTGTTCCGGGTCAAACTGGTCCTGCTGGCCCTCATCCACACAGCAGTTCAGCCGGTGGAACAGAGCATCGTCCAGCACCTCATCCCGGCAGGCGCTGCCGAAGCGCAGCACCTCGGAGGGCGCAAATCGGCCCAGCTCAGAGGCGGCGCAGGCGGCATCGGCACAGACGGTAGCAAAAAACGTGCCGGTGGAGATATCACAGAAAGCAAGGCCCAGCTTGCCCCCGTCGGCAAACAGACAGCCCATATAGTTGTTCCTGCTTTCCTCCAGCATACAGCTTTCCGTAACGGTGCCGGGGGTGATGATGCGGGTGATATCCCGCTCTACCAGTCCCTTGGCCTGGGCAGGATCTTCCATCTGCTCACAGATGGCTACTTTGTAGCCCTTGCTTACCAGACGGGCAATGTAGGCATCCACAGAGTGGTAAGGCACACCGCACATAGGGGTCTGCTCTTCCTTGGGCTTGTTCCGGTCACGGGTGGTCAGTGTCAGATCCAGCTCCCGGGAGGCAAGACGGGCATCCTCATCGAACATCTCGTAGAAGTCACCCAGCCGGAAGAACAGAATACAATCCTGGTTCTGCTCTTTGATCTGGTAATACTGCCGGCGCATAGGTGTCATTTCATTGGGATTAACAGCCATTTCTTATCCCTCTTCCTGTAAGGTTCCGGTAAGACTCCAGGTGGTGGAGCCGGTAATGGTGATGTTGGCAAAGGTGCCGACCAGGGACTTATCGCCCATAAGCCGTACCAACCGGCCGCCCTCGGTACGGGCGGTCAGGTATTCTTTGTCGGTGCCGTCGATCAGACAGCGCATAGTTCTTCCCACATAGTCCTTGTGGATCTGTTCGGAAATGCCGTTTTGCACTGCGCACAACCGGCCAAACCGCTGATTTTTCTCCTGCTTGGGGGTGGGGTCGTCCATAAAGGCCGCAGGCGTTCCGGCCCTGGGAGAGAATATAAAGGTAAACAGGGCATCGTAGCGGACCTTTTCGATCAGCGTAATGGTCTCCTCGAACTCCTCCTGGGTTTCTCCGGGGAAACCTACGATCACATCGGAGGTCAGCACCAGATCCGGCATTACGGACTTGGCATACTCCACTTTTTCCAGGTAAGTCTGCCGGTCATAGTGCCGGTTCATAGCCTTCAGTACCCGGCTGGAGCCGGACTGGAAGGGAAGGTGCAGCTGTTTGGCGATCTTGGGGGAGGCGGCCATGGTATCGAAGAGTTTTTTGGAAGCGTCTCTGGGGTGGCTGGTCATAAAGCGGATCAGAAAATCTCCCTCGATGGCAGCGATCTGGGCCAGCAGGTCCGCAAAATCTATACCCTCGTCCAGATCCTTGCCGTAGGAGTTCACGTTCTGGCCCAGGAGGGTGATATCCTTGATACCGCTTTCAATGAGCTGGCGGCACTCCGCCAGAATATCGGCGCTTTTGCGGCTGCGCTCCCGGCCCCGGACGTAGGGCACGATACAGTAGGTGCAGAAATTGTTGCAGCCGTACATAATGGAGACCCAGGCCTTCAGCGTATTATCCCGGATCTGGGGCAGGCCTTCGGCGATGGAGCCGGGCTCGTCCTCAGTAAAATAGGTGCGCTTGCCTGCGAAAAGGACCCGGTCCAGGATCTGGGCGAACTGCCACAGATGATGGGTGGAGAACACACCGTCCACGTGAGGGTAGCTGTGTCTGATGCGCTGGACCACGTGCTCCTGGCCTGCCATACAGCCGCACAGGAAGATCTTCTGCCGGGGATGGCGGCGCTTGGTGTGGGTCAGGGCACCTAGATTGCCAAAAACACGCTGCTCCGCGTGTTCCCGGATGGCGCAGGTGTTCATGACCACCACGTCCGCACCCTCTGCCTGCTGGCAAATGCCGTAGCCGCACTCTACCAGAATGCCCCGGATCCGCTCAGAATCCGCCTCATTCTGCTGACAGCCATAGGTTTCTACATAAGCAAGGGGGGTGATACCCTGTCCCTGCCAGAATATTCTGATTTTTTCACAAAAAGCCATCTGCTCACGCAGGGCCTCCTGGGAGATTACTTTGGTTTGGTTCATATCAGGAAAGCTCCTTTAGACAACACTGGTTCAATTTAAGATAATACCATTTTTCTTGTTTATTTTCAAGAGTATAACAGGATTTTTACAGCTTTGTTAATATTTTAAAACGGTATTGCAATTGGGAGAAAGCCGTGCTAGAATAAAACGAAATTGCCCAATAAGAGGGAGGAAAGGAACAACGATGATTTGTAAATACTGCAATGCCGAGATCGGGGACGAAGCAAGCGTTTGCCCCGTGTGCGGCAAAGAACTTTTGGCAGAGGAAACTGCCGCGCAGCAGATCCAGGAAACAGCTCCGGCAGAGGAGGAAATCCAGGAGCTGACCGCTGAGCAGCCTGTGGAGGAATGTACTGAGGAAGCTGCAGAGGAATCTACTGAGGAAGCTGCAGAGGAATCTACTGAGGAAGCCGCAGAGGAATCTACTGAGGAAACTGCGGAGGAAACCGTAGAGGAATCCGGCGAGGAAATTACGGAAGAGCAGATTCCCCAGGAGCCTGTTAAGAAAAAGAGCGTGGGTAAGACGGTTGCCATTGTTGTGGCCTGTGTGCTGGCGGCCGCAGTGGTGGTCGGCGCAGTTTTGTATGCGCTGGGCATCAGCCTGCGTCCCAAAACCAATGAGGTGCTCTACAAGGCAAGCTATACAGTTGACCACCAGCAGGCAGTGGCAGCGGCCGAAACCGTTGTGGCTAAGGTTGGCCACAGAGAACTGCGGTCTTCCGAACTGCAGGTCCATTACTGGTACGGCGTCAACAACTTTGTGTCTTACTATGGCGGTTACCTGGAGATGCTGGGTCTGGATCTGAACCAGCCTCTGGATGCACAGGTATACAATGAAGAGAACGGAATGACCTGGCAGCATATGCTGCTGGAAAAGACGCTGGACAACTGGCACCACTATGCCGCCCTGGCAATGGAGGCTGAGGAGCAGGGTTATACGATGGATCCAGCCACCCAGGAACAGATCGACGCTATGCCGAAACAAATGGAAGATCTGGCTGTGCTGTACGGTTATGAGAATGTGGAGGAAATGATTTGGGCGGATTTTGGTTCCGGCTGCACAGTGAAGGGCTACCAGGACTATCTGGCTACCAATATGCTGGGTATGGATTACTACGATGACCGGTACAACGCAATGCAGCCTACCGACGAGGAAATTCAGGCTTTCTTTGCCGAACGTGAAAGCGAATATGCCAACTCGGGTGTGACCAAGGACAGCGGCAAGTATGTGGACGTGCGCCACATACTGATCAAACCCCAGGGCGGCACCGCCGACGAGAGTGGTACGGTGACCTACTCTGACCAGGAGTGGGAAGACTGCCGTCAGCAGGCCCAGGAGATTTTGGATCAGTGGCTGGCAGGCGAAGCTACGGAAGAAAGCTTTGCCCAGCTGGCAACGGAATATTCTGAGGATCCCGGCTCCGCCAGTGTGGGCGGTTTGTATGAAGATGTCTATGTGGGCCAGATGGTAGAGCCTTTTGAGCAATGGTGTTTCGATGAGACCCGCCAGTATGGGGATACCGGCCTGGTACAGACTAACTACGGTTACCACGTGATGTACTTCGTCAACAGTGAGGATATCTGGTACTCTACTGCCCGGATGGATCTGATTGCGGAGCTGACCCAGCAGATGCTCCAGGAACTGATGGAAAAGTGGCCTATGGAGATTGCGTACGAGAATATTGTTCTAGGTGAACCGTACATCCCTGCTGAGGAAACGGAGCAGACCACTGCCCCCACAGGGAACGCAGGATAACAAAATACGGAAACGGCGGATGCAAATTGCACCCTCCGTTTATGTTACCAGTCCGGCTGGGCGTTTTCCCGCAGGGGACAGGTCTGGAAGATTTGAGCCACGATTGCTTTATATTCGCCTGCGTCGGTTGTTTTGCGCAGCTGCTTGAAAAGTCTGTCCGCGCCCTCAAATTTGCAGTACAGATGCCGCCAGTTTTCCTTCAGCCGGAACATTGCGTTCCGGGTACCACCGAACTCCCGGGTATAGACCTCCAGAAGTTCGTTGTAAAAGCCGGCCAGAGTCTCGATGGTGGTGCCGCCGGGACTCAGCATACCTGGGTCAGCCACCAGTCCCCGGCCCAGCATCAGCGCTTCTACCTGGGGATAGCGTTCCCGAAAGACCGCGATTTGTTCTCTGCTGCACAGGTTGCCGTTGTAACACAGGGGTGCTTTGCTGTTGCGCACCGCGTAATCAAAGGCATCCATCTGCACATCCCCTTTATAAAAGGCCGTGCGAACCCGCGGATGGATGGTCAGCTCCTTGATGGGGTAACGGTTGTACACCTCTAAAATTGCCGGGAATTCTTGGGCATCATAAAATCCGATACGGGTTTTGATGGAGATGTCCATATCCGAAGCGGAGAAAATCGCATCCAGAAAAGCGTCCAGGGCCTGCAGTTCCCGGAGCATTCCGCTGCCTTTGCCCTTGCCGGTGACTGTGCCGGAGGGGCAGCCCAGATTCAGATTCACTTCCTCATAGCCCAGCGCTTTGCATTGACCGGCCATCCAGATGAAATCCTCCGGCACTTTGGTCAGCAGCTGGGGGACACAGTGGTAGGAAAGCCGGTCTGGCGGGGGGATCTCCCGGGCCTCCCGAGGCGTCAGGCTTCGGTGTACCGTAGGGGAGAGAAAGGGCGTGTAGTAGCGGTCCACACCGGGAAAGTATTTGCTGTGAAGCTGACGGAAAATGCTGTCGGTCAGCCCTTCCAGGGGGGCGAAGTAATAACGCATAGGGGTCTCCTCTATGTAGGCAGAAGCCTCCCGTCGGGAGGCTTCCTGTTTTTTAGATCTCCATGATCACAGGCAGGATCATAGGGTTGCGCTTGGTGGTCTTGAACAGATATCCGCTCAGATCATTCTTAATGGCGCTCTTGATGGCGGTCCAGTCCCGGACCCGCTTTCTGCCGCAGCGTTCGATGGCCTCCAGAGCTACCAGACGCAGCTCCTCCATCAGTTCTTCGGATTCTTTCACGTAAATGAAGCCTCTGGTAATGATGTCAGGGCCGGTTATTATGCTGCCGTCCTGGGAGCTGATATTTACGCACACTACGATCATACCATCCTGGGCCAGGTGTTTTCTGTCCCGCAGAACCACACTGCCCACATCGCCCACGCCGGTACCATCTACGAAGACCTTGCCGGAGGGGACAGCACCGGTGCTGACTTTACAGGTCTTGCCGGTCAATTCCGCCATATCGCCCACTTCCAGGATCCGGACATTCTTGGGAGAAATGCCCATCAGCTGGGCCAGCTTGCCGTGGATCTGCAGATGCCGCTGCTCGCCGTGGACGGGGATGAAGAACTTGGGTTTGCACAAAGCGTGGACGATCTTCAGCTCCTCTTTGCAGGCGTGGCCGGATACGTGCAGACCCTCGCTCTTTTCGTAGACCACTTCCGCGCCCTTGCGGTAGAGTTCGTTGATGATCCGGGAAACGGCCTTTTCGTTGCCGGGGATGGCGGAAGCGGAGATAATGATCCGGTCGCCGGTCTGAATGTCCACCTGCTTGTGGGTGGAGAAGGCCATCCGGTACAGGGCGGACATATTCTCACCCTGGGAGCCGGTGGACACGATAACAACTTTGTTTTTTGGCAGGCTCTTGATGGCAGCCAGATCCACAATGGTTCCTGCGGGGATCTTGATATATCCAAGATCCTGGGCCACCTTCAGCATATTCTCCATACTCCGCCCGGTGACGGCGACCTTTCTGCCGTAGCGGTGGGCGGTGGCCAGCACCGCCTGGATGCGGTGCATATTGGAGGCAAAGGTGGTGACCACGATCCGCTGGTCGCAGTTTTTGAACTGCCGGTCCAATCCTTCTGCTACGGTGTTTTCGCTGGGGGTATAGCCGGGGCGCTCCACATTGGTGGAATCGGCCAGTAGTGCCAGTACACCGTCGTTGCCCAGCTGACCCAGCCGGGCAAGATCCATCATACCGTCCTTGGCGGTGGGATCGATCTTAAAGTCGCCGGTCATTACCACAGTACCCACAGGGGTATGGATGGCGAAGGCTACCGCGTCGGCAATGGAGTGGTTCACGTGGATGAACTCCACCGTGAAACAGCCAGCCTTTACCACGTCGCCGGGCTTGTGGGTGACCAGACGGACCTTGTCCGCGATCCGGTGTTCCTCCAGCTTCAGTTTGATCAGACCGTTGGTCATTGCGGTGCCGTGGATGGGACAGGTCACCTGCTGCATACAGTAGGGGATGGAACCGATATGGTCTTCATGACCGTGGGTAATGAACATGCCCCGCAGCTTCTTGGCGTTCTGCACCAGATAGGAAAAATCCGGGATCACCAGATCTACGCCGTACATATCTTCATCCGGGAAGCCCACACCGCAGTCGATAACGATCATATCTTTACCGTACTCCAAGACGGTGATATTCTTTCCGATCTCGTCCAAGCCACCCAGAGGGATGATCTTCAGTTTTTCAGCCAATTGTATAACTCCTTTCAGATTGTGCAATAAAAATGCATCACAAACCAAGCAGCCGATCACTGTCCCCGAAGCCCCGTATCGCCCGGAATACAGCGGATCGCCCGCCGGTATATTTTTTTGAACATATGCCGCACAGCCGCGGCCGGCCAGGACTGCCTGCCTGGCGCTTCTTGGTATAGTATACCACATTTACAGGGAATTGTATACCTAAAAATTGTAAACTCTTCGTCAGGAATCGACGCAGGCCAAGTTTGACCAAGGAAAAAAACGAAAAGCAGTTGCACTTTTATGACATTCCTGCTACAATAGGAAAGATAATAGCATTAGTATGGAGAACTCCAACTTTGTGAAAAGGAGGCGGATGTATGAATAAAAAATTGGGCAGGCTTCTGCATCCAAGTATGAGTGTTTATATTGCTGTAATGATGGGTTTCTGCGTGGCATCCGCATTGTTCCGGCAGTTTCTTCTGGCGGGTATCGAGTTGGCTGTCACAGCCCTGGTGCTTACGTTGTACCTGATCTCCAGGACAAAGCGGCGCAAGCAGCTACGGGACTTTATCCACAGAACTCTGGATGATATGAATGCCACAGAGGGTACGCGCTCTCCGTTTCCGATGGCAGTATTTCGCTTGGCAGACAATGGTATTGTCTATGCCAATACCCGTTTCCACAATCTGACCGGTTTCCAGGATACTATGAGCGAAGGCCGTGTGGATGAGATCCTGCCGGGCTTTGCCACGGAGTGGCTGTCTACCGGAAAAAATGAGTATCCCTACGATGTGACCCTGCAGAACCGCCGCTACCGGGTGTACGGCTCGGTGGTTCGGGCAGATGATCCCCAGCAGACCAGCCTGGGCATCTTGTTTTTCGCGGACCTGACAGAGCTTTACCAGGTTCGTGATGAGTATATCCGTTCCCGGCCTGTGGTGGCGCTGATCCTGGTGGATAACTATGAGGAACTGACCAAGAATCTGTCCGAAGGCCAGATCTCTGCTATGAATGCCAAGATCAACAATGCCATTACCTCCTGGACGGAGGGCTATCACGGCATTCTGCGGCGGATGGAACGCAACCGGTTTTTGTTTGTATTTGAAAAGCGTAGCCTCAAGCAGGCGGTGGAGGGTAAGTTCTCCCTGCTGGAGGATATCCACGCCATCGAAAATCCTGCCGGTCTGGATGCGTCGGTGTCTATTGGCTTGGGCGTGGATGCGGAGACCTTTGAAGAGGGCTACGAGTTTGCGGCCCTTTCCCTGGAAATGGCCCTCAGCCGCGGTGGTGACCAGGCTGTTGTGAAGGACCGGCTGAACTTCACGTTCTACGGCGGCCGCACCAAAGAGGCGGAACACCGCAGTAAGGTCCGTTCCCGTGTGACGGCCAACTCTATGATGGAACTGATCGGTCAGAGCAGCCAGGTGTTCATTATGGGCCACAGGAATGCGGACCTGGACGCGGTGGGCGCGGCAATGGGCATTGCCTGTATGTGCCGGAAGAAGAATAAACCCTTCCACATTGTGCTGGATATGCAGAACAATGTGGCCCAAAGGCTTTTGGATGAGATCCGAAGCGTGCCGGAGTACCGCAATGCGTTCATCTCCGGCCAGGAGGCACTGCTGCTTTGCGATAACCGCAGCACCTTGGTAGTGGTGGATACCAACCGTCCCGACCAGGTAGAGTACCGCAGCCTTTTGGAGGCGGTCCCCAGAGTGTGCGTGGTAGACCACCATCGCCGCGCGGCGGATTATATTACCCCTGTGGTGGTGAATCTGCATGAGCCTTACGCCTCCTCCGCATCTGAGCTGGCAACGGAGCTTCTGGAGTATGCGGTAGAACCCAAGAATGTGCTGCCCATCGAGGCAAAGGCCCTAATGGCAGGCATCTTCCTGGACACCAAGAGCTTTAACGTCCGTACCGGTGAGCGTACCTTTGAGGCAGCCGCATACCTGCGGCAGCGGGGCGCGGATACGGTGGAAGTGAAGAAGCTTTTGCAGAACGACTTCCAGGATACAATGGCCAAGTATCAAATCATCAAGTCTGCCCGGCTGTACCGGGAGGAGATCGCCATTGCGGCACTGAACTCCGCCACATCCCGGACTCTGGCAGCCCAGGCTGCAGACGAGATGCTGAATATTTCCGGTATTACCGCATCCTTTGTGCTGTATCCGGATAACGACCAGGTGATCATATCTGCCCGTTCTATCGGCGAGGCAAATGTGCAGATGATCCTGGAACCACTGGGCGGCGGCGGCAATACGGCCACAGCCGGTGCCCAGATCCAAAATGCCACCGTCAAGAATGTACTGGATGAGCTGGTGGCATCCATCGACCGATTCTATGAACTGTAAGGAGATTGTTTATGAAGGTTATTTTGCTGCAGGATGTTAAGGGTAAGGGCAAGAAGGGTCAGATGATCGAGATCTCTGACGGCTATGCCAGAAATTTTATGCTGCCTAAGAAGCTGGCCATTGAAGCTACCCCCGATGCCATCAATACTATGCGTATGAACGATAAGGCTGCCGCCGAGAAGATCGCCAAGGAGAAGGCTGAAGCTATGGAGATCTCCAGGAAGCTGCGGGCTATGACCCTGGTGGTCAAGGCCAAGGGCGGCGGAGCAGGCAAGCTCTTCGGATCTGTTACCAACCAGGAGATCGCGGACGCGCTGAAGGCATCTTCCGGAATCAATCTGGACAAGCGCAAGATCGTTATTGCCGATCCCATCAAGAATGTGGGTGCCTACACCGTCCAGTGCAAGCTGGGTTATGAGATCGCCGCACCTCTGACGGTTAAGATCGAGGAAGCATAAACCATAACAAAATTCAGAAAGAAAGGAGAAAAACACATGGATGAAGAGTTGATGCAAAAGCAGCTGCCCCAGTCTCTGGAAGCAGAGCAGGCTGTGCTGGGGTCGATTTTGATCGACAGCCGGTGTGTTGCTGACGTGATCGGCATTCTGCGGCCGGAGGATTTTTACCTGCAGCAGAACCGGGAGATCTACGAGACCATCTATACCATGTTTAATTTCTCCCAGACAATCGACCCGGTGACGGTGCTGGAAAAAATGCGCCAGCTGGGTGTGTATCACGACAATTCCCGGGACTATGTGCAGCAGCTGATGGAGATCACCCCCACAGCGGCCAATGCGGTGCGCTATGCAGGTATCGTCCGGGACAAGGCAATGCTGCGGGGCCTGGCGGACGCCTCTACGGATATTTCCCAGATGGTGTACACCCAGGTGGGCACCCCCGGTGAGATCCTGGAGAGCGCGGAGAAGAAGATCTTTGCTCTGCGCAAGGGCGAACGGGGGGATTCCCTTGAGCATATCGGCGTGACGATGCTTAAGGTCTTCGACCGGCTCAATGAGCTGAGCAAATCCGATTCTGCCATTCCCGGCCTTTCTACGGGTATGCGGGATCTGGATAAGAAGATCAACGGCCTCAATAAGTCTGACCTGGTGCTGATCGCTGCCCGTCCCGCTATGGGTAAATCCGCATTCGCATTGAATATCGGACTGAATGTGGCAAAGAAGTACAATAAGACCGTTGCCATCTTCTCTCTGGAAATGTCCCGGGAACAGCTGGCTATGCGTCTTTTGGCCAGCGAGAGCTTTGTGGAGCTGCAGAAACTGGCTACCGGCAAGCTGACAGAGGATGAGTGGAACAAGCTGTGTATGGCGTCTGCTGCTCTGAGCCAGACGGATATCCGCATTGACGACAATCCCTCTCTGACGGTGGCGGAGATGAACGCCAAGTGCCGCCGGGTGGAAAACCTGGGCCTTGTGATCATCGACTATCTGCAGCTGATGCAGGGTTCCGGCTACGGAAAGAGCAACGACAACCGTGTGAATGTGGTCAGCGATATCTCCCGTTCTTTGAAGATCATGGCCAAGGAACTGAATGTGCCTGTTGTATGTCTGAGTCAGCTGTCCCGTGGACCGGAAAGCCGTACGGACAAGCGTCCGCTGCTTTCCGACCTGCGTGAATCCGGCGCTATCGAGCAGGACGCAGACGAAGTGCTGTTTTTGTACCGGGACGAGTATTACAACGAGAACACCGAGGACAAGGGTGTTGCGGAGTGCATCGTATCTAAAAACCGCCACGGTGAGGTGGGCACAGTGAAGCTGCAGTGGGTCGGTCAGTACCAGACCTTTACGGACCGGGAGTGGAAGCATGCTGAATAAGCTGACCCGGTGCATTGATCAATATGAAATGCTGCAGAAGGGGGATATCCTTTGGTGCGCGGTGTCCGGCGGTGCCGATTCCATGGCGCTGCTGTGGAGTATGTATCTGCTGCGGGACAAGCTGGATATCCGGCTGAAGGCCGCCCATTTCAACCACGGCCTGCGGGGCAGGGAATCCGATGGGGAAGAGGCCTTTGTGCGGCAGTTCTGCCGGGACTACGGCATCCCGCTGGAAGTAGGCAGCGCCCAGGTCCAGCCTGGAAAGAAGGGTCTTGAGGCGGCGGCCCGGGATGCCCGGTATGCCTTTTTCCGGCAATTGGACGGGAAAGTGGCCACAGCCCATACCGCCAATGACAATGCGGAAACCCTGTTGATGCATTTGGTCCGGGGTACGGGACTCAAGGGTCTGGGGGGTATCAGCCCGGTACGGGGCAATCTGATCCGGCCGATGCTGGATGTGACCCGGCAGGAAGTGCTGGAACTGCTGGATGAGTACAGCATTCCCTTTGTGGAGGACAGCTCTAACGGGACGGATGCATTCCTGAGGAATCGGCTGCGCCGCCACATAATGCCCCTTTTGGAGCAGGAAAACCCCAGCCTGGCAGAGAATCTGTCTGCCGCAGCCCAGCGTTTGCGGCTGGATGAGCAGGTTCTGGACAGTCTGAGCCAGGTTACGAACAGGGTGGATGAGCTCAGACAGATGCAGCCCGGCATCCGGAGCCGTGTGCTGGCAAAGCTGCTTACTGGGTGGGGCGTGAAGGAGCCGGAGGCGGAGCATATCAGCCTTTTGGAACAGTTGGTCTTTTCGGCAAAGCCAT
This sequence comes from Faecousia sp., assembly GCA_045546655.1. Lineage (GTDB taxonomy): Bacteria > Bacillota > Clostridia > Oscillospirales > Oscillospiraceae > Faecousia. Next base: position 13,274 of record JAZQDH010000043.1, read on the forward strand.
CTGCCCGGGCGGATTTCCCCTGCGGTGTCTGTATCCGCAGGAACTATGATGTCCTGGAAAAAGCGCAGGAAGAGAAAAGCTTTGCTCCGGTGGAACTGATTTGCCCCGGTGTTGCGGCGATCCCGGAACTGGGGATACAGATTGTATGCAGTACGGAAGAAAACCCGCTGCAGCCGGATGCTTTTGGAGTGCATATGGTAGGTACGCCGGTGGCCAGACCCCGGTTGCCCGGTGACGTGATCCGGCTGGCGGCCGGCAGGAAACGGCTGAAGGAACTGTTCATTGACAGGAAAATCCCGGCTGCCCATAGAAACCGTGTGATCGTGGTCTGTGATGAGGCGGGAATCCTGGGCGTACAGGGTATCGGAGCGAATCTGGATAGAACACAAAAGCCGAATCTTTGGATTCGTTTTGAAAACATATAACCTCAGCGGAAGCTGAAACGAGAAATAGAGAGATGGAGGTTTCTGTAATGCACGCAGATATTAAGGAGGTTTTGCTGAGTGAAGAGCAAATCCAGGAAAAGGTAAAGGAACTGGCAGCCGCATTGTCCGAGGAATATGCCGGTAAGGACCCTGTGTTTGTGGGTGTACTGAAGGGCGTGGTTATTTTCTTTGCGGACATAGTGCGCAACATTGACATTCCCTGTCAGATCGACTTTATGAGCATTTCCTCTTACAGCGGAACGACATCCACCGGAAGAACAGAGGTCAGAAAGGACGTATCTATTGACATTAAGGGCCGCCATGTGGTGATTTTAGAGGATATTTTTGATACCGGCACTTCTCTTACCTACACAGTGAATCATCTGCTGAATAAGGGTCCTGCTTCGCTGAAGGTGTGTACATTCCTGGATAAGCCCGAGCGCAGAAAACCTGGCATCACATTCAAACCTGACTATGTAGGCTATACCATCCCCAATGAATTCGTGGTGGGTTACGGTCTGGATTTTAACGAGCATTACCGCAACCTGCCCTATATCGGTATTTTGAAACCTGAACTGTATGAATAACAAGGAGAACCCCAATTTGAAAAATCGCAAATTTATTACCCTGGTGGTTTACGTTGGCATTTTGATCCTGGCCTTTTCCCTGCTGACCGGCGCGTTTGGCCCCAAGGACGATGGCCTGGTGTATTCTGAGGTTGTGTCCCTGTTCCGCAACGAGCAGGTCCGCAGCTTTGTTGTGGAGGATAATTACATCCGCCTGTATCTGCACACACCCTACCGGGAAAAAGACGATCTGCTGGTCAGCCTGGCAGACCCGGATATGTTCCGGGCGGAAATGTGGGACCTGATCCAGGAGCAGGCCAAGTCCGGTGTGCTGGAGGCCTACAACTTTATCCCGGAAGAAAAGTGGAGTCCCTACGATTTTGTGCTACCTGTGATCCTGGCAGGACTTGCGCTGCTGATCGTGTGGATACTTTTGGTTGGCAGGGCAAATCATAGTAATCCTATGAGCAATTTCGGAAAGGCCCGTACCACCCATGGTCTGCCCGGCGGCAAGAAGGTGACCTTCGACGATGTTGCCGGTGTGGACGAGGAGAAGGAGGAACTGCAGGAAGTGGTGGATTTCCTGCGCAATCCCAAGAAGTTTACGGACATCGGCGCTAAGATCCCCCACGGCATTTTGCTGGCTGGCCCTCCGGGTACCGGCAAGACGCTGCTGGCCCGGGCGGTGGCCGGAGAGGCGGATGTGCAGTTCCTGTCCATTTCCGGCTCTGACTTTATGGAGATGTATGTGGGCGTGGGCGCCAGCCGTGTCAGAGACCTGTTTGACCAGGCGAAAAAGGTGGCTCCGGCCATTATCTTCATCGACGAGATCGACGCGGTGGGCCGCAAGCGCGGCAGCGGGCTGGGCGGCGGCCACGATGAGCGTGAGCAGACGCTGAACCAGCTGCTGGTGGAGATGGACGGCTTCGGCAGGACCGAGGGTGTTATCGTGCTGGCGGCAACCAACCGGCCCGACATTCTGGACCCGGCACTGCTGCGCCCTGGCCGTTTTGACCGGCAGATCTATGTGGGATCACCCGATGCCAAGGGTCGTGAGGAGATCCTTAAGGTTCACGCCAAGGACAAGCGGTTGGACGAATCCGTGAGTCTGAAAACGGTGGCGCTGGCCACATCCGGCTTTACCGGTGCGGATCTGAGCAATCTTTTGAATGAGGCGGCCATTATGGCGGCCCGGGAAAACCGGCCTGTATTGACTATGAGGGACTTGAACGACGCTATGATGAAGATCATGGCAGGTCCCGAGAAGCGCAGCCGGCTGAAGCTGCAGAAGGATCTGAAGATCACGGCGGTCCACGAGGCGGGCCACGCGGTGGCGATGTACCATCTGCCCACCCACGATCCGGTGCACCAGATCTCCATCATTCCCAGGGGACAGGCTCTGGGCCTGACCTGGACTCAGCCCCAGGAAGACAGCAACCATCTGACCCGCAACGAGATGTATGAGCGGATCGTAGGTCTGCTGGGCGGACGTGTGGCGGAGGCCATCTTCCTGCAGGATATTTCCACGGGTGCGTCCAGCGATATCGACCGGGCCTCCAAGCTGGCGCGGGATATGGTGGCACGCTACGGTATGTGTGAGCGGCTGGGCACTGTGTCCTATACCTCCGGCGGTGAGGTGTTTATCGGCCGGGATTATGAAAAGACCAAGAGCTACTCGGAAAAGGTGGCAGGCACCATCGACGACGAGGTGAAGATTCTAATCGACAAGGCATACAGCCAGTGTGAGCAGATCCTGCGGGAGAACGGGGACAAGATGAAGACTGTGGTGGAGTTCCTGCTGGAGCAAGAAACCATGTCTGGACAGCAGTTTGCGGACTGTATGGCAGGTAAGGATATCCGGGAGGCTACGGAAACCACCTTGTTTGATGCCTTTACAGAGGAATAACAAAAACAACACAAGAAACCGGGCTGCCGAAAGGCAGTCCGGTTTTCGTATTATAAAAACTGTGTCCTCCGAAACTTCCGAAGGACACAAGCACTTTGATGGAATTACACGCCGGAGTATGCGGCAAAGCCGGCGTCCACGGGCAGGACTACACCGGTGATGGCGGAAGCGGCCTTGTCGTCACACAGGAACAGGGTTGCGCCCAAAAGCTCGGAAGCATCCACGAAACGGCCGGTGGGGGTACCGTTCAGAATTTTTGCGGAACGGGCGGTGGGAGTGCCGTCGTCGTTGAACAGCAGGGCTTTGTTCTGTGCGGACACCAGGAAACCGGGGGCAATGGCGTTGCAGCGGATGCCGGTGCCGGCAAAGTGGGTCGCCAGCCACTGGGTAAAGTTGGAGATACCGGCCTTGGCTGCGGAGTAGGCGGGAATCTTGGTCAAAGGCGTGTAGGCGTTCATAGAGGAGATGTTCAGAATGACGCCGGACTTCTTGGCTACCATATCCTTGGCGAAAGCCTGGGTGGGCAGCAACGTGCCCTGGAAGTTCAGCTTAAACACGAAGTCGACACCGCTGGCCTCCAGATCGAAGAAGGACTTGCCGCCTTCCTTGGCCTCGTGCTGGTACTCGTTATCGGTGGTAGCCCGGGGATTATTGCCGCCAGCACCGTTGATCAGAATGTCGCAGGGGCCCAGATCACGCAGAACAGCTTGGTGGACTTCTTCCAGGGCATCGGGATCCAGAACGTTGGCTTTATAGCCTTCCATCACGAAGCCTTCTGCCTTCAGCTCGTCGGCCAGCTTCTTGACTGCGTCTTCGTTTAGGTCCAGAGCGGCGACCTTTGCGCCGGACTGGCACAGGGCGCGGGCCATAGCGCCGCAGATCAGACCGCCTGCACCGGTAACAACGGCAACCTTGCCGGAAAAATCGATATTCAGGGGAAGATTGATCATAGTAATTACCTCCAATTAAGACGTTAATACAATTACTTACCAGCCAGCTTGTCCAGCATATCCCAAACACCCAGCATATACATAATGCCCAGGGCGCGGTCATACAAACCGTAGCCGGGACGAACATTGCCGGGACCTTCGTTCCACAGATGACGGCCGTGGTCGGGGCGGATATAGCCCTCGAAACCGCAGTCGTGGTAGGCCTTCAGAATCTCCAGGATGCCGGTGTCGCCGTCGCAGTCACAATGGGAGGCCTCGGAGAAGTCACCGTTGTCAAAGTGCTTGACGTTGCGGATGTGGGCGAATGCAATGCGGTCGCAGTGCTTGCGGACGATGTCGGCCACGTTGTTGTTGGGGTCGGCGTTCAGAGAACCGGAGCACAGAGTCAGGCAGTTGTAGGGATTGTCCACCATTTTTAGGAAACGGTCAATGTTAGGCTCATTGGTCAGCAGACGGGGCAGACCGAAGATGTCCCAGGGGGGATCGTCCATATGGATGGCCATCTTCACGTCGCACTCCTCGCAGGTGGGCATAATTGCCTCCAGGAAGTACTTCAAATTGGCCCACAGCTTCTCGTGGTCCACATCCGCGTAGTCTTTGAACAGCTGATCCAGCTTAGCCATACGCTCGGGTTCCCAGCCGGGGAAGGACATATTGTACTTCTCGGTGAAGTCCAGAATGTACTTAGCCATTGCGTTGTAGTCGTCCTGGATCATACCCTTTTCGTAGAACAGAGCGGTAGAGCCGTCGCCTACTTCGTGGAACAGGTTGGAACGGGTCCAGTCGAAGATGGGCATAAAGTTATAGCAGATAACCTTGACACCAAATTTGCTCAGGTTGCGGATGGTCTGTTTGTAGTTGTCAATGTACAGATCCCGGGTGGGCAGACCGATCTTGATGTCGTCGTGTACGTTTACAGATTCAACCACATCGATGCAGAAGCCGTACTGGTCCAACTGCTTCTTGACTTCGGCGATCTCAGCCTCTTCCCAGATCTCGCCGGGCATCTTGTGGTGCAGGGCCCAGACGATGCTTGTCACGCCGGGGATCTGCTTAATGTCGGCCAGGGTAATGGGGTCGTTTCCTTCCCCGTACCAGCGCCATCCCATTTTCATTGCCATACAGTAACCTCCTAGTACTTTTTGTATGCTTTACCCTACACCAATATGATAGAACATTCCGGCTCCCTCCACATGGTTTTTTTGCCACAAAAACATGGTAATTCTTCGCCTCTTTTTTCCGGTCCTTATCCGGCTCTTTCTGCCTTTTCCCCCTGGGAAAGCCGGCGTCCGTCTGGAAATGGTCCCGGAGCGGCCTGGCAGAATCACCATGCGGCCGCAGACGGCATATCTTTGATCTTCTCTCTGGCCGCCCGGGGATTTGTCACTTGCGAAGGCGCCTTATAACTCCTACTATTAGAGCAGAAAAAGGAATCCGTTTCCGGAAAGGAGGCCCTTATGCCCGACCGCAGAGAAAAGTTCGAGACCAGACAGTACATGGTGGATCCCTACTTTGAATTTCACCACTATTATGACGAAGAGCCCCTGTCCGTGCCTCTCCACCAGCATACCTTCTATGAGCTCTATTTCTTTATTTCCGGCAATGTTTCCTACCATATCGAGGGCAAGGATTACCACCTGGAGCCCGGAGATATCCTCATCACCGATGACATTGTGATCGACGGCTCTTTCGGCAGCGGCAGGATCACCGTGAAAGCGGCGGCAAAGGACCGCGTGTTCAAGATCAACGACGTCTCCGTCACCGATGCAAACACCGCCACCGTCGACTGGTACACCAACAGCGGCAAGACTCTGACCTTCCACGTGGACGGTCCCTATGATCTGTTCACCGGCGTGAAGATAGGCGACACGACCCTCTACTGGGGCAGCTACGGCTTCCGTCA
>JAZQDH010000044.1:0-6471 GCA_045546655.1 Faecousia sp.
ACCTTGAAGTCCATCTCGCCGTGGAAGTCTTCCACGCCCTGGATATCGGTGAAGGTTCTCCACTCGCCGGTCTCCTGGTCGGAGATCAGACCGCAGGAAATACCTGCCACGGGGCGCTTGATGGGGACACCGGCATCCATCAGAGCCAGGGTAGAGCCGCAGATGGAGCCCTGGGAGGTAGAGCCGTTGGAGCTGAGGACCTCGGAAACCACGCGGATAGCGTAGGGGAACTCCTCGATAGAGGGGATCACAGGCAGCAGGGCCTTCTCGGCCAGAGCGCCGTGACCGATCTCACGACGGGAGGTGGAGCGGGCAGCTCTTGCTTCGCCGGTGGAGAAGGAGGGGAAGTTGTAGTGATGGATATAGCGCTTGGTCTCTTCGGGGTAGATGGTGTCCAGCTTCTGGGCAGCGGACAGGGTATTCAGGGTGCAGATGCTCAGCACCTGAGTCTGGCCGCGGGTGAACAGACCACTGCCGTGTACACGGGGCAGCAGACCGACTTCAGAACCCAGGGGACGGATGTCGTCCATACCACGGCCGTCAACACGCTTGCCGGCCAGCAGCCACTTCTTGACAACCTTCTTCTGCATCTTGTACAGGCAGACCTCAATGTGCTCCTCAAAGTCCTCGTACTTCTGGGCAAACTTATCGGCAAAGTCCAGACGGGCAGCGGTCAGACGCTCCTCGCGGACGTTCTTGTCGTCGGTGTCCAGAGCGAACTCAATCTGGCCCAGGCCGTACTCCATCAGATCGTCCAGCAGGTCGTGATTAACAGCGGCCTTCTCGAAGGTGAACTTGGGCTTGCCAATCTCGGCAACGATGGAGTTAATGAACTTCACGATCTCCATATTGGTCTCGTGAGCCACCCGGATGCACTCCAGAACGATGGCTTCGGGAGCCTCGTTGGCCTCGGTCTCGATCATAACCACCTTTTCGAAGGTGGATGCGATGCATACGAAGCACTCGGAAGCCTCACGCTCGTCGGCGGAGGGGTTGATCACGTACTTGCCGCCCACATAAGCCACGTTGGTGGTGGCAACAGGGCCGTTCCAGGGAACGTCGGAAGAGGCAATGGCGATGGATGCGCCCAGAGAAGCGACCACTTCCACGGGGTTCTCATCGTCGTTGGCGAATACGGTGCAGGTGACCACGGTGTCGTTACGCAGTTCCTCGTCGAACAGAGGACGCATAGGACGGTCGATGATACGGCTGTTCAGAATGCCGCGCTCGGAGGGCTTGCCCTCGCGGCGGTTAAAGGAGCCGGGGATACGGCCAACGGCGTACATTCTCTCTTCAAACTCGATGGTCAGAGGGAAGTAGTCGATGCCGGACTTGGGGATGGGATTGCAGGTGCAGGTAACCAGCACCACGGTGTCGCCGGAGCGGCAGATGCACGCGGCGTTGGCCAGCTCAGCCACCTTACCGGACTCAACGGTGAAGGGACGGCCGCCGATCTCCATCTCGAAAACCTTGTGATTGGGATACTGTTTGTAGGTAATCATTGGTGTAACCTCCTGTGTAGATTTTGTTGTGTTCGGGAGGTTTAGCACTTGAAACTGGCGGCGAGGGCTCACAACCACTTTCAACTGCTAAAACAGCTCCCGGGCGTGTGACAGTAAAACGGTGCTCCGTTTTACAAAATGGGGGGCGACGGTATCCGTCGCCCCTTCAGTTTCTTACTTACGGATACCCAGCTTAGCGATGATTGCACGGTAACGGTTGATGTCCTTACGTGCCAGGTAGTCCAGCAGGTTGCGGCGCCTACCAACCATCATCAGCAGACCACGGCGGGAGTGGTTGTCGTGCTTGTGCACGCGCAGGTGATCGGTCAGCTCGTTGATACGAGCGGTCAGGATGGCGATCTGAACCTCGGGAGAACCGGTATCGCCTTCGTGGGTTGCGTTGTCCAGGATAACCTGGGTCTTCTTTTCCTTCTGAATCATGGGAATAATCCACCTTTCTTTGAATTCCCCAGCTGCCAAGTAGACGACGGTGAATGATCGCGCAACCGAGCAGTGGGCATAAATATTGCGTCTGGCACAGCCAGCCCGACTATCATATCACGGCTTTTCGGAAAAGTAAAGAGAAATTTTACCTGTTTTCAAAGAAATTCCGGGTTTGCAGGGCATTTTTCCGGATTTCGGACTGCAAATCTTCCAGGCTGGGGAAGGTTATCTCCGGCCGCAGAAATTCGTAAAAGTCCAGCTGAAGGGTTTTACCGTAAAGATCCCCTTCAAAATCCAAAATCCAGGCCTCCGCCCTGACGGTGTGTCCGCCCACGGTGGGACGGGAACCTACGTTGGTGACCGCCAGGTGTACCGCCTGGCCAAAATAGGCTTTACAGGCATACACGCCCCGGCGCAGGCAGCCCAATTCCTGGGGGACCGGCACATTGGCGGTGGGGATGCCGATGGTGCGGCCCAGATGGCGACCCTGCTCCACAATTCCGGAGAGCCGGTGGGGATGCCCCAAAAGACCGTTGGCTTTTTGGATGCTGCCTTCTTTCAACAGGGCGCGGATCCGCTGGGAGGAGATGTCCTGGCCCTCCTCCTGGAGCTTGGGCAGCACCACACAAGGCAGATTGTCCTGTATACACAGCGCCTGCAGCAGGCGGTTATCCCCCTGGCCCTTGTGGCCGAAGCGGAAATCCGTGCCGCATACGAAGCCACCGGCGTTGTGGACATCCACCATATGCCGGAAAAAGTCCCGGCAGGAAAGATGCATCATCTCCCGGTCAAAGGGGAGCATCACAACACAGTCCAGCTGACCAAACTCCGCCAGCAGTGCTTTCCGGTCCTCTATGGAGTTGATCAGACAGACCTTTTCGCCCCGGACCACCTGGTCCGGATGCTGGGAAAAGGTGATGGCCCCGGCCTTGCAGCCGCTTTCGTCTGCCAAAGACCGGCAGCGGCGCAGCAGCAGCTGATGTCCCCGGTGGACGCCGTCAAAGAAGCCCAGGGCGTAGATGATTCTTTGTTTCATACAGTCACACTTCAAAAAAACTCTTAACGGTTGACATAACACCAGAGTCGACTTTAGCCAGCATCAAAAATTCCCCGTTTTGACCATAGGCACGGTAAGTTCCGTCCTCCAGCGATACAGAAAAACGGTTGCCGTTGCGGCAGCGCAGCTCCTGTTTTGGGGTCAGTTTCACGCCGGGATAGTTCCGGAAAACCGTATCCACCGGACGCAGGAACTGTTCTGGATCATCGCTGGCGATCAGAGCGGCCAGCGGTACGGCTTCGTCAATGGTGTACTCCCCTGCCTGCACCCGCCGCAGCGCGGCCATACAGCCACCGCAGCCCAGAGCTTCGCCAATATCCTTGCACAGGGTGCGGATATACGTGCCCTTGGAGCAGCGGATCCGCAGACGGATGCCCTGGGCCTCCATACCCAGCAGGGTCAGCTCGTGGATGGTGACCGGACGGGGCTGGCGCTCCACTTCCCTGCCCTTCCGGGCCAGGTCGTACAGCTTCTGGCCGTTTACTTTCAGGGCCGAATACATAGGCGGCACCTGGAGGATCTCCCCCCGAAACCGGGAAAGGACTTCTTCCAGCATAGATCCGGTCACAAAGGCATCCTGCTGGGTCAGCACAGTGCCGGTGATATCCTCTGTATCGGTGGTGAGACCCAGCCGCAAAGTGGCCTCATAGGTCTTTTCCGCGTGTTCAAAGAACTCCACGGCCCGGGTCCCCCGGCCTACGAAGACCGGCAATACGCCCGTGGCCATAGGGTCCAGCGTGCCCCCGTGGCCGATGCGCTTGGTGTGCAGCACACCCCGCAGCTTGCTGACCACGTCCTGGCTGGTCCAGTCCTGGGGTTTATCGATGATTACGATTCCGTTCATAAAAACATCTCTTTATCTGTGGATTGTGGGCATTACCGCCTGCAGGGCCTGAACGGCCTGTTCCATAGGCATTTTCATACTGCAGCCGGCAGCGCCTTTGTGTCCGCCACCTCCGAAATGGGCGCAGATAGCGGCCGCGTCATAGCCGGGAACGGCCCGGACAGAGACTTTTACGGTGTCGGCGGTGTCCTGTCGGATGGTGGCGGCGATCTTGACGCCCTCAATGGTCCGGGGGAAACCGGAGATGTTCTCCAGATCATCCTCCGTCAGACCCAGCTCCTGCTCCACCTGCTTGGGCAGAGCGCAGATGGCGATCTGGCCGGATTGCAAAAACAGGGCGTTTTCCACCAGCCAGCCCTGCAGCCGCAGGCGGCCCAGGGAATTGGTCTCAAACAGCACTTGATTCAGAGCGAAAGTGTCCGCGCCGGCCTGCAGGCAATCGGCAGCCACCCGGAGGGTGTTGGCGGTGGTGTTGGCGTAGCGGAAACAGCCGGTGTCGGTGGACACGGCGGTGTAGAGAGCCTGGGCCATCGGCACATCCAGGGCCGCCCCCAGAAGGGTCAGCACCTCGTAGATGATCTCGCCGCAGGCGGCGCAGCCTGCATCCACCAGTTCCCGGTCCGTAAAAGATTCTCCGGTGCCGTGGTGGTCGATGCGCAGGGCGATAGAAAGGTCCTCATAGCACTGGGGCAGCATTTTCCGGGCGGCCACGTCCACGCACACCAGCGTGTCGTCTTCCCCGGGGGCATCTTTGGACAGACCCTGGGTCAGATGGGCATACTTGGCGGTAATATCAGGATTTTTCAGAATGTGGGCAGTCTTGCCCAATTGCCGCAGACCTCTGCACAGCACCGCGGCAGAACCCAGGGTGTCCCCGTCCGGGCGCCGGTGGGTGAGGATGGCAAACCGGTCGTAACCCCGGAAAAAGGCGGCAGTCTCAGTCCTCGTCAGTTTCATCATCTGCTTTTACCTCAAGGGAGTTGATGAGCTTGAGCATTTTCGCGCCGTAGGTGATGGAGTCGTCCAGGGCCCACACCAGTTCGGGGGTGTAGCGCAGATTCAGCGCCCGGCCCAGCTCCCGGCGCAGATAGCCGGATGCGGATTTAAGACCCTTCAGGGCACCGCGTGCCCGGTCCTCCTGCAAAAAGCTGGCGTAGACCTTGGCGTAGCGCAGGTCCGGGGTAGCCTCCACACGGGTGATGGAGATCATGGTGTCCTGGACTCTGGGGTCTTTCAGATTACGGATGAGGCTGGCCAGTTCTTTCTGGATCTCCTCATTGATTCTTCCAATGCGATTGGATGCCATAATTAGCCTCCTTAAAAATGGTATTCGTTAGTATAATTGCCGCGCCACAGGCGCGGCAATTAAAATCATCTCTTAATTTCCTGCATAGCGAAGCATTCGAAAACGTCGCCTTCCTTGATGTCGTTGAACTTGGCGATGCTCATACCGCACTCGTAACCGGCGGTAACTTCTTTGGCAGCATCCTTGAAGCGCTGCAAAGAACCCACCTCGCCCTCGTGAATGACGATGTTGTCACGCAGAACGCGGACCTGTGCGTCTCGGGTTACCTTGCCGTCCTTGACCATACAGCCGGCGATGGTGCCAACGGAGGAGACCTTGTAGGTCATACGCACTTCCGCGTGGCCGATGACCACTTCCTCGAAGGTGGGAGCCAGCATACCCTTCATTGCGGACTCGATCTCGTCGATGGCATCGTAAATGACCCGGTAGAAACGCATATCCACGTTGGTACGCTGGGCGCTGGCCTGTGCGCCGGAGTCGGGACGGACGTTGAAGCCGACGATGATAGCGCCTGCGGTGGAAGCCAGCAGGATATCGGACTCGTTGATAGCGCCCACGCCGGTGTGGATAACCTTCACACGGACTTCCTCGTTGGAGATCTTCTCCAGAGAAGCCTTCACAGCCTCGGCAGAACCCTGCACGTCGGCCTTGACGATCAGAGACAGCTCCTTCATCTGGCCTTCCTGCATCTTGGCGAACAGGTTATCCAGAGTGACCTTCTGCATAGCGTTGGCGGCTGCGTCCTTGGCGGCCTGCTTACGCTGCTCCACCAGTTCTCTTGCCATACGCTCGTCGGTAACAGCGTTGAACTCGTCGCCGGGGGCGGGAACTTCCGCAAGGCCCGTGATCTCCACGGGGATGGAAGGACCGGCGGTCTTCACGGTGCGGCCCTTGTCGTTGGTCATAACGCGCACACGGCCCACGGCAGTACCGGCGATGATGATATCGCCTTGTTTCAGGGTGCCGTTTTGGATCAGCAGGGTGGCGATGGGGCCGCGGGTCTTGTCCAGTCTTGCTTCGATGACCGTACCCTTTGCCCGGCGGTTGGGGTTGGCCTTCAGCTCCTGCACTTCGGCGGTCAGCAGGACCATTTCCAGCAGCTCGTCCAGGCCCATGCCGGTCTTGGCGGAAATGGGCACGATGATGGTGTCGACCCACTCTTCGCAGACCAGGTCGTACTTGGTCAGCTGTTCCTTGATCTTGTCGGGGTTGGCGGTGGGCTTATCCATCTTGTTGATGGCCACGATCAGGGGCACACCGGCGGCCTTGGCATGGTTGATGGACTCCACGGTCTGGGGCATGATGCCGTCGTCGGCAG
>JAZQDH010000045.1:0-31307 GCA_045546655.1 Faecousia sp.
CGTGGTTGTTTCTGTCGCTGGTGGCGGTGTTTCCGGCCAGGCTGGCGCTATCCGTCACGGCATTTCCCGCGCTCTGGTCACTCTGAACCCCGAGTACCGCGCTGCTCTGAAGGCCGCCGGCTTCATGACCCGCGACCCCAGAATGAAGGAAAGAAAGAAGTACGGTCTGAAGGCCGCCCGTCGCGCTCCCCAGTTCTCCAAGCGCCGATTTCCTATCTATGTTTTTCAAAACCCAGAAACCGCAATGGTTTCTGGGTTTTCTTTATGTCACAACTTCCCTATTTGACGCAAATTTGGCGCAACTCATCCACCCAACAGTTTTGTGATATTGCAAACCATTTGGAAATTTGCTAATATAGGGCTGTTCAATAAACTTGAATTCGAAGGAGAATACGCTATGTGGTTACTATTTGGTATGTCTGCAATTATTATGGCAATATTAAATGTTGTATGGACTATACGGCATCGTGAAGCAAAATGGTTTCGCTTTATAAGCTTGTCATTCACGGCATTAACACTGTGTGCGTTTTACAGCCAGGCAAATCGGTGGGCTGTACTCGGAGATTCCAGTGCTTTGCTGGATGTTATGCCCACCTTGTCCACGATTTTATGGCTTCTTACCGTTACATCTATAATTATCAATAGTATTTCTTTGCTAAAAAGAGGTAAGTAAATTCCAATTTGCACAGCATTATAGCAAAAACAGTCCCCTGCCAATTGGCAGAGGACTGTTTTTGCTATATTACGACAGCTTTAGTGTAGCGAGGATCTCTTTTGCAGCTTTTAAGACAGATTCGGAGGGCACGATATAGTCGCAGATATCCGCGTTCTTTTGCTCCGCATCCAGCGCCAGAATTCGGTTGATCCGCTCATCCATACTCAAGGGTTTATTTAGCAGGTTCTCCAGCAGATCACGCTTGTTCCGTTTTAAATAAATCGTAGTAACGTTGGGAAAATGGGTCTTCATAGCCATTGCGCCGCAGATATCCATAACGGTCAGCACATGCTTGCCTCTGGCCAAGATATCTTCAACGTCTTTTTTACAGGAACCGTAATTGTGGCCCGCATACATTGTGGATTCAAAAATTTCTCCGCTCTCACGCATCCGTCGGAACGCATCCAGAGAGATGTAGTGATACCATTCCCCACCCTGGATTCCAACGCTTGCATCTGTTGTATAGCTGATCAGCTTTTCAAAACGCTTCGTCTTTTTCATAAGCTGCGCCGCAACCTGGTTTTTACCACTGCCGGAAGGTCCCACCAGTACAACAATCCCAGGCTGTTCCGGATCACGCCGGTTCGGCTTTGGGTTGTAGCTGTCAGAAATGATCTCTACCAATTTTAAAAACTCATCGTAGTTGTTAACCGCAAGAACGCCCGTTGCTTCCTGATTCCAGGGTCTGCGCATCAAAATCGGATAGGCGGCGTTGGAACGCAGAACATTGTGCATACCGTCATCAAACAGAATGTCCACATCGATTCTGTCCTTGCGCGAACCCATATAGATATGGTCTGGGGAAATCTCCGGAAACTCCTGTGCAATACGCTGGGCGCGAATGCCCATAAATTGGGGATACACAGAGGTTGAGACAAACACTTCCGTCATCTGGGAAAGTTTCTGAACAAACTCCCGGGCACCGGGGATCACCGGTTGATTTCGGAAAAATTCCGGATCATTGAAAAATTCAAAGATCACGTCCGCCCGCGTACCCAATGTACCCCAACGGTCCACCTCATAGATGGTCAGCGGAGGGTCAAATTTGTACTTTTCATTGGCAAGGCGGATGGCATAGGGCACGCACTCCATCAGCAGATCGTCCACATCCAACGCAGTGGACAGCTTAAACTTTCGATTCATCGTATTCTCTCTTTCATTTATATACAGCTGCAGCAATTCCAATACAGACATTGGCATAATCCAATCCGAATCACTTGGGCCTTTATTATATAGGATGAAGTACAATAAAATCAATGGTCGGATATGCAATTTCCTAAATTTGTAAGTTTTCAACACACATAGCATCTGACTTATTGCAGATCCAACAAAAAGCGCAAACCCCGAAATCTAGATTTCGGGGTTTGCGATAGTAATTGCATTATTACAGTTATTGTGCTTGTCTCGGTGTCAGGCAGATTGCCATAACAGAGCTTACTGCCAGCAGGAACGGATAGAACAGATTGGGAATGATCTCAAACGCAGAAATGGCATAACCCATCTCTGTAACAGCGGCAATGGCAACAAGGATCTGTGCGCCGTAGGGAATAATTCCTTGGAAAATACAGGAGAAGGTATCCAGCAGGCAGGCTGTCCGGCTGGGCATAATGCCATAGTCTTCGCTCATCTGCTTGGCAATAGGGTTCGCCATAACGATTGCAACAGTATTATTGGCTGTTGCGACATCCATAACGCCCACCAGCAGGCCAATACCAATCTGTCCGCCTCTGTTGCCTTTGAATACCTTACGGATCAGATAAAGCAGCGCGTCAAAACCTCCCGCAACGCGAATCAGACCGCACAGAGCAGCTACCAGCACTGCAACCATAGAGGTCTCAAACATACCCGCAGCACCACTGCCCATATTGGCAAGAATATCCTGTGCCATCACTTGTCCGGTTGCCAGCATAATGATGCTGCCGCAGAGGATACCAAACAGCAAAACAGCAAAAACGTTAAGTCCTGCTATGCCGCCTAACAGAACCAGTAGGTAAGGCACGATCAGCAGAAGATTATACTCACCGACCTGGACACTTCCTTCCGTATTACTGGTAAGCAGCAGCACAAGGATCAGCGTTACAACGGCAGCAGGCAACGCAATAAAGAAATTACCTTTGAATTTCGCCTTCATTGGGCATCCCTGTCCGTTACAGGCCGCAATGGTGGTATCGGAGATAAAAGAAAGATTGTCACCGAACATAGCACCGCCCACAATAGTGCCAACACAAAGGGGCATATTAAAGCCACAAGCTGCAGCCACCTCCACCGCGATCGGCGTCAACAGTGTGATTGTACCGACGGACGTACCCATTGCGGTAGACACAAAACAGGCAACCACAAACAAAATCATGATCGCCATTCTTGCAGGTACCAGACTCAGCAAAAAGTAGGCAACGCTCTGGGCGCTGGACCGGCCTACAACACCCACAAAAGAACCGGCAGCCAGGAAGATCAGAAGCATCGTTATGATATTCTTGTCTCCCACTCCCTGCCCCATAATCGCAAGCTTCTCATCAAAGGACACTTTGGTATTCTGCAAGCAGGCCACCAGTATCGCAATCAAGAAGGCAATCACAATAGGAATATTGTAAAAGCCCATAGGAATGTGCATTCCATATTCAAACAGCAGGCCCAGCCCAAGATAAACTGCCAGAAAAACGCCAATCGGCAAAAGCGCCCATATATTTCCTTTTTTCATGAAACCTTCCCCCAAAGCAACAATCAGCGTTAATCTAGCACAGAATAAAAACTTTGTCAAGAAAAGGAACCTGCCGGGCTGTCCCGGCAGGTTCTAAGTTTCATTATTTATAAAGGGGGAATTTCTCACAGATGGCTGCAACGATTGCCTTGACTTCGTCGGCAGTGCCTTCAAAATCCTTTGCTGTCAGGGCAATGCAGCGGGCGATCTGCTTCATCTCATCTGCGCCTAGGCCACGGGTCGTAACCGCAGCAGTACCGATACGGACGCCGCTGGTAACAGAGGGTTTCTGGGGATCACCGGGAATCGCATTCTTATTCAGGGTGATGTTATTGGCATCACAGCGCTCCTGCAATTCCTTGCCGGTTATGTTCATAGGCCGCAGGTCAGCCAGCATCAGATGGTTATCAGTGCCGCCGGTGACCAGGTCAAAGCCCTCTTCCAACAGTGCATTAGCCAGAACCTTTGCGTTATCTACGATATTATGTGCATAGGCCTTAAAGTCGTCGCTCATTGCTTCCTTCAGACACACGGCCTTTGCGGCAATCACGTGTTCCAGAGGACCGCCCTGGGTGCCGGGGAAGACACCGGAATTCAGCTTCTTGGCAAACTCCTCTTTGGCCAGAATCAGACCACCTCTGGGGCCGCGCAGGGTCTTGTGGGTTGTGGTAGTAACGATGTCCGCATAAGGAACGGGATTCTGGTGGGCACCGCCGGCAACCAGGCCTGCAATATGGGCCATATCCACCATAAATACCGCGCCAACCTCGTGGGCGATGTCGGCAAAGATGCTAAAGTCGATGGCTCTGGGATATGCGGACGCACCGGCAATGATCAGCTTGGGCTGGGACTTCTTTGCCAGATCACGGATCTGATCGTAATCAATAAGACCCGTCTCATGGTTAACATCATAGGAAACAACATTGTAATACTTACCGGAGATATTGGCAGGGCTGCCATGGGACAGGTGTCCGCCGTTGGCAAGGCTCATACCCATCAAGGTATCGCCGGGGTTCAGCAGTGCCAGCTGCACGGCCATATTGGCCTGAGCGCCGGAGTGAGGCTGAACATTGGCAAATTCAGCACCAAACAGGTCCTTTGCTCTCTGGATACAAATGCTCTCCAGCTCGTCAACAAAATGACAGCCGCCGTAGTAGCGCTTACCAGGCAGGCCCTCTGCGTATTTGTTGGTAAGGATCGAGCCCATAGCAGCAATAACCGCGGGAGATGCAAAGTTCTCAGATGCGATCAACTCCAGACCATCCTGCTGACGGCCCAGTTCTTTTGCCATAATCGCGCCGATATCAGCATCAAAGCTGTTTACAAAGCAAATTGAATCCAATACTTTTCCGTGCATATCTATTTCTCCTGTCAAAAATAATTATTAAACAAAAAAAGCAGCCCTAACGGACTGTCTGAAAACACAAAGTGCCTGCACAAAAATGCAAGCGTCTCTGTCCGTTTGCCTGAGAGATTCGGCTTTCGCCTTGCACCTTCGGCACACAACTGAATGTGTTCTCCAGAGAGTCCTCCGCTTTCCGGTTCAAAATAGGTTCCAAAAAGCATCAAAGGTATTTCGTTTACGATATTAGTATACTAAAGTTTTCTGATTTGTCAAGTCGTAAAGAAAGGAAGCGGTACAAATGTACCGCTTCCAGAATACTTTTACATAGTGATCAGGCAGAAACGCAGGATAAACAGCACAGCAATAACTGTAACAGCGATGTCTCTCTTGGTGTACTTGCCGGTCAGCAGGGTGATCAGAGTATAGGCAATACAGCCGATACCGATACCGTTGGAAATGGAATAAGTAAGGGGCATCATAATCAGTGCCAGGAATGCGGGAACTGCAGAACGAACATCGTTCATATCCACCTTAGCAAAGCCCTTCAGCATCAGGACGCCAACCCAGATCAGAGCGGGAGCAGTTGCGCATGCGGGGACAAGCTTTGCCAGAGGCGTCAGGATCAGGCACAGCAGGAAGCAGGCAGCGGTAACGACGCTGGCCAGACCTGTACGGCCACCGGCACCGACACCGGCTGCAGACTCAACGAAAGTAGTGCAGGTGGAAGTACCCAGAACTGCACCGGCAACGGTAGCGATGGAGTCGCTTGCCATGCACTTGTCAACGTCAATGGGGTCACCGTTCTCATCCAGCAGATCAGCCTGAGAAGCAGCACCGTACAGAGTACCGATGGTATCGAACATATCCACCAGGCAGAAAGTGATGATCAGCATAATTGCGGAGATCACACCACCGATTGCGGGGCCAGTAAAGGCGTTGACCCAAGAAGAGGCCTTGAACACACCGGTAATACCAATCTCGCCAAAGTCCTTGAATGCCTGGCCGACAGAGCTCATATCGAAGGAAGGAGCAGTGCCGGTAACGATGTAGTAAACAACAGTAATGCCAACGATGCTGATCAGGACAGAACCCTTGACCTTGTACTTCTCAAGAACAGCGATCACGATCAAACCGGCCAGCGCCAGCAGTGCAGGCAGAGATGCAGTCATAAATTCGCCATTTGCGATTGCGCCGTGGAAGTCATTGAACTGGACCAGCGTATACTGGTTGGCCTGGATGATGCCAACGTTCTGGAAACCAATGAAAGCAATGAACAAGCCAATGCCAGCAGGAATTGCTTTCTTCAGACAATCAGGCAGTGCCTTAGCAACCTTGGAGCGCAGACCGGTCAGGGAGAAGGCCAGGAAAACAAATCCGGACACGAGAATGATAACCAGACCTGCCTGGTAACCTTCAATCAGGTCACCACCGGTAATCAGTGCAGGAAGAATGAAGCTGACAAAGAAGAAAGAGTTCAGACCCATACCACAGGCCTGTGCAAAGGGCATCTTTGCATAAAGGGCCATCAGCAGAGTACCGATAATTGCAACCAGAATGGATGCAACATAAACTGCGTTCCAGATCTGACCCAAGGGGCCGTCAGTAGAAAAACTGGTGATCTGGTTGGGGTTTGTAATGACAATGTATGCCATTGCAAAGAAGGTTGTCAAGCCAGCGATGATCTCTGTCTTGACATTGGAGCCGCGTTCAGAAATCTTGAAAAACTTGTCCATTTACTATTTCTCTCCTATCTATAATTTTTGATTATGCGCGAAACAAAATCATATATATGATACTGGATATCCCTTGAAAAATCAAGTGGATATTACACAGAATATTCATAATTTATTCAAAACTTCGCCACATATCTGTTAGGTATCGGGAACGTCTTTCATAGTCAAACTGATACGCTTACGTTTTTCGTCCACTTCCAGCACGCAGACCTTGACCACGTCGCCAACTTTTACAATTTCACTGGGATGCCGGATCTTTCGGTTACATACCTGCGAAATGTGTACAAGGCCATCCTGATGAACACCGATGTCCACAAACACACCGAAATCAATTACATTGCGGACCGTGCCGGACAGCACCATTCCCGGCTTCAGATCTTTCATCTCCAGCACATCCGTGCGCAGGATCGGCGCAGGAAGGTCATCGCGTGGATCACGTCCGGGTTTCATCAGCTCCTTAACCACGTCCTCCAGCGTAGGTACACCAGCCTGGCAGACCTGGGCCGCCTTTTCAGGACCGTAGAGGGCAAACTTAGATGCCAGCAGTTCCAGTTTTCCGCCTGCGATATCTTCCTTTTCATAGCCGCACAGCGTCAGCAATTTCTGCGCTGCTTCGTACGACTCCGGGTGGACACCGGTGTTATCCAGAACCTCTTTGCTCTCAGGTACACGCAAAAAGCCCGCACACTGCTCAAATGCCTTTGGGCCCAGTTTCGGCACTTTTTTCAACTGACTTCTGGAGGTGAACGCACCATTCTCCTCACGGTAGGCAACCACATTCTTAGCCGTTGTCGCATTCAAGCCGGATACCTGCTGCAAAAGGCTTGCCGATGCAGTATTCACATCCACGCCAACCGCATTTACACAATCTTCCACGACAGCGCCCAGAGCCTCGTCCAGCCGTTTCTGAGGGCAGTCGTGCTGGTACTGCCCAACACCAATTGCCTTCGGATCGATCTTCACAAGCTCTGCAAGGGGGTCTTGCAGCCGTCTGGCAATGGATACGGCGGAACGCAGGTTCACATCAAAATCCGGGAACTCCTCTGCCGCCAGTTTGGATGCGGAATACACGGAGGCGCCTGCCTCATTGACAATCACATAGCTAACGCCCGGTAACAGTTTCAGCATCTCGACGGTCATCGCCTCCGTCTCCCGGGAGGCTGTTCCATTGCCGATGGCGATATGTTTCACACCGTGTTTGCGGACCATTCGGCTCAGGATCTCAATTGCTTCCTCTTTCTTCCGTTGAGAAAAGGTTGGGTATACCACATTGGTGTCCAGCACACGACCTGTACCGTCCACAACTGCCACTTTGCAGCCATTGCGGTATCCGGGGTCGAGCCCCATCGTCACAAACCCCTTTACGGGACGCTGCATCAAGAGGGGCTTCAGATTCAGCGCGAAATTGGAAATGGCAGATTCCGCCGCCCTGTCAGTCAGTGTATTGCGCAGTTCTCGCTCCACGCTGGGCGCAATGAGCCGATCATAAGCATCCTCCGCCGCTGCTCTGATAAAAGCAGAGATATGCATCGTAGGTTTCAGCGCCATTCTGCACACAAGGGCCTGGCCCTCTTTTCCCGGAATCGCAGCGCTGACTCTCAGAAAACCTTCCCTCTCTCCCCTGTTGATGGCAAGAATCTGGTGGTTCTGTATACGGGAAACTCTACCGGCGTACTCGTAATACAAACGGTAAACGCTGTCCTGCTCCGGATCTGTTGCCTGCACCCTCAGCACAGCCTTGCGCTCCATCATCTGTCGCAGTGCCTTACGGATATCCGGATCATCGGAAATCATTTCAGCAATAATGTCCGACGCACCAGCAAGCGCATCATCCGTTGATTCGACGCCCTTTTCCGGGTCAATGAAATCCTGTGCCAATACAGCAGGATCTTGCCCGTCCTGCGCAAAAATGGCCAGCGCCAACGGTTCCAAACCCTTTTCTTTTGCAATGGTCGCACGGGTACGGCGTTTTTGCTTATAGGGCCGGTAGAGGTCTTCCACCTCTGCCAATGTCTTGGCATTCTGTATTGCATTTTGCAGCTCATCCGTTAGCTTATTCTGGTTCTCAATGGATTTGATAACCTCATCCTTACGCTGCTGCAAATTCCGCAGGTAATTCAGCCGAGTCTCCAGATTGCGCAGCGTCGTGTCATCCATACTGCCGTGCATCTCTTTACGATATCTGGCGATAAAAGGAATGGTATTTCCCTCATCCATAAGCTGCACCACATTGGCGACATATTCTTCCTTTTGACCCAATTCCAGGGCCAATGCCTTTATAATCTGATCCATAGAATGCTCCTTTAAAAAGATGTAATAAATACTATCATATTTAACAATCTTTTGCAACGAAACCTTTGTATGTGTTTGACTGGAAAGTGTAATGCTATCTACGGAGGTGTAATTATGGAAAAGAACGAAAAGAGAGATCTCAGCGAAATCCGAATCAATCCCTACCAGCGATTGTGTCCAATCTTCGATAAAAGTTGTTTTGCGCTCTTCCCCACTGCCCAGTATGAACAGATGGGTTTTATCGTACAAGACGATACTGCCCACGACCATATTCAGTAGCACCATCGACTTGTTGACAGAAATGAAATTGTGTGGTAAATTGATTACAATTTGTAACGGATTCGGAGGTTTCTATGGCGGTAAGTTTGATTGTGGACGCAGGTTGTGATCTTATGGTATCTGAAGCGCGGGATATGGGCATCACTCTCGTACCAATGACTATCCATTTCGGTGATCATTCCTACCGTGCAGGATTCGACATCTCACACGATGCGTTTTATAAGAAGCTGGTCGATTCCACAGAACTGCCTACCACCAGTCAGCCTACACCATACGACTTTGCCTGCGCCTATGCACAAATCCCACAAGGCGGCGAGGCCGTTGTTATTTGCGTAAGTTCTGCCCTGTCCGGCACCTACCAAAGTGCCTGCATTGCCGCACAGGAATACGACAATGTGCATATTGTCGACAGCTATTCCGCCACGATCGGCCAGCGGCTCCTTCTGAACTATGCGGATATACTGCGCCGTAACGGCTGCAGCGCTGTGCAGATCGTCAGCAAGCTGGAAGACGCAAAACGGAAACTGGTCCTTTATGGTGCTGTGGATACTTTGGAATATCTGATCAAGGGCGGCCGTCTATCCAAGGCCGCCGGTATTGTAGGCACTGTGTTGGGTGTACGCCCCATTCTTACAATCCACGACGGCATTTTAGATGTACACGCGAAAGCAAGAGGCTCCAAGCAAGCAATAAAAATGATAGCAGATGCTGTTAGTGCCACAGATATCGACACGACAATGCCCACAATTATGGGATATACAGGAGCCGACCCAGCCATTGTGACGCCCTATCTGGATGCGTCCTCAGATGTGTGGAATGGTTTCGTACCGGAAACCGTCCAGATTGGAAGTACAATCGGAACGCATGCCGGACCTGGCCTGGTAGGTGTGGCATTCTTCAAAAAGAATTGACCCATCGATGTTTTAATTTGACAACACCGCGACTCTCCTATATAATTAAATTGTAAAAATGTTACAAGGAGGGTACATTATGGAGAAGAAGATCATCACCATCAGCCGTGAATTTGGCAGTGGTGGCCGTACCATAGGCCGCGAGGTAGCAGCCAAACTCGGTATCCCGTTTTATGATAAAGAGCTTGTAGACCACATTGCCCTTGAGTCCGGTTTCGCGCCGAAGTTTGTTGAGGAACATGGTGAACATTCTCCCGGCAAAAGCCTTCTGTCCTATGCGTTTGCTCCGCAAGGTATCCCCGGTGTTATGAACGGTTTGTCTACTGCCGATTTTCTTTGGAATGTCCAATGCAGCGTGATTTTGCAGTTAGCTGAGAAAGGACCCTGTGTTATTGTGGGCAGGAATGCGGACTATATTTTAAAAGACCGTCCCGACTGTTTGCACGTGTTTACCCATGCCGATCTAGAGTACCGCGAACACCGTATTGTCCGTCTGTATGGTGATTCCGAAAAATCACCTGCGGTGCGCATTCAGGAAAAGGACAAGCGCCGCAAGATCAACTACCAGCACTACACCGGCCGCACCTGGGGTCTGGCTCAGAATTATGACTTATCTCTGTGCACCAGCACCTTGGGCATTGAGAACTGTGTAGATATCATTGTCAGCATCGTCAATAGCAGTAAATAGTCCGGATGTACTTTTATCTGATCTATTTAAATTGCTTAATTAAAGATGCGCATAAAAAGCTATGCTTTTTATGCGCATCTTTTAAATTTCTTCCAATTTAATACACTTTGAACGCCAGCCTCCGATATACTTCCTTTCAATCACTGATCATTAGACGGCAGCAAATTCGCCATCTGCAATATGGATCGGTACTCCATTGACTTCCACAGATTCATCAGCGCAGATGAGAATGTATTTTACACCGCCGATCACTCTTGTTTCCACCAGATCCGTCCGTTCCGGATTTACCTTGATGGACACATCCGGCGTTGTGATCTCAAATTTATGCTCATCGATAATATTCTTTGGGTGCAGCTGAGCCTCAAATCCAAATGCCTCATCATAGTCAACGCTAAACTTACTGATATTTTTCTCCGAAACTCCGCTGGACTGCAGGACAGTTTTTACTTGATCTTTGCTCAACAGCAGCGGTTCTGCTGCTTTACTTTCCTTATGTATGGCAATGCTCTGGCAGATCTGCTCGTGCACTGTCTGCATCACCTCCATATTGCTTTCCTCTCCCAGACTTGCCCCCAGAAGCGCCTCAAAGGTCTTTTTTTGCTGTGCAGCAGGCTCTGGTGTCTCAACGTGGAACAACGCATCCGCAAGTACCCGATAGTCCTCCTTGGGACTGTGGCAATAGAGCAAAGCGTTATAAATATTGGTGGCACGGTTATCAAAGGCCGGGAACAAAAAGCCTGTCTCCGGTGCGGAAATGACCTGACTGATACCACCGTCCTGGAATTCCTTATCCTGAGCAACGTATTCCAGGTTTGCTTTCACCTGTTTTACCGGGCACACACTGCAAAGCATATAGGTGTATGTTTCCTCGGAAGCGTCAGATTGCACTGTGTCGTCTTTGCTCTTAAAGGGTACATCGTAGGTCTCACAGGCGAGCAAAATCACAAAACCGTCATCAAATCCTACATTGGGGATGATTTTTTGATACAGTTCCAGCCGCAGGTTCTCATCCTTTAAGCCGCACGCGCGCAGATCCATTAACAGCTTGTGCTCAGCAGAACTCGCCACCTGACTTGTCCTGAAACAGATGTCGATCAAATTCTTTCCAACAGAACCGGACAGCGTGCGCTTTAACAGGCAGAAGTATTTTTCGGCCTCATTTTCCGGCATAATTCCAACGCTCTTTTTAAATTCGGAGACGATCTCCTTTTGGCCATTCACATAGCACCCGTAAATGGCTGTCATGTTGCTGCGATCCCGGCGCATTCTGCGGCGGAGCTCGCCCACTTCCTTTATGTTCATAGTAACCTCACTGAATTTTCTCTGCGGCGCAACCGCTAACCTATTATAGCACGATCAGATCAAAGAATCCACAGTCATTTCACAAAAAACCGCTCCGGCATCCTTTGCTGCCGAAGCGGTTTTTACTCATTGCTTGGGTTTTGTGATGTGGTTTAAGAACATCGTCAGCGCGACGATCACGCCGATCACCACAAAAATGCCGAGCATACCAACACCCATATAGTATAAATTACTAACAAAATTCATCACATTGATTTCCATATTCATTTTCCTCTCTTAGCCGAAGAAATTCAGGATCATACCGCCTGCGATCACAGATGCGATTTGGCCGGAAACGTTAACGCCAATGGAGTGCATCAGCAGGAAGTTCTGGGGATCAGCCTGCAGGCCCATCTTATGGACGACACGGCCGGACATAGGAAATGCAGAAATACCGGCAGCACCGATCATCGGATTGATCTTCTTTTTCAGGAACAGATTCAGGAATTTCGCGAACAGAATACCACCGGCAGTATCCACGATAAAGGCCACAAGGCCCAGTCCAAGGATCAGCAGTGTCTCAGTTGCCAGAAATTCAGCAGCCTGCATACGCAACGCAATGGTGATGCCCAGAAAAATAGTGGTCAGATTTGCCAGCACCTTCTGGGCTGTTTCGGACAGAGAGTCCAGAACGCCGCATTCACGGATCAGATTGCCGAACATCAGGAAGCCGATCAGTGCCACGGAATCGGGAGCGACAAGGCCGGCAATGACGGTAATAATGATGGGGAACAAAATTTTTGTGGTCTTGGAAACAGCAGCCGGCTTATACTCCATACGGATCTTGCGTTCCTTCTCGGTGGTAAGGAGCTTAATGACCGGCGGCTGAATGATGGGGACCAGCGCCATGTAAGAATAAGCAGCTACCATAATCGCACCTAAGTACTTGGATTTCAGCGCCTGGGCCACAACAATGGAGGTAGGACCGTCAGCAGCACCAATAATCGCGATAGACGCAGCGTCGTTCAGATCAAAGAACACCGACGCCAGACACAGAGTAAAGAAAATACCAAACTGTGCGGCCGCGCCAAAGATCATCAGCTTAGGATTGCTCAGCAGCGGACCGAAATCGATCATCGCGCCGATGCCGATAAACAAGATCAGAGGAAACAGTTCATTGGCAATACCGGCATTAAAAAGGGTCTGCAGGGTCTCAACCGCACCGGAAAAGGGCAGGTTCACCAAAATAGCACCAAAACCCATGGGCAGCAGCAAAGTGGGCTCCATATCCTTCTTGATTGCCAGATAAATGAGGATGCCGCCGATGATCCACATAATTACCTGAGAAAACTGGATCTGCAATAAGTTCTCATACAATACTTCCATTTTACTCTCCTTAAGCTTTACATATTTTCCTGCGCAGAGGCGATACCGAAGCGCTGTGCATAATAGGCATATCTGGCATTAAAGTGCTCCGTTTGATTGCGCAGATTCCGCACCACTTCGTGCGCATTCTTTCTGCGATGGTCAAATGCACGGTTCGTGTTTCCGGGTCAGGAACAAAACAGTCCATCTACCACGTTCAATATATCGAACATATCTATGAATCATTCCTCCTGGAAATCACATACATTCCACATTATAGCAAATATTCAGTTAAGATGTGGTTAAGAAGCCAAAAACCACGAAAGCAAGTGCTTTCGTGGTTTTGCATCATTGCGTATCTGTGTACATTCTGTATCCAACACCCAGTTCGTTGTGTATATACTTATTTTGCCCTGGTTTTTGAGACATTTTCTTGCGGATATTCGCCATATTCACCTGAAGCTTTTTAATGCTGCCGGGATCTGCACTGCCCCACACCGCCTTAATAATGGCGGAATAGGTAAGGACCTTTCCGAAATGCTCGGACAGCAGCGCCATAATATTATACTCAATCTGTGTCAGTCTGATCTCTTGCCCATCCAGATACAGCCTGCGCACATCATAATCGATGGTCAGATCCCCGCAGACAAACTTGCCGCCGGGGAGCATCCCCTCCTCACAGCATCTTCGATTATTGCGCAGAATGCTGCGTACACGGGCAAGAAACTCCGCAGAGCCAAAGGGTTTTGTCACGTAGTCATTTGCGCCCAGATCCAAGGCCTCTACCTTATCCCGTTCCTCACCTCTGGCAGACAGGACGATCACGGGTGTGGTATAAGAAAGGCGGATCTGCCTAAGGAACTGTGACCCGTCACACCCGGGCAGGCCCAAATCCAGGATCACAAGATCCGGCCAATGGGAGGAGAACACCGTGAGTCCTGTTTCAACAGAATTGGCACAGAGCACCTGATAATCATTACTCTCCAAAAGGGCTTTCACAAAGCGAATAATATTCTCTTCGTCCTCGATCACAAGAATCTTGTATCTGTTATTCATCCTCAACCTTCTCTCTTTCCAGCCAGAAACCGAATTCCATACCTCTTTCGGGGTTGTTTCTTCCCCACACCTGGCCGCCATGTGCTTTTATGATGGCAGCACATACCGACAGTCCGATTCCAATAAATTGCCTTTTACTGTCGGAGGTGTCCTGCACAGAACCCAGTCTTCCGGAAAACAAGTCTTTTTTTTGATCTGCGGTCATCCCGCAGCCATCATCGATTACTGAAAACAGCACTCTCTCATCCTCCACGGAGATCAGCAGTTCCAGTTTCATCATTCCATGTGCATGCTGGACAGCGTTTTCCAGGAAATTCATAAGGACCTGCTCAACAAGGATCGCATCCGCAGAAACAAGAATGAACTCCTCCGGTAATTCCGTTACAATTGGCTGTTCCGGATACAGTTTCTGGAACTTCATCAGCACCGAGTCCACCAATTCCTCCAGGACAATGCTGTTTTTGTTGAGTGCCAGATTGTTATTATCTATCTTCGTAACCGAGAGAATGTTCTCAACCATACGGATCAGCCATTGGGAATCCTCCCGGATCCCCTTCAGCATTTGTATATGGTCATCCGTTTCCAGCATAGAATAATTATCTATCATCGTGGAGCTGGCACCGTAAATACTAGTAAGCGGGGTGCGCAGATCGTGGGAGATGGCACGAAGCAGGTTTGCCCGCATTTTTTCCTTCTCAGACTCTGCTTTTATTATTTCCTGCCGTTTCAGTTTTGTGGTCAATGCACTGGTGACCGTCGTCACAACAATCATAATCAGTGCTGACACAGCGTTTTCATGTATGGAGAAATTGAATTCAAAATAAGGGAATGTAAATGCAAAATTCACTGCCAAAACACTGATCAGGGCCGATAGAATCCCAAATACATACCCCTGGGTAAGCAGGGAAACCAAAAACACTGCCAGCACAAACACGGATGGTATCAGCGATCTGGCGTTCCACACATCCTGAACAACCAAGCTCCCCAGGAAGGAAAGCGTAAGGATACACATCGACCGCAATATATCAAAAAGAATTTGTTTATTTCTGTCGTTCATATGCCTCAGCCTCCATGTCACTTATAGCATAAACACAGTTAAGATTCAGTAAAGATTCAAGCAGGTGCGCTTACGCACCTGCTTGCTGTTTAGTCCCAAAGGCATTTCCAGTTCTGGATAAAATACTCCAATCCGGAATATAATGTCGTAACCACAATAACACCTACCACGATCCCTGCCAGCAGGTTCACCGTGGGAAATGCCATTAATGCGCACAAACCGATCATAGAACTGGCTGTCTTTACCTTTCCACTCCATCCGGCGGCAATCACCTTTCCCTTGCCGACAGCCACAAGACGCAGTCCGGTCACAGCAAATTCCCGGGCCAGCACCAGCATCAGCGCCCAGGCGGGAATGATACCCCACTCACAGAAAATCACCATCGCGGCAATCGTCAGCAGTTTATCTGCCAAAGGATCCAGAAATTTACCGAAATCACTCACCTGATTACATTTTCTGGCGATTTGTCCATCGATATAGTCTGTAATACTGGCCAGAATAAATACCGCCAGAGATAGCCACATCCAGAAACCGGGCCTGGGGCCGCTTAAATACATAAAAAGCATATAGGCCGGGATAAATGCCACCCGGAGCAATGTAATTTTACTCGCCGTAGTCATCGCATCATTCCTCCACCAAGAAACCTGACAATTCTCCGTCAATCACACCGTCAACACAGACCTTAACAAAGCTTCCCTCGACCAGTGCTTCCTGGGACGCAATCCAAACTTTTCCGTCAATCTCCGGAGAATCTGCGTAAGTTCTGCCAAAGAACTGCTCCAGTTCCTCGTCATATCCATCTACAAGAATCTCCAGTTCCCGACCGATCATACGCTCATTGTAGGCATCCATAATCCGGGACTGGATCGTTTCTACCATTTGCGCCCGTTGCTGGGCAACTTCACTGTCCACGAACTCCATCTGCGCCGCGGGCGTTCCCTCCTCCGGAGAGAACGGGAATGCGCCTACCCGCTCCAGCTTCTGTTCTTTCAGGAATTCGCAGAGCTCCTGAAACTCCTCCTCGCCTTCACCGGGAAGGCCGGTAATCACGCTGGTGCGCAGCACGATGCCGGGAATTCTATCACGCAATTTCGCAAACAATTCCCGCAGGAACACACCGTCGCCACGGCGGTTCATTAGCTTAAGGATCTTGCTGTTGCAGTGCTGGATCGGTATATCCAGATATTTAACGATCTTCTCCTCCCGGGCCATAACTTCCATCAGTTCATCATCGATCTCATCCGGATACACGTAATGTACCCGAATCCATTGAAAACCATCAATTTTGCAAAGCTCCGTCAGAAGCTGAGGCAGCAAACGCTTGTGGCCGGGAAGATCTGTGCCATAACGGCTGGTATCCTGAGCTACAACGATCAATTCTTTCACGCCGTTAGCCGCCAACAGGCGGGCTTCATACAGCACATCGTCCATCTGGCGGCTGCGGAATTTACCTCTCAGATACGGGATAATGCAATACGCGCAGCGATTGTCACAGCCTTCGGCAATCTTAATGAATGCATAGTGCTCAGGTGTGGTAAGGATTCTGCCGGTTTCCTGTTCCGGTGCGTCAATGGAGGCAAACTCCACCACCTGCTGATCTCGCAGCAATTCTTCAATTGCAGGTACAACCTCTGTATAGCTGCCTGTTCCTAGGATACCATCCACTTCCGGAAGCTCCTCCAGGATCTGCTTCTGATAGCGCTGGGATAGACAGCCAGTAACCAGAATCTTGCCAACCAAGCCCTGTTCCTTCAGCTGGGCCATTTGCAGGATAAAATCAATCGCTTCCGACTTGGCCGAATCAATGAATCCACAGGTATTGATCACCACAACATCGCTGCCTACCACATCCGGCTGCACCGTATGTCCGGCTTCCTGGACGCGATACATCATACGCTCACAATCAACTTGATTCTTTGCGCAGCCCAGGGAAATAAAACCGATATTTGCCATTAACATTCCTCCAGGAATTCTTCATCCACCGCCATCTGCTCCAACGCCCGGCGGATATTGGTATAACTATGTCCGCGGCGCATTAAACCGTCTGTCACCTTACGCACTTGCTTAGGATCGCCGGGATCTGTTAAATGGGACTTTAGAAACGCTAAGATCGCATCCTCCTGCTGAGGATAGTCCGTAAGGACCTGCTCCCAGTACTCTTTCGGAATGCGCTTTTCGTAGAGCGCTTGCTTTGCCCGTGCCAGACCATACCCTTTACTGACACATCTGTGAACAATCTGCTCCGCTGTTTTCCGGTCATCCAGCAGGTTCAGGTCCTCCATCCACCGCACCGCTTCTTCGGCCTGCTGGGGGTCTTCGCCCTTATGAACAAGGCGCTGCCGCAAGTCTTGCTTGGACACGCTGCTGGCGGAAACGATCCGAACCGCACGCATTTTCGCAGACATCTGACCGGCGGCTTTGCGCAGGGAAGCCATCTGTTCCTCTGAAAATTCCAGGCCGGAATACAGGCCAAAATCCTCCACCGTCTGCCGGTAAAGCCGCATCACACTACCGTCGTCAAAGGTCACAGCGTACCTGCCAGCCCGGTCGGGCTGGCAGGATAATTTATCAATCCTCATCATTAAAATCGTCAGCGCTGACAGCAACGGGCCGCTGTGCCGCCTTGGCTGGGGCCTTCGCAGGACCGCCGGAGATTTTCCACAGATTTTCACGGACCTGTGCTTCTACACGCTCGGCGATATCGGGGTTGTTCATCAAAAATTCCTTAACCGCGTTGGAGCCCTGGCCGATGCGCTCGTCGCCCATAGAGAACCAGCTGCCGCTCTTCTGGATCACGTCCATTTGAACTGCCAGATCCACCAGCTCGCCCCACTTGCTGATACCTTCGCCGTACATAATATCAAAATGAGCTTCCCGGAAAGGAGGTGCAACTTTGTTCTTAACTACCTTTACACGGGTCTTGTTGCCGATCACGTTGCCGCCTTCCTTCAGCGCCTCCACCCGGCGCACGTCCAGACGGACAGAGGAATAGAACTTCAGCGCGTTGCCGCCGGTTGTGGTCTCGGGATTGCCGTACATCACACCGATCTTCATACGCAGCTGATTGATAAAGATGACAACGCAGTTGGTCTTGGCAATCGTACCTGCCAGCTTACGCAGAGCCTGGGACATCAGCCTTGCCTGTAAGCCCACAAAGGTGTCGCCCATCTCGCCCTCGATCTCCTGCTTGGGAACCAGGGCCGCAACAGAGTCCACAACCACAGCATCGACCGCACCGGAACGTACCAATGCGTCCGTGATCTCCAGCGCCTGCTCACCGGTATCCGGCTGGGACACCAGCATATTGTCGATATCCACGCCCAGGGCCTTTGCGTACACAGGATCCAGCGCGTGCTCAGCGTCCACAAAGGCTACCTCTCCGCCAAGCTTCTGGGCTTCGGCAAGTATATGCAGAGCAAGGGTGGTCTTACCGGAGGATTCCGGACCATAGATCTCAATAATACGTCCCTTGGGAACACCGCCAATACCCAGCGCCGCATCCAATGCCAGAGAACCAGTAGGAATTGCATCGATGTTCATATCCGGGCGGTCACCAAGGCGCATAACCGTTCCCTTACCAAAGTTTTTCTCAATCTGGGAGATCGCTGTCTGCAGCGCTTTCTTCTTATCCATTGCGGGAGTAGGCGCCTCATATGCATTCTTTTTCGTAGCCATATTAAACTTCCTTCCTGTAAGACCGGGCAATAACGGCCCGCTCTACGCCATTATAATCTCTGGAACGCTCCAGTATGGTATACCCGTTTTCTTCCAGGATACGGCAGACATCATCGCCCTGCCCAATCCCAAATTCAAAGCACAGATAGCCCCCAGGCTTTAATGCTGCGCTAAAATTCCTAGCAATGGCCCTATAAAAGTCCAGGCCATCCTCGCCGCCGTGCAAAGCCAGGTGCGGTTCAAAGTTTTTAACGCTCCGGGGAAGCTCTTCCATCTCCCGAGTGGTAATATAGGGAGGGTTGGATACGATCATATCAAACTTCCCCAAAAAAGCGGAGGGCTGCTCCAGAGCATTGACCCGCATACAGGTGACCCGTCCGGACAGTTTTAGATCCGCAGCATTCTTTTTTGCAATCAATAGGGCCTGTTTTGAAATATCGGCAAGGGTGACTTTAGCATCCTTGACGCGGCTTGCAATCGCAAGGCCAATACACCCGGATCCGGTACACAGATCCATAATCCTTGGATTCTCATTCAGGCAGATCGCCTGGCTGATTGCCAGGTCAGTCACCGCACAGGTATCATCCCTGGGGATCAGAACATTCTTATCCACAGTCAGCTTCATTCCGTAAAAATCCCACTGTCCCAGCACATAGGCCAAGGGCTCGCCGCTCAGGATCCGGGTCACCGCAAATTCCATTTGCGCACATTGCTCTTCCGTCAGCAGCAGATCCCGGCGGGCCAGCCAATCCTCGTGCCGCATCCCCATAATACTGCACATCAGCTCTTTTGCATAGAGGGATGCTGTCTGCTGGTCCTCCTTCAAAGCTAAGGACTTCTTCGCCTCGGAATATAACTGGAAAACGGACTTTACCATTTGTCGTCTCCCTCTTTTTCTGGCAAAACAGCCTGCAAAGAGGCGATACCAACTTCGATCATCGAATCGTCCGGCTCGTTGGTGGTATAATTCTGGAACCACATACCAGGTGCGGTCAGTATCTGGGTAAACCAATTATCGTGTCGGCCTACCCAACGGTTGATCTCATAACCCACAGCCACCACCAGGGGCAGCAGCAGGAGCTTGAACACGATCATTATTAGGCGGAACAGGAATGTACCGCGCATTGCCTCCAGGGCAGGCACCAAGGCCAGCAACACGCTGGATGCTACGGAGAACAAAAGGATGGACAGGATCATAACTACCAGCAGAAAACTGGTACCGCAGCGCGGATGCAGCCGGCTGTGTTTGCGCACGTTTTCCACAGTCAGAGGCTCGCCGGCTTCGTAACAGCAAATGGTCTTATGTTCTGCGCCGTGGTAGGCAAACACCCGCTTCATTTCACCCATTCGAGAAACCAGCACGATATACGCCACAAAAATAATGATTCGCACAGCACCTTCGATCAAATTCAGACCCAGTGTGCTTTCGACCCAGCGGTCAAAGAGACTGCCGATCACCATAGGCAGCAGGAAAAACAGAAATATGGACATTCCCAGACCCAGAGCCACCGCAATTCCTACGACCAACTCCTGGAATTTCTTGTCTCCCAGCTTTTTTTCCAGCCACAGATCAAATTTAGACGGTTTTTCCTGATATTCTTCCGGCGCTAAGTCCGCAGATTTCATCAGCGCCTTCACACCCGTAACCTGCGCGTCAAAGAAATTAACCGCGCCTCTGATAAACGGCCAGGTCAGCACAGAGTTCTTGGGCCGGACCTTTCTGGGTGTTACACAGACCTGCAGACCGTCCTTATTGCGGGTGACGATTGCATCCTTTTCCGGGCCGCGCATCATAATGCCCTCAATTAGAGCCTGTCCGCCAATCATTGTCTTAAAGGATTCTTGCTTTGCCATAGTGTTCCTTTCTTACTGAGAAACGGGGATTTTCACTGTTACCAGCGTACCGCCGCC
Source organism: Faecousia sp. (assembly GCA_045546655.1). Lineage (GTDB taxonomy): Bacteria > Bacillota > Clostridia > Oscillospirales > Oscillospiraceae > Faecousia. The sequence goes on from JAZQDH010000045.1 coordinate 21,007, forward strand.
CAGTGCGTTTTCCAGCGTCAGCGTTCCGCCGTGCATCTGAACAATTTCATCGCACACAGCAAGGCCGATGCCGGAACCTCTTGTTTTGGAACTGCCCTTATAGAATTTTTTCTTCACAAGGGGCAGTTCGTCCTCCGGAATGCCGGAGCCGTAGTCCCTGATCCGGACTACGATTTCATCATCAATACAGCGGATGTCAGCACCGATATGCTTTCCATCGCCGCCGTGTTTGGCCGCGTTGTCGAGAATATTGAGAAAAACCTGGCGCATACGCTTGGGATCGCAGGAAATCTCCGGAATATCGTCGTCGTTGTCTTCGTATTCCAGCGTAATACCATCCTGAGCCAGCCGATTGCCATACATAAAAACAGTATCCTCAAACTCGCTGCGGATGTCGGCTAGTTCCATATTCAAGGTCATTCTACCGTCCTGGATTTTGGTAAAATCCAGAAGCTCCAGCACCATTTCTGTCAGCCGGGCGGCCTCTCTGTGAATGATCCGCACACCCCGGCGGGTGCCGTGGTCCAGAAGATCACTGGTTAGGATCGTCTCACTCCAGCCGGTGATCGCCGTAAGGGGTGTTCTCAATTCGTGGGAAAGGTTGGAGATAAACTCCGTCTGCATTTTCTCGTTCTGGTTGATCTTGATGGACATCTCATTGATGTTCCGGGCAAGCTCACCGATTTCGTCATCATATTTGGTCTGGATCTGGATACCGTAGCTGCCGCTGGCGATCTTCTGGGTCTTCTCCACGATCTGATTCAGGGGGACCAAAATAGAACGGATATAGTAGTTACTGCTAATCAGCACCGCACCGCACACAACCGCCAGTGCAAGCAGTGCATACACGGCGATAATGGCGATCTGCCTGTCCACCAGCCGGGTAGAGGTCACATACCGCAGCACGCCGATCACCTCGCCATTGCTGTAAATAACGGGACTGGACACGGCCATAATATGTTCGCCAGTATGAGGGTCGTTACCTGTGAAGGGCACAATGCCACGGCTGCTCATTGCCTCTGCGATCTCTGGTGTAGTGGGAGAGACACCAGCCCACGTGCCGTAAGAGGATGCCACAAGGCGGCCGGTGGTGTTGATAAACTGCAACTCAATGGTGTTCTTATCCTCAAAGGTCTGGGCATAGGTAATACAGGACTGGTAGTACTGGTTATAGTTGGTGTTCAGATAATCAGAAAAAAACTCGGCAGTGGTTCTTGCACGATAGCGCATATCCGATTCCATTGCGGAGTAATAGTAGGCCGCGAACACAGCTGTAATCACCAGCACACACACCAGGCCCAGTGCCAGCACAACCGCCATCGTATTGACGATCCAGCGGCGGCGAAGGCCTGTGATCTTCAGTCCGGACAATCTCTTAAACAGGGCCATTATGCCCCCCACTTATAGCCATAGCCCCAAACCGTGTTGATGAAGGTGGGATTGGCTGTGTCGTCCTCGATTTTAATGCGAAGCCGGCGGATGTTCACATCCACGATCTTCAGTTCACCCTCATAATCTCTGCCCCAGACCGATGCCATAATATCCTCACGGGACAGTGCTCTTCCCGGGTTGAGCATAAACAGCTTCAAGATCGCATACTCCACCTGTGTAAGGCGGATACGCTCACCGGACTTTTCCAGCGTATGGTTGCGGGTATTCATCACGAAAGGACCCTGGGTCAGAAGCTCAGACTCTCTGTTTGTATCTCCGCCCAGGCGGCGGTACAGGGCATCAATTCTGGCCGTCAGTTCCGCCGGGGAGAAAGGCTTTGTCACATAGTCGTCCGCGCCGGTCATAAGGCCGGTGATCTTATCCATCTCCTGGGTACGTGCTGTAAGCATAATAATACCGATCTGTTTATTCGTAGCACGGATTCTGCGGCAGACCTCAAATCCATCAATATCCGGCAGCATAATATCCAGGATCGCCACACCCACATCCGGATTCGTGGCAAGTTTATCCAAAGCCTCCTGGCCGGTTCCGGCCTCAACGGCCTCGTACCCTGCACGCTTCAGATTGATCACCACAAAGCTGCGAATATTCAATTCATCTTCCAAAATCAGAACTTTTTTCATCTTTAACCCCTCTACATCTCTCCGGTTTTCCAGTCCTGCTGGATCAGGCGGAAGCTGCGTACCATACTCTCCTGGGTGATCTGATAGCGGTCAGCCGCGGCCTCAAGACTTGCCGCATAGGTGACTGTATCGGTCTTGAGCAGGACAAATCGATCATCTTTCTGAACTTCCTGTTCCCGGTTCTGGCCCGTAAAGGCATACACCGTCAGGATCTTATCCGCGCTTTGGTAAGACTCATTCCATATATAGAACTCATAGGTATTTCCGGTCTGCTGCACCGTCAGCCGGGAGGCCCACCGGCTTCCCAATTCCAGATACCAACCACCGATAAAATCGTGATAGGTAAATACCTTGTCTACCTCACTGCCATCTAGCTTCATAGCATACCAACGGATCAGATAGTGCCGCTCTGCTGTGCGCGCATCGTTCATCGTCTGCATAGTAATCAAGCTTGGCAGCTCCACGATACCATCATTATCAATGTCGTCGGCATATACGTAGTAATTACGTAGCGTCTGCACACTGGTTCCAGACTCATTGGAAAAACTGACATTCGCCAACATACCCTCTTTGTAGGCATACACATCTGTCACAAGCGCTGTGTCTGACACAGCATTGGCTGTATACACAGCGGTTTGATTATCATGGAGCTTTCCCACCACAATACGTTTCAAATGGTCGATAGGGCCGGAAACATCCACTTCGTTTGACCGCTCCATTTTTCCGTTTTCCACACCAAACAGCTCTGCAACGCCATTGTCCGTATCCGTCTGACCGGGACGCAGGACAAAAAGTTCATTCTTACTATCCATATCCAAATCCACAGTAACGAACTTTGTATAATTGGCATTGAGCAGCAGTTCAGCCTCACCGGCAGAGAAGGTATATACTGACACAGTTCTGATCAGCTGATCGCTGATCTGCCGGCCGAAAACAAGCTCCATACCGGGTTTGTCGTCCATCTGAACATACTCCACCAGTTCAAAGGCAGATCCGTTGCTTTCCAGCAAATCTACCCGTTGGAAAACACCGTCTACCTCATCAAACACGAATATCTTCAGAGGGAGCTGATCAGAACCCTTGGCAAAAACAAGGTATTCCTGAATTTCATCCCCGTCGATATCCACCAACTGGACCGTTTGCTGATTTTCACCGCTCAGCGGTGCGCAGTATTCCAGGCCTACCATCGCTTTGTCGATGGCGGATTGCAGATTATTGTAGTCATCGGACCGCTTGGGCAGACTATACATCTTGTCTGCTGTCGTTACAGAACAGCCTGCAAGCAGCAACGCTGCAACAAGGATCACAATATAGGAACAAATTCGTTTCACAGCGTCACCTCCAACTTTTAGTATAGCACATTTGATTACAAAAGGAAAGCTATTTCACCACAACATTGTCATTTCCCAGAATATTTTGTAATTCTTCCAGCATTCTTCTGTCCAATGTGCAACGAGCGCCACGGCGCTTTTTTGTGTCTGCAAAATACACTACCACAGGGTCGTTGCCGGGGAACATATTCACAATCGCACGAACCTTTGCAAACAACGGGCTTTCTTCCTCCGGAAGACGCAGGTAAAGTGTACCGTTAAGCTGCTGAGTAGGATACTCTTCTATAACAGCAGCCAGGGAAAAATCGGACATCGGTCTTACACGGTTGATAACCAACTGGGGTTCCTTATCTTCCCGCAGGGACAGCCGCCCCGTTACCACCACCGGCTGATTCTCTTTCAGATAACCGCCGTACTGACCCATCATATTGGAAAATGCAAGCATTTCAATGGCCGCGGTATCATCTTCCACGGTTACATAGGCCATCATAGAGTTGTTCCGAGTGGTCTTCATCTTAATGCTCTGCACAACACCCGCAACACTGACGATCTGATCGTCCTGGTAGGTATTGTCCTCATCCATCAGCTGGCCAATGGGAACTACGTGGGTGTTCTTCAGCAGATGCCGGTAATCATCCATTGGATGGCCGGATAGGTAGATGCCGGTGGTTTCCTTCTCCAGAAGCATCAGATCCGCCTTGCTCATTTCAGCCAATTTAGGAATTGGGATAGCAGCCGCCTGGTCTTCTTCCTGGAGCATAGAGAACAGGCCCATCTGACCCTCCAGATTTCTCTTCCTGGAAGACGCGATGCTGTCCATTATGGTGTCGTAGACTGCCAGCAACTCACTGCGGTGGTAACCGAAGCAATCCATCGCGCCGCACTTGATAAAGTTTTCCACGGCACGTTTATTCAGTTCGCCCTCGCCCATCCGCTGAATGAAATCTTCCAGAGATTTGAAAGGCCCGCCCTCGTTACGCTTAGCCACCATAGACCGGATCAGTCCCCGTCCCACATTCTTCACAGCGCCCAGACCGAAGCGGATACAATCTCCTTCAACAGTAAATGTGTCTTCAGAGTAATTGATATCCGGCGGCAAAGTGGTAATTCCCAGTTCCTTGCACTCTGCAATGTAGCCAGACACTTTCGCGGCGGAATCCAGCACGGATGTCATCAATGCAGCCATATACTGCTTTGGATAGTGGCACTTCAGATACGCTGTCTGGTATGCAACCACAGCATAGCAAACTGCATGGGCCTTGTTAAAGGCATAGTTCGCAAACGCAACGATTTCATCGTACAGCGATTGGGCTACGCTCTCGCTGATTCCATTGGCTATGCAACCGGCAATATTGTTCTCTTGGTCACCATAGACAAAGACCTTGCGCTCCGCCTCAATGACTTTCATCTTCTTTTTGGAGATCGCTCGGCGGATGTTGTCCGCCTGGCCCATGGTATAACCGCCCAGTTGCCGGAAAATCTCAATAACCTGCTCCTGGTAGACGATACAGCCGTAGGTGACCTTCAGGATTGGCTCCAGTTTAGGACACTTATAGGTCACCTTTCGGTGGTTGAGCTTGTTTTCGATAAACTTGGGGATCGAATCCATCGGGCCGGGACGGTATAGGGCGACGATTGCGGTGATGTCCTCAATACTGTCCGCCTTCATACCAACGCAGACACTGGTCATACCGGCAGATTCCAGCTGAAAAACGCCCTGGGTCTTCCCCTCTGCCAGCATACGGAATGTCTGGGGATCATCGTCCGGCACTTTGTCCATAGAGAATCCCGGGTCAAATTTCTGAATCTGTTTCTCAGCGTCCCGGATCACCGTCAGGTTACGCAATCCCAGGAAGTCCATCTTCAGCAGGCCGAGCTCTTCGATGGTGGTCATTGTGTACTGGGTAACAATGGTATCATCGTTACGGGATAGGGGCACGTAATTGCACACCGGTTCTGCCGTGATCACCACGCCTGCCGCGTGGGTGGAAGTATTGCGGGGCATACCCTCCAGGCTCATAGCCGTATCGATCAAGCTGCGTACACGCTCATCGGCGTCATACATTTCCTTCAGCTTTGGCGATACGTTCAGTGCTTCTTTCAGCGTTATGTGCAGAGGCATTGTGGGTACAAGCTTTGCCACCACATCCGTCTCCGCATAGGAGAAGTTCATAGCTCTGCCTACATCCCGGATGGCGCCACGGGCCGCCATCGTACCGAATGTAGCGATCTGGGCCACGTGGTCGGCGCCGTACTTGGCCATAACATATTCAATGACCTCGCCCCGGCGCTCCTGGCAGAAGTCCGTATCAAAGTCCGGCATACTCACACGTTCTGGATTCAGAAAACGCTCAAAGATCAGCGCGTATTTCATAGGATCCACTTCCGTAATGTGCAGGCAGTAGGCAACAATAGATGCCGCACCGGAGCCACGTCCGGGGCCTACCGGAATTCCGGATTCCTTGGCGTACCGGATAAAATCCCAGACAATCAGATAGTAGTTTATATAGCCCATCCGGCTGATAACACCGATCTCGTACTCCAGCCGCTCCAGATAGCTCTCGGGAGGATCGGGGTAGCGTTCCCGGAAGCCTTCCATACAAAGCGTACGGAAGTATCCCTCGTTGGTATATCCCTCCGGCACAGGGAAAGAAGGCAGATGATACTGGTTAAACACAAATTCCAGATTGCACCGCTGGGCGATCTTTGCCGTGTTCTCGAATGCCTCCGGACAATTGGGAAACAGCTGGCGCAATTCCTCCTCGCTTTTCAGGTAGAATTCCTCTCCCTCGAAGCGCATCCGGTTTGGATCATCCACGGTCTTTCCCGTCTGGACGCACAGCAGCACATCCTGCATTTTCGCGTCTTCTCTACGCAGATAATGGGCATCGTTGGATACAATCAGGGGCAGTCCCGTCTCCCGGGACAGGCGCATAATGCCTTGATTTACAGCGATCTGCTCCTGCAGGCCATGATCCTGCAGTTCCAGATAGAAATGTTCCTGGCCGAAAATCTCCGCCAGTGTCAGTGCTTCCTTTTTTGCCGCCTCATAGTCGTCCTCCAGCAGCCGCTGCTGAACTGAGCCCGCAAGGCAGGCAGAAGTGGCGATCAGACCCTCGTGGTGCCGGCGCAGCATATCCAGATCCACTCTGGGTTTGCCATAAAAGCCGTGCATAAATGCTTCGGAAACCAGAAGGCACAGATTTTCATAACCTTTTCGGTCTTTACACAGCAGTACAAGATGGTAGGGGTCATTGTCGATACCGTGGACACGGTCTGCAATGGAACGGCGTGCTACGTATACTTCACAGCCGATAATGGGCTTAATGCCCGCAGCCTTTGCTGCCTTGTAAAACTCAATGCAGCCATACATAACGCCGTGGTCTGTGATCGCAATCGCGTCCTGCCCCAATTCCTTAACACGGTCCATCATAGATCCGATGCGGCAGGCTCCGTCCAGAAGGCTGTATTCGGTATGAACATGCAGATGTACAAAACTCATTGTTGTGCCTCCTGTGCCATTGATACCAGTTTCTTCAGACGGTGGCTCATCGCTGGTTTACTGATGGCCGGCTCCATAATGGATGCCAACTCTGTCAGCGAATAGGCTGGGTTCTCTTCCCTTGCTCTTGCTGCCTGCAAAAGTTTGGGTGGCAGGGATTCATAAAGTCCCTGTTCCTTCAAAACCCGGATCGCTGTCAGCTGTTCCTGGGCAGCATCCACAACCTTGGAGATGTTGGCATCGTCGCAATTACAGCGGCGGTTAATCTTATTACTCAATTCTTTTTCCAAGCGTGCCTCCATAATGCCCATAGCCGCAATGGGAGCACCCAGAAAGGTGAGAAAATCCGAAATACATTCGCTTTGCTTAAAATAGAGCACCTGTCCGCCGCCTCTGGCAGCGGACTTAGGGGCAAAACCCATCACTTCCTGAATCAAGCTGTAACCCTCACGGGCCACGATCTGATGGGTGGTGGCAAGCTCCAAATGATAACCTTTACTGGGATCTGTTACAGAGCCGCCGGCCAGGAACGCCCCCCGCAAAAAAGATGCCTTACAGCACTCATCTTCCACCACAGGGAGGTTGATATGTACCGACAGGGTGTCTTGCGGATCAAAACCAAAGCTATCAAAGATCGTCCAGAGTTTATCCGAATCAGTAATCTGAAAATTCAGCTTTCCAGTACTGTCCGCATCCGGCATAAGATCAAAATCCAAATAGAATGCCTTCTGAAAAAGCTTAGGAAGCCGCTGAGCAAACTCCCGGCTCTCGGTAATAATACGTATCGCATCCATACTAAAACTATTGCAGAAAAGCAAAATACCAAAGCACTCCGCCAGAGCGCAGCACCGCTTGGCAGGCAGGTTGCGGCAGATTTCTGCCTTCGCGCTGCCGGAAAAAGAAATTGCCATAATCTGCCCCCTTTCTCACCAAATTCGCACTTCCGGTTCTAAACGTATGCCTGTATTGGCAAACACCTTATCTGACACCTGTTTCAAAACCTCTCTTACATCCCGGCTGGTTGCACCGCCAAGATTTACAACAAAGCCAGCGTGTTTTTCCGAAACACCGGCGTTACCCACCCGGAATCCTCTCAGTCCGGTCTGATCGATCAATGCCGCAGCATAGCCGCCCACGGGGCGCTTGAAAGCAGAGCCGGCAGACGGCATATCCAAAGGCTGGGACTTCTTCCGACGATTCATCAAATCAGCCATCAGCTCCCGGATCTGCTGCTCCGGTTTTGGGGACAATCTGAAGACCGCTCCCAGCACGATGCCTTTTTCGTCCTCTAATCGGCTGTGCCGGTACGAAAAGTCCATTTCATCCTTTGAGTACGACAGGATGTTTCCCCGTATATCCATTGCGTCCACGCGCTCGCAGATCTGGCAGATTTCACCGCCGTAGGCGCCTGCGTTCATATACACACCGCCGCCAACCGTTCCCGGGATACCATGGGCAAACTCCAAACCAGAAAGGCCCAGACCGGCAGCAAAAACTGCCGCCCTGGTCATCGTAACACCAGCAGCTACCCAAATACGGTCTTCGTCCAGCTGCTTTAGTCCATCCAGGCAATCCTTTAGACAGATCACCAGACCTGGGATACCCTCGTCAGGTGCAAGCACATTGGTTCCTGCGCCTAGGATAGCAGGTTTACAGTCCAATAAAGCGGATGCTTTTAAAATATGGGACAGTTCCTCGGCTGTTTTGGGAAAAGCCATAACCTCCGCACCGCCACCGATACGGAAGGATGTATGCCTACTCATTGGTTCGTTAAAACGCAAAGAAATATCCGGTAATAACTCAGCGATTTTACCTTGAAAAGCGGATTTCTCCATAATAAACACCTCCGGGTGTATCATTCTTAACAGTATATCATATCCCGATTGGATATGCAATTATTACAAGTATGATTTTTTGTTACGAACTGTGAAAAGAAAAGAGCAACCGGCAAAACCGGCTGCTCTTTTATGTAAAAACCAATTACTTTTCCACGATCTCCAGGACTTCCATAGGACAAGCCTTGACACAGATACCGCAGGCAATGCACTTGGTAGTGGGTCCTTCTGCGGGAGCAACCATGACCTTCATAGGGCAGATCTCTACGCACTTGCCGCAGGAGGTACACAGCTTCTTGTTGATCATATAAACGCCGGTCTTGGGATTCTGGGTGATCGCACCGGCTTCACAGACCTTTGCACACTTACCGCACTGGATACAGGTCATGGGCTTAGGTTTACCGCCCTTCTCCACAATCTGAATGCAGGACAAGTCCGGATGGAACATCTTATAGAATGCGGTAGAGCAGGCATCAACGCAAGCCAGGCAAGCCATACACTCCACGCCTTTTTTAACAGCGAGCTTTTTCATAAGAGATAATCCCCTTTTCCTATATTTCCACTACATTATACAAAACCATTTTCAAAATAGCAATGGCTTATTTTTATTTTCCGTAAAGATTTTATGAAATTGTCTGATTTTACTAAAGTGGGTATTTTTTCCAGGGTAAATATGCAACCTGTGGTCATACTAGATGTGAATCCAGATATATTAGGAGGCTTCTTATGAAAAAAGCATATGTTTTGATTGTTGCACTGGCACTGACTGTCAGTCTGTGCGCCTGTGGTGGCCGGGACACGCAACAAACTACAACCCCCACTACCAGGGCAACCACCGCTCCTACTTCTGCACCCACCACTATGCCCACAACTCAGGCAACCACTGCACCTACCATTATGCCCACCATCCCTGAGATGGATCCCACAATGGGCACCAACGTTCCCGACACCGATGTGACCGGTGCCACCGAGGGGACCAACCAGGGCGGATCCGGCGGTCAGTCCGGCAGCAACGGTTCCGGCGGTCAGTCTATGGGCTAAATAAAGATCCGGGGTTTCCCCGGATCTTTTATTTTATAAACTCACCCCAGGATAAGCTCACGACCCCCTGGCAAACGATGGCAGGAATTCCAATCCTTCCCTCTTGTTTCACCGATTGAAATACTGCATTTGCATCTCTAATAGCCAGAAACTCTTTTAGGTACAACAAGTTACAATTGATATCCCGGTATTCATAGGGAACGCCTGCCTGATCAAGGTCATTTTTGCAGGCAATACAGTCGGGGCACTGATCTGTCCCGTAAATGATCATTAATGCCACCTCACAAAATGCTTATATATCGCAGCAAATTCTTCTTCATCCGCTCCGCAGCTTCCACCGCCGCCTGGATATATTCCACATCGCCGGACTCCTGCCAGGCACCCACGACGCTCTCCCCTGCACACACGATCGCGCCATGGCCCATCTGATCAAAGGCATAGCTGCAGTTCTTGGCATTGGCGTTGCTGTAATCATAGCCCTCTGCCAAAATAAACAAATTCTTATACTTGGTCCGCA
>JAZQDH010000046.1:0-3381 GCA_045546655.1 Faecousia sp.
GCCCGTGACGAGTACTTCCGGGAGACCGGTATCTATGTGCCCATCTGCTCCGACGGCGGTATCGTTCACGACTATCACATGACCCTGGCCCTGGCTATGGGTGCAGACTTCTTGATGCTGGGCCGTTACTTCGCCCGTTTCGACGAAGGCCCTACCCCCAAGGTGCTGGTCAACGGCGCTTATATGAAGGAGTACTGGGGCGAAGGCTCCAACCGCGCCCGGAACTGGCAGCGTTATGACCTGGGCGGCTCCACCAAGCTCAGCTTTGAAGAGGGCGTGGACTCCTATGTTACCTATGCCGGCTCCCTGCACGACAACGTGGAGGCAAGCCTTTACAAGGTCAAGTCTACCATGTGCAACTGCGGTATGCTCACCATCCAGGAGCTACAGCAAAATGCCAAGCTGACCTTGGTTTCCTCCGTTTCCATCGTAGAGGGCGGTGCCCACGACGTGACACTGAGAAGTTCTTCTACCAATAAGTAAAAAGCACGTAAAAGACCTTATGCAAGCCTTGCATAAGGTCTTTTTTTGGGCAAATGACTGAAAATTCAAAGTGATAGATGCGGTCGTTGACCGCGCCTACGGGAATAATTTGTCGATGGTGGAGAACTTGTAACCCTCCTGTTCCCATTTGGTCAGCAGTTCGTCCAGAATTTTGGCATTGGTCTGGGACGTGGAGTGCAGCAGAACCACCGCGCCGTTATGGGTACGGGGCAGCAGCTTCTGAAACGCCTGCTCCCGGCTTGGCTGGCTGTCGTTGTTCCAATCCGCGTAGGCCAGACTCCAGAACACCGTCTTATACCCCAGCTCCTTTGCCATTTTCAGATTTTCTTCACTGTAGATCCCCTGGGGCGGCCGGTAAAACTTGGGCAGCTCCTTGCCGGTGGTGTCCTTGAACAGGGTCTCCAGGCCCTGCAGCTCTTTGGAAAAGCCGTCTTTGTCCGTCAGCTTGCTCATATCCGGGTGGTGCATAGTGTGATTGCCCACAATATGGCCCTCGTCCACCATCCGGCGGACCAGGTCCGCGTTTTTCTCTATGTAATTGCCCACCAGAAAAAAGGCGGCCTTTACATCGTGCTGTTTCAGCGTGTCCAGTATTTTTTCCGTGCAGCCGTTTTCATAGCCTGCGTCGAAGGTCAAATACAGCACCTTTTCATTGCTGTCTCCCACGTACACCGCGTCGTACTCCTTCAGCTGCTGGCTGCCGGCAGGTCCCTGGGGGATCGAACCCTCCTGCTGAAAACTCAGACCCCAGGCGGCTGTCTGTATGGTTTGTCCGAAAAATTGCGTCAGCGTCAAAATCAGCGCCGCGCAGATGGCCGTGGTGACCAAAAGAATGTCTTTTTTGCCCATAGGGTATCCCTCCTTTGAGATACTCTATGGGCAAAGCTTTCCAATTATACGGCCCGCTGCAGCCGCCGGGCCAAAAACCAGGCCAGGGCCATTTTGATTCCGTCGGGGAGGATATAGGGCAGCACACAGCTTATGATCACCACGCTGAAACTTCCGCTGCCGCCGGATGACAGGTAGATCTTCCAGTACCAGAAAGTACCGAACCCATAACAGGCCACAAGACCGGCCATCAGCGCCAAAATGCGGACTTTCCCGGCTTTGCCGAACAAGGCTGTTGCAACCCAATAGAGGATACCCATCACCAGAAAACCCACTAAATAGCCGCCGCTGGCGTCCAGCAGCGCACCGATGCCCCCCCGGAATCCGGAAAAAACAGGCATTCCCGCCGCGCCCAGCAGCAGGTACAGCAATATGGACAAGCTGCCCCATTTTCCGCCCAGCACCAGCAGGCACAAAAAGATTCCGAATGTCTGCATTGTGATGAAAATACTGCCTGCCGGTACAGCAAGCCAGGCGCAAACGCACAAAAGAGCCGTAAACAGGGCGCTCCGGGCCATATTTCTGGCGTTCATTTCATCACATCCTTTCCTCTGTAAAGGTAGCAGAGGATGATAAAAAAGTCAAAGGTATTTTGGAAAACTGTTGCGAATTGGAAAAAGCTAGTGTATAATTAAACTGTAAAAATACGGGCACAGCCCGAAAATTTGGAGGAATTCAATCATGTTCAACGCAATGATCGACGTGCTGAAGGCAAATCCCCGGAAGATCGTCTTCACCGAGGGCCACGATGCCCGTATTCTGGAAGCTACTGCCCGTCTGGTCGAAGGCGGTTTCCTGACCCCCATTCTGGTTGGTGAAGTTGAGACCGTTAAGGCCAATGCTGCCAAGGGCGGCTTCAATATCGAGGGCGTAGAGATCCTGGATCCTGCTACTTATCCCGGTATGGATGCTATGGTCGAGAAGATGGTTGAGCTGCGCAAGGGCAAGATGTCCGCTGAGGACTGCCGCGCCGCTCTGTCCAAGGGCAACTACTTCGGCACCATGCTGGTGAAGATGGGTTACGCTGACGCTCTGCTGGGCGGCGCTACCTACTCCACCGCTGACACCGTCCGTCCCGCTCTGCAGCTGGTTAAGACCAAGAAGGGCGCACATCTGGTTTCTTCCTGCTTCATTATGGTGCGCGGCGAAGAGAAGCTGGCTATGGGCGACTGCGCCATCAACCTCAGCTATGAGGACAGCGTGGACAAGGAAGGCAATGTGACCCTGTCCGCCGCACAGAAGCTGGCAGAGGTGGCTATCGAGACCGCTAACACCGCTAAGGTCTTCGGCATCGATCCCAAGGTCGCTATGCTGAGCTTCTCCACCAACGGCTCCGGCAAGGGCGGCACTGTCAAGCTCAGCCACGACGCCACCATCGTTGCCAAGGAGATGGCACCCGATCTGATGATCGACGGCGAGATGCAGTTTGACGCTGCTGTTGCTCCCGAGGTCGGTCAGCTGAAGTTCCCCGGCTCCCCCGTGGCAGGCTATGCCAACACCTTTATTTTCCCCACCATCGAGGCTGGCAACATCGGCTACAAGATCGCTCAGCGTCTGGGCGGCTTCGAGGCTTACGGCCCCATCCTGCAGGGTCTGGCTGCTCCCATCAATGACCTGTCCCGCGGCTGCAACGCAGACGAGGTCTACAAGATGGCCATCATCACCTGCGCCATGGTCTAAGTGGGCAAGGCCCACAGCTAATGCGCACCAAGCTGTGTGGTAATCGTTACATCCCAGACCCGCCCGGTATCGTTTTTGCGGAAGAAGTTTCAAAAATAAGATAGTAGGGCAAGGCCTGGAGCTAATGCGTGCTTAGCTGGTCGGTAATCGTTTTTGCCCTGACCCGCTCGGTGTCGGCAGTGCCGACAGACTATGCGCACGTAGATGGGCAGTAATCTTTACGCATCCTGATTGCGCCCGGTAACGTTACATTTTCCCCCACTGTTTTGTACGGTGGGGGAATTTTTTCCGCTGGGTACCCTGATAGGT
>JAZQDH010000047.1:0-6138 GCA_045546655.1 Faecousia sp.
ATGTTTGGCCGTGAAACTCCCGTCGAGTTTGAACTCGATCAGGTGGAGGTACTATCCCAATAACGCATCGGACCGATTATCGGTCGGAACGTGGGAGGGGTTAAAACCCCGAAAGAAATGCGCAAAGCGCATCATTACCACATTTTATTCAGGAGGTGCTTATTATGGCACAGAAAGTCACTGGCATTATTAAGCTTCAGATTAACGCCGCTAAGGCTACCGCTTCTCCCCCTGTCGGCCCCGCTCTGGGTCAGCACGGCGTTAACATCGCAGCATTCATCAAGGAATTCAACGCCCGTACCCAGGCTATGGAAGGCTACAAGATTCCTGTTGTTATCACTGTTTACGCAGACCGCAGCTTCACCTTTATCACCAAGACCCCTCCGACTCCCCTGCTGGTCATGAAGGCTATCGGTCTGGAGAAGGGCTCCGGCGTTCCCAACAAGCAGAAGGTTGGCACCATCACCAAGGCTCAGGTTACTGAGATCGCCAAGACCAAGCTGCCCGATTTGAACGTCAACTCTCTCGAGGCTGCTGAACGCCAGGTTGCAGGCACTTGCCGCTCCATGGGCGTTACCGTTGTTGATTGATTTTAACTGTCCGAGCAAATTTCTGGCTCGGTAATGTGGGAGGATTTTTCCGCATCACCACTATAAGGAGGATATAACAAGTGTTTAGAGGCAAAAAGTATAAGGAGAGCGCCAAGCTGATTGACCGCTCCGTTCAGTATGATCCCACCGACGCCCTGGATCTGGTAGTTAAGGGCGCATCCGCAAAGTTTGACGAGACCGTCGAGCTGCACATCAAGTTGGGTGTTGACTCCCGTCACGCTGACCAGCAGGTCCGCGGTGCAGTCGTTCTGCCCAACGGCACCGGCAAGACCCGCCGTGTTCTGGTTTTCGCCAAGGACGCTAAGGTGGACGAAGCCAAGGCTGCCGGCGCTGACTATGTCGGCGGTATGGAACTGGTTGAGAAGATCACCAAGGAAAACTGGTTTGAGTTCGACGTCGTCGTCGCTTCCCCTGATATGATGGGTATCGTTGGCCGTCTGGGTAAGGTTTTGGGCCCCAAGGGTCTGATGCCCTCCCCCAAGGCTGGCACTGTTACCCCCAACGTTGGCTCCGCTGTTCAGGAGATCAAGGCTGGTAAGGTTGAGTACCGCCTGGACAAGACCAACATCATCCACTGCCCCATCGGCAAGGTTTCCTTCGGCGCAGAGAAGCTGATGGAGAATATGGATACTCTGGTTAAGGCTGTTGTTAAGGCTAAGCCCGCAGCAGCAAAGGGCCAGTATATCCGTTCCTGCACCGTTGCTTCCACCATGGGCCCCGGTGTTAAGGTCAGCACTGCCAAGTACGTGTAAAATAATTACACATTTTTTCAAAAACCCCTTGACAATTCAAGGGGTTTTTGTTAATATATCTAAGTTGCCAAAGACAGCAGGTTGCGAAAGCAGTAAGTCCTGCCGAGGTGCGCTGATAAGATTTTTCTGCGTGTCTTTCTGTCTTCTGGCAGGAAGACACTTTTTTATTTTCGGAGGTGAAACACACATGCCCAACGCAAAGGTTCTTGAGAGCAAGAAGGCAGTGGTGGAAGCTCTGTCCGCAAAGATGAAGGAAGCTACTTCCGTCGTTTTCGTTGACTACAAGGGTATCACCGTTGCTCAGGATACCAACCTGCGTAAGCAGTTCCGTGACGCTGGCGTGGAGTACACCGTTGTTAAGAATACTCTGACCCGTTTCGCAGCCAAGGATAATGGCTACAACTTTGACGAGGTTCTCAACGGCACTACCGCTATGGCCAGCACCACCGGCGATCCCATCGCTCCCGCTCGTATCGTATGCGAGTTTGCCAAGAAGAACAAGCTCAAGACTCTGTCCATCAAGGGCGGCATCGTTGAGGGTTCTGTTCTGAGTGCAGATCAGCTGAATGGTTTCGGCGAACTGCCCAGTAAGGACGCTCTGGTTGCTTCTGTCCTGGGTACCTTCCTGGCACCTATCTCCAGCCTGGCATTCGTCCTGGATCAGATCCGTATCCAGAAGGACGGCGGCGCTCCTGCAGAAGAAGCTGCAGAGGCCTAATTCATTTGTAAATCCACAAACAATCTAACACATTTAAACATTTAGGAGGATATAACAATGGCTAGTGAAAAGATCACTGCTCTCGTAGAGGAAGTTAAGGGCCTGACCGTTCTGGAGCTGTCCGAGCTGGTTCACACCCTGGAGGAAGTTTTCGGTGTTTCCGCCGCCGCTGCTGCTGTTGCTGCCCCCGCAGCTGCTGCTGTTGAGGTTGAGGAGAAGACCGAGTTCGACGTCATTCTGAAGTCCGCTGGCGCTTCCAAGCTGAACGTCATCAAGGTTGTCCGCGCTGTTACCGGCCTGGGTCTGAAGGACGCTAAGGATCTGGTTGACAACTGCCCCAAGACCCTGAAGGAAGCTGTCTCCAAGGAAGATGCCGAGAAGATGGTCGCAGAGCTGAAGGAAGCTGGCGCAGAGGCAGAAATCAAGTAATTTCACCTTACCTATTCAAAGAGATCAGCCGCCAGTATCTGGCGGCTGTTTCTGTTCTTAGGAGGTAATATGGACGCAATCGTATCCTATTTTCAAACCCAGGGGTTAGATCTTTGGCGTGTACTGGAAGTATGCGGGATCATTTTGCTTGGCGGCATCGCGCTCCACCTGCTTACCAGCTGGATTTTCGGCAAAAAGTCCCTGATCAACCGATCCATCTCTTCTTCCATCGCCATTATTTATGTGTATGCGGCAACCATTATTCTGATGGCTTTTGCTCCTCAGCTGCACATACTGATCAATCCCCTTCCCTACGTTTCCATCAGTGGGGATACCGTAACCCTGTTTTCTTTTGAGACAGCCGGCTATGCGCAGATCTGTTCTCAGCTTTTGAGTATGATTATTTTGTCCTTTCTGATGAATCTGGCTGACGGTTGGCTGCCGGAGGGCAAAAATCCCATCAGTTGGCTTTTCTTCCGACTGGCGACGATTGTGCTGGGTCTGATCCTTCACAGCATCGTCACCTATCTGTTTGTTACCTATTTGCCCTACGGTATTGTAGTATACGCACCGGCGGTGCTGCTGGCAATCTTGATATTGCTGCTTTTAACCGGCGCACTCAAGCTGATCGTAGGTTTAATAATGGCAACAGTCAGTCCCATTATTGCCGTTCTTTACACCTTTTTCTTTGCAAGTCTGGTGGGCAAGCAGATCACAAGAGCTGTCTTCACCACCGCCCTTTTGACCGGACTTGTGTATTTTATGGAGCACTTGGGTGTGGTCAGTATCAGCATTGCCGCAGGCGCGTTGGTGGCGTATATTCCATTCATTCTCGTACTGCTGGTGGTTTGGTATCTGGTTCACAGAGGAAAGTAATTCGCCATATAGTAATTCCACCAACAAAAAAGAACCCCGGATGGGGTTCTTTTTTTATGCCTTCTCAACAGCGTCCAAAACGCGAGCCATTGCGTCTGTATTTACGGTTTCCATCATACCGCTGTCGTAGCACTGTGCCACGTGGGGGTCAATGGGAAGTCTTGTCAGGACAGGAAGCTCAAATGCAGCCGCAATCTCATCCAGACGGCTCTCGCCGAAGACATTGATCCGCTTACCGCAGTCGGGACATTCCAGATAGCTGTAATTCTCTACGAAGCCCAACACGGGAACGTGCATCATATTTGCCATCTTAACAGCCTTGGCAACGATCATAGAGACCAGATCCTGGGGACTGGTTACAATCACAATACCGTCAACCGGCAGACTCTGGAACACGGTCAGAGGCACATCGCCGGTTCCGGGAGGCATATCCACAAACAGATAGTCCACATCCTCCCAGATTACGTCGGTCCAAAACTGCTTGACTGCGCCTGCAATCACAGGGCCTCTCCACACCACGGGTGCGGTGCTGTCATCCAGCAGCAGGTTGATGGACATCACCTGGATGCCGGTGCTGGTCACAGCAGGATACAGTCCCGCTTCCGTAGCGCCCTGGCACTCGGTCACACCGAAGGCTGTGGGTGCGGAAGGGCCGGTGATATCCGCATCCAGAACACCAACACGCTTGCCGGTCCTGGCCATAGCCACAGCCAGCATAGAAGTGACGGTAGACTTACCAACGCCGCCCTTGCCGGACACGACAGCTATTACTTTCTTAACGCTCGCCTTAGGATTCAGCTGGGCCAGCAGGCTTTCCGCCTTGCGGTCGCCGCAGTCTGAACTGCCGCAAGAAGAGCAATTTCCGCTACAAGAACTCATATTCTCGCTCCTTTTGTCATAATCTTTCCCTATTATAGTACCGTAAAAGCATAGTGTCAACCGTTTCTGACCATTACCAGTCGGGTAGGACCCGCCTCCCGTTCGATCACAAAGCCGTTGCGCCTATACAGGCTGATCGCACCGGTGTTCCCCTTAAACACATAAAGAAACACAGGCAGTTCTGCCTCAGTAACAATTTTGCCGAGAATTCGTGTACCTATTCCACAGTTACGGAAAGGGGGCAAAACATACAGATCGTCCAGTTCTGTACGGCCATCTGCATCCGCAATTCGGAAATAGCCGACCTTTTGGCCATTTTCATACACACAAGTATACTGTCCGATGTGGTTTTCGATCTTTCTGTAAACCCAAGCGAGAACTTTGTCGTAATCGATCAGTGCAATGTCTTCATATTCGTCAATCAGTTTCTTAGACAAATCATGGATTACAGGAATATCCTCCGGTCCAGCCGGCTCATAGCACAGCATCACAGTTCCACACTTTCCTGGGCAGCATCCCACTGCTCCATCAGTTCCAAAAGCACCATTTCGGCGTTTTCTTTTTCTTCAAGCAGCCGGGTCAGCTCCTGGTAGTCTGCCGCGGCAGCATCAATGGCCGCATCCAATTCCTCAAGGGTCTTCTCCTGTTTATCGATTTCACGTTCCAGACGTCTGATCAGCTTTTCCGTTTCCTTTGTACCGCCTTTGGGCTTTTCTTTCTTGGGTTTCGGCGCTGCAGCCTGAGCGGGCTTTGCCATCATCTCGTGTTCCACAATGGAGCGGTATTTACTGTAACCGCACTTGAAGTCACGGATCTGCCCATCTTCCAAAAGCCAGATTCTTTCGGCGAATTTTTCAATGAAGTAACGGTCGTGGGACACAAACAGCAGCACGCCCTCAAATTCCTCGATAGCAGCCTCGATCCACTCCCTGGAGGCAATGTCCAGGTGGTTGGTGGGTTCGTCCAGGATCAGAAGGTTGATCTTCTCGTCCATCAGCATACACAGCCGCAGACGGGACTGCTCTCCGCCGGAGAGGTTTCCTACGTTTTTGAACACATCCTCACCCTGGAACAAATAAGCTCCCAAACGATCCCTGGCAACCTGTGGTGTACAATTCTTCTCATAGAGCATCGTGTCATACAAGCTGCGTTCCGGGTGGTCGAAATGAATGATCTGGGGAAGGTAACCCCATTTGACCGTTGGGCCGAATTGGATTTTACCCTTGCAATCTTCTTCCCCCAACAGGCACTTAATAAAGGTGGATTTACCCGTTCCGTTGTCACCCAGCAAAGCGATCCGTTCGCCGCCCTCCACCAACAGGTTCACATCCGAAAATAGGGTTCTACCGTCAAAGCCTTTTTCCACATTCTTCAGCTGGAATACCACGTCACCGGAAAAGTCTTTCTCGCCGAAGGTTGCCCGCATAGTTTTCTCGGTTTTCGGTTTCTCCGTCTTCTTGATGCGCTCCATACGATGCTGGATAGACATAGCCCGGCGATACAGCGTCCGGTTGTTGATGCCCCAGCCCTTCATACGCTCGACGGTATATCCCAACTGTTTCAGCTTGGCCTGCTCCTGCTCATACTGCTTCATCTGCAGATTGAAACGGGCCTGCTTCTCATCCATATAGAACGAATAGTTTCCGGAGTAGAATTCCGCGTGACCATCCACAATCTCAATTACCCGCTGGGCCACTTTATCCAGGAAATACCGGTCGTGGGAGATAGCCAGGACTGTACCCTTAAAGGTATTGATATAGGTCTCCAGCCACTCCACGCTGCGCAGATCCAGGTGGTTGGTAGGCTCGTCCAGCAACAGGATATCCGTCTTCTCCAAAAGCAACCGGGCCAGATTCACCCGGGTCTTTTCACC
>JAZQDH010000048.1:0-6161 GCA_045546655.1 Faecousia sp.
GAAACGGGCGAAGTAACGGCCCAGCATCAAGAAGTCTGCACCCATAGCCAGGGCCAGGGTCATGTGATAGTCGTGAACGATACCGCCGTCGGAGCAGATGGGCACATAGATACCGGTCTCCCGGAAGTACTCGTCACGGGCGGCAGCCACTTCAATCAGAGCGGTGGCCTGTCCACGGCCGATACCCTTGGTCTCGCGGGTGATGCAGATCGAGCCGCCGCCGATACCCACCTTGACAAAGTCCGCGCCGCACTCAGCCAGGAAACGGAAGCCGTCCCGGTCCACCACGTTGCCTGCGCCCACCTTTACGGTGTCGCCGTAATTTTCACGGATCCAGGCGATGGTGTTCTTCTGCCAGCAGGAGTAACCCTCGGAGGAGTCGATGCACAGACAGTCGGCGCCTGCGGCCAGCAGGGCGGGGACACGCTGGGCATAGTCACGGGTGTTGATGCCTGCGCCTACCAGATAGCGCTTTTTGCTGTCCAGCAGTTCCTGGGGATTGGCCTTGTGGGAGGAGTAGTCCTTGCGGAATACGAAGTACATCAGCCGGTCATCCGCGTCCACGATGGGCAGGCTGTTGAGCTTGTTTTCCCAGATGATGTCGTTGGCCTCCTTCAAAGTGGTGGAGGCAGGGGCAACGATCAGTTTTTCCCGGGGGGTCATAAAGGTGGAGACCTTTTCGTTTACGTCCATACGGGACACACGGTAGTCACGGCCGGTGACGATACCCAGGAGCTTGCCATTGGCAGTGCCGTCGTCGGTAACAGCAACGGTGGAGAAACCGTTCAACTCTTTCAGAGTCAGAACATCTGCCAGGGTGTTGTCGGGGGTCAGATTGGAGGCGGAAACCACGAAGCCTGCCTTGTAGCTCTTGACCTTGGCCACCATCGCCGCCTGGGATTCAATGGACTGAGAACCGAAAATGAAGCTCAGACCGCCCTCTTTTGCCAGAGCGATGGCCAGGGTGTCATTGGAGACAGACTGCATAATGGCAGAAGTCATAGGGATGTTCAGGCTAATAGCCGGCTCTTCCTGACCCTTGCGGTACTTGGTCAGGGGCGTGCGCAGGGAAACGTTGGCAGGAACGTGCTGTTCGGAAGTGTAGCCGGGAACGAGCAGATACTCGCTGAAGGTGTGGCTGGGTTCCGGGTAAAAATAGGCCATTGGTCGTTACCTCCTGTTATATATAAAAAGTGATGTCTGTATAAGGGTTTTCGGGCTGGGTGAAGGGTATACTCCCGAAAATATAGTTACATCTATAATAACACAGTTAAGGGAATGGGTCAAGCACCAGTGAGGGTAGAAAAGAGGAGAAATTTTCGTAAAACTTTACCAACTTTGTTGCAATTTTTTTAGGCATATGGTATATTTCTAAGTTGGAGAAGAACGATACTGTGTGCAATAAAAAAAGGAGATGCGCCAATGGCAGCACAAGATAAGATCCGCAACGTAGCGATCATCGCCCACGTGGACCACGGCAAGACCACGCTGGTGGATGAAATGCTGAAGCAGGGCGGTATTTACAGAGAAAATCAGACCACCGTGGACAGAGTGATGGACTCCGGTGACCTGGAGCGTGAACGTGGTATTACCATTCTTGCCAAGAATACTGCCGTTCAGTACAAAGACTATAAGATCAACATCGTGGATACCCCGGGCCACGCCGACTTTGGCGGCGAGGTGGAGCGTATTCTGAAGATGGTAAACGGTGTTATTTTGCTGGTGGACGCCGCCGAAGGTCCTATGCCCCAGACCCGGTTCGTGCTGGGCAAGGCCCTGGAGCTGGGCCATAAGGTCATTGTGGCGGTGAATAAGGTGGACAAGCCCGATGCCCGTGTCCACGAAGTGATGGACGAGGTGCTGGAGCTTCTGCTGGAGCTGGACGCTACCGACGAGCAGTTCAATTCCCCCACCGTGTTCTGTTCCGGCCGCCAGGGTACGGCGTCTTATGGCCCTGACGAGGCCGGTACGGACCTGATCCCCCTGTTTGAGACCATCGTCAATTACGTCCCCGCCCCGGAGGGCGATCCGGAAGGACCCCTGCAGCTGCTGGTGTCCTCCATCGATTATAATGAGTATGTGGGCCGTATTGCGGTGGGCCGTGTGGAGCGCGGCACGATCCGGGTGAACCAGGAAGTCACCATCTGCGATTTCCACGACCCCGAGATCAAGCAAAAGGGCAAGGTGGTTGCCCTGTACACCTATGACGGCCTGGGAAAGACCACCGTGCAGGAGGCTTCCGCCGGTGAGATCGTGGCCCTGTCCGGTATGGCGGATATCACCATCGGCCGCACCCTGTGCGCCCCCGATGCCATCGAGCCGCTGCCCTTCGTGAAGATCAGCGACCCCACCATCGAAATGACTTTTGCGGTCAACGATTCTCCCTTTGCGGGCCGTGAGGGCAAATACGTCACCTCCCGAAACCTGCGTGACCGTCTGGAAAAGGAGCTTTTGAAGGATGTTTCCCTGCACGTGACTGAGCAGGGCACAGACGCTTTTAACGTGGCAGGCCGAGGCGAGATGCACATCTCCATTCTGATGGAGACCATGCGCCGGGAGGGCTATGAGTTCTCCGTGTCCACACCCAGAGTGCTGACCAAGGAGATTGACGGCAAGCTCTGCGAGCCCATTGAGCGGATGGTTGCGGACGTGCCGGAGGAGTGTATGGGTGCGGTCATCGAGAAAATGGGCCGCCGCAAGGGCGATCTGCTGTCTATGACACCTATGGGCAACCGCTACCGCCTGGAGTTTTTAGTTCCCTCCCGTGGCCTGTTCGGCTACCGGAACGAATTTTTGACCGATACCCGGGGCGAGGGCATTATGTCCTCTGTGCTGGACAGCTACGCACCTATGAAGGGTGAGATCGAGCGCCGGCTCACCGGTTCTCTGGTCTCCTTTGAAAGCGGCGAAGCCCTCACCTACGGCCTGCACGCCGCCCAGGAGCGCGGCGCCCTGTTCATCGGACCCGGCACACCGGTGTACGCCGGTATGGTGGTGGGCATCTGCAGCCGCAACGAGGATATGAACGTAAACGTCTGCAAGAAAAAGCAGCTGACCAATATGCGTGCCTCCGGTTCTGACGAGGCGCTGCGGCTGGTAAGCCCCAAGGTGTTCTCCCTGGAGCAGTGCCTGGAATTTTTGGCCGATGATGAGCTGCTGGAGTGCACACCCAAGAGCTTGCGTATCCGTAAGCGGATCCTGGACCACAGCCAGCGTATGCGTGAGCTGATGAAAAAGAGAAATCAGGAGTAAGGGCTATGAAACGGGTACTGTCGATCCAGGACCTTTCCTGCCTGGGAAAATGCTCCTTGACGGTGGCAAGTCCCATTTTGTCTGTACTGGGACTGAGCTGCACTGTGCTGCCCACGGCGGTGCTGTCTACCCATACGGCCTTCCCCGGCCCTTATGTGAAGCCTATGACCGAAGACCTGCTGCCCATCGCCACCCATTGGATGTCTGTTGGGGCGACTTTTGATGGCATCAGCGTGGGGTATCTGTCCGATCCGGAGCAGGCCCGGCAGGTGGAAAAGGTGCTGGAAGAGTTTTCCGCCCTGACGGTGATCGACCCGGCGATGGGCGACCACGGTAAGCTCTACCGGGGCATGACGGAACAAAACGTGCAGGCTATGAAGACGCTGTGCGCCCGGGGCGACTATCTGCTGCCCAATCTGACGGAGGCGGCCCTTTTGACGGATATGCCCTACCGGGAAGACGGGAGTGAGGAATATCTGCGAAAACTGCTCCAAAAGCTGATGTCTTTTGGCGCTCAAGGTGTGGTGATCACAGGCATTACCTGGGATGAAAACACCACCGGCTTTGCCGGCTTTGCCCGGGAGGGGGGAATGTTTACCTATCGGGCCCCCCGGGTTCCCCGGCAGTCCCACGGTACAGGGGATATGTTCTGCGCGGTGACTACGGGAGCGCTGGTAAAGGGCGCGACGCTTTATGATGCGGCCCGGCAGGCGGCGGGGTTTGTGGAGCAGGTGATCCTGGCTACCCCGGAGCCAACACCCTTCGGCGCGAATTTTGAACCGGTCCTGCCCTGGCTGTTGGGAAAAAGGGAAGAATAAAGTATAAAAAGCATCCGCTTGCTGCAACAGCAAGCGGATGTGTTTTGTTTACTGTATGGTTTTCATGGCTACCTGGGGAATGGCCATAGGAATGTCCTTGTCCCGGAAGATGGTCTGGATATTCTGGTTCACAGCAAACAGCACCCCGAAATAGTCGGCGGTATCGCACCACATCATCAGTCCATACTGGGCAAGGCCGTTTTCGTAACCCTTGAGACCCACCACCGGGGCCGGGTCCGTATGGACAGAGTCTACCTTTGCGGCCTCCAGCAGAGCCTGCTTCACCGCGTCCGCATCCACTGCCCAGCCGCAGCTGATGGTGATATCCACCCGGCGCTTTCCGCTGACGGTGTAGTTGACGATCTCCGCCGCAGTCACCGAGGCGTTGGGGATGGAAATGATCTTATTGTCGGGGGTGGCCAGCGTGGTATAGGCCAGGCCTACCTCCTGGACCGTGCCCTCCCGCCCGGCGATCTCCACATAGTGGCCGGAGGTAAAGGGTTTGGTGTAGAGCAGGGTCAAACCGCCGAACACATTGCCCAGAGCGGTCTGCAGAGTCAGAGAGACCGCCAGGGTCAGCACGCTGGCCAGGGCGACGATGCCGGTCACATCGATACCCAGCTTGTCCGCGGCCATCAGACCCAGCAGCAGGTACAGTACCGGCTTCAAAATTGCCAGCATCAGCCGGGTCAGGGAATTCTCCAGCTTGGTCTTGCCCAGGGCGGAAGACACCAGCTTCATCACCACACGGATAACCAGAATGCCGACCACCAGCAAGATCACCGTGGGTAGCAGATTCGCGGACAAAAACGCAAGGGCAGTATTGAGCCAAATCATAAAACCATCGTTCATAGAAAAAACTCCTTTCACGGGGAATAGCTATACTATAATCAGAAAAAAATCATTTGACAATAGGCCCTTAAACATTTCTTAAGGTCCTGCCTACTTTTTTCTTAAACAGCGTTGTGATAAAATGGTCTCACAAAGAGGAGGGGGTCTTATGTATAACATTCTCATCTGCGACGATCAGCCGGACATCGTCAACGCACTGAAAATATATCTGGGTGCGGAGGGGTATACCCTTTTTGAAGCCTTTAACGGAAAACAGGCCCTGGAGGTCCTGGAAGCAGAGCAGATCCATCTGGTGCTTCTGGATATTATGATGCCCCAGATGGACGGTATTACCGCCACCGCCAAGATCCGCCAGACCTCCGATGTTCCCATCATTCTCATCACCGCCAAGTCCGAGAGCCAGGATATGGTGCTGGGGCTGAACGTGGGGGCAGACGATTACATCACCAAGCCCTTTGTGCCGGTGGAGGTGCTGGCAAGGGTCCGCTCCCAGCTGCGCCGGAACTACCAGCTGGCAGGAAAGCTGCCGGGGAAGGACTGCCGGGTCATCGGAGGCATCAGTCTGAATGACCGGGAAAAAACCGTGACCGTGGATGGGGAGCCGGTCTCCCTGACCCCCATCGAATACAGTATTTTAAAGCTCCTGATGGACAACCCCAACAAGGTGTACTCCACCAAAAAACTCTACGAAGCCGTGTGGCAGGAGACGGCCCAGGGCAGCGAAGGGGCGGTGGCGGTGCATATCCGCCATCTGCGGGAGAAGATCGAGATCGACCCCTCTAACCCCCGGCATCTGAAGGTGGTTTGGGGGCAGGGCTACAAAATGGAAGGAGGAAAACTATGAAATATCCCATTTGGACAAAAATCCTGGCGCTGCTGCTGGCCGCCCTGGCGCTGACCGCCGCGGTGTGTGCAACGGTGGGAAGCTTTCTGATGCTGGAAAAAGGTTTTTACGAAACCCCGTCTTTGAATGAATGGAAAAAAGAGCAGAAGATCTTTTACGCCCACCAGCTGGCAGAGGGCGCGGTGAGTGCCTACACCCAGAACGAGCTGGGCAACCTGCCCCAGAAAATATACGGCTATTTGGATATGATCTCCACCCCGGAGGAACGGGCCTCCTGGTATGACCTGACCCCGGAGGATTGGAGCTACCGTGTGGAAGACGGAAACGGCAAGCTGCTGGAATCCAGCGGCACACAGGGCGAGGGCGGCATCGTATTCACCGTGGAGATTTCCTCT
>JAZQDH010000049.1:0-8716 GCA_045546655.1 Faecousia sp.
CCGTAAGCAGTATGGGTGTATAGGTGCCGCAGATCAGAAAATAGATGGCGCAATGGTCCAGAATTTGCATAACCTTTTTGCCTGTACCGGCGTGCAGTCCGTGGTAGATGCTGGAAATGGTGTACAGGCATATCATCATAGCACCGTAGACGCAGCTGCCCACGATTGCCAGAGCATTGCGGTGCAGGACAGAACGTACGATGCACAGTACACACACCACAACACCCAACGCGCCGCCTGTAATGTGGGTGACCATATTCATAATTTCCTCCCCTCTGGAATAGCGGGGGAGCATTCGGTCGCAGAGTTTGATACGTTTCATAGAGACCTCCTTGCTGTTGTGGCCTTACCATAGCACAAAACGTCCGTAGAGTCACCCTACCGGTTGATAAACGGACGGAACGGGGCGTGGAGAGTTATTCTACTGTAGGTAGAATGAAACGCTGTTGTGAAAAATGCACAAAACAAGGTGGATAAATTTGGCGTGGTCACAGCTAATTTACAATAAATTCATATGATTTCCGGGGAAGTTTATGCTATAATAGTATTGGCGGCAGGGTGCCGCCAATGTTGCGATGAAAAGGAGCAATCATGAACAATATCTTGTTTTTCTTGACGCCGAAGGCGATGTGCGCCTTCGTTTACGATGACTATACCGTCCGGCAGGCATTGGAGAAAATGGAACAGGCTGGTTACGCGGCCCTGCCGATCCTAAGCAAGCGGGGGGAGTACCGGGGTACGGTCACAGAGGGCGACCTGCTGTGGGCGCTGAAGAACCTTTGCTATATGGATATGCGGCAGGCGGAGGCCCGGAGAATTATGGAGATCAGCCGCCGCCGGGACAATATTCCCGTAAAGGTGACTACCGGAATGCACGATCTGGTCCAGCGGGCCAGCAGCCAGAACTTTGTGCCCGTTGTGGATGACAAAGATGCGTTTATCGGCATCGTCACCAGAAGCAATATCATTAAATTCTGCTATCAAAAGCTGTTTCCGGAGGATTGAATACATAGAAAAATACCGCCTGCGGGCGGTATTTTTTATTTATTGAAAAACTGGCGCTAATGTGCTAAAATGTACAAAACTATGTTCTTTGGAGGCAAAGTATGAACGACGAGAAGCTGAAGAATCAACTCGGCGCCAATATTGTTGCTTATCGTAAAATCAGCGGTCTTACACAGGCAAAGCTGGCACAGCAGCTGAATTATTCCGATAAAGCGGTGTCCAAGTGGGAACGGGGTGAGTCTGTTCCCGATGTGCTGACTTTGGTGCAGTTGGCGGATCTTTTTGGTGTGACAGTCAACGACCTGCTGGCCGATCCCAATGAGCTGCCGGAGGAGCTGGGCAAAGTGGAGCAGGTGATGGAAAAGGCTGTGGAGAAGACCCTCAAACGCAAGGCCAACAAGAATATCATCCTGATGCTGTCTTCCGTACTGGTCTGGTTTGTGGCGCTGTTTATCTTCGTGGTGCTGTCCTCGCTGAACATCCACAGAAGCTGGCTGGCCTTTTTCTATGCAGTGCCTGCCAATGCAATCGTGCTGCTGAGTCTTCGCTCTGCCTGGCACGATTTCCGGTGGAACCGCTCTCTGGTATCCATCATTATGTGGGGAAGCATACTGAGCCTGTATGCAACCTTTAAGGTACTGTTTGACTGGAATATCTGGAAGATGTTCCTGCTGGGTATCCCAGGACAGATCGCCATCGTCCTGTGGTTCCGCCTGTACCGGAAGAGTCCCAAGGAGGAGCATAATGGATAAGAGAGAACTGCGCCGGCAGATCCGGCAGCAGAAGCGGTCCATGACCGACGAGCAGATCGAATCTGCAAGCTGCCGCCTGGGTCAGCTGTTTGTACAAAGTCCCCTGTACCAAAACGCGAAGACCATCTACGGCTACCTGCCTTATAACCAGGAGGTGCGTACAGTGCCTATGTTGGAACGGGCCATAGCAGAGGGAAAGAAAGTGGCTGTGCCCAAGGTGTATGGGGAGGAAATGCGGTTTATCTACCTGGAGGATCTGTCCCAGGTGGAGCTGGGCTATGCGGGGATTCCGGAGCCTGTGGCGGACGGCCCTGTGGCGGACGATCCCACCGCCCTGGTGTTGATGCCTGGCCTTGCCTTCACGGAAAAGGGCGACCGGATGGGCTACGGCGGCGGTTTTTACGACCGCTTTCTGGCTCAAGAGCCTGACCATCCCACCCTGGCCCTGTGTTACAGTTTCCAGATGGTGGAGTCCATTCCTACGGAAGAATATGACATCCCGGTGGACTGTGTCCTCTGGGCATAAGGAGTACATATGGAATATGTTGTGATCGCACTGGTGGCCGCACTGGTGTTTGGTATTTGTTTTTTGGCGGATAAGGGTTTTCAAAAGCTGTTCCGCAACAAAGAGCAGCACAAAACAGGTCTGTGCGTGAAGCTGAGCAAGCGCTACGGTTCTTTCGGCGTGATCTTGACGGTGCTGGGCATCAGCGGCATCATCGTGGGTCTGGGAGAGGGCGCACTGCTGATCGCCGGCGGCTGCCTGCTGATTTTGGTGGGTCTGGGTCTGGCAGTTTACTATCTGAGCTTCGGCGTGTATTACGACCAGGACACATTCCTGGTGACCGGTTTCGGCAATCAAGAGCGGACCTACCGTTTTGAAGATATCCAGTACCAGCAGCTCTATACCACCGCCGGCGGTGTGGTCATCGAGCTGAGTTTTGCGGACGGCCAGATCCTGCAGCTGCAAACCGGTATGGATGGAATGTACCCGTTTATGGACCACGCTTTTGATGCATGGCTGCGGCAGAAGGGACTGAACCGGGAGGACTGCGAATTCCATGATCCCCAGAACAGCTGCTGGTTTCCCACCCAGGAGGCCTGAGTATGCATATCCCCAGTTCAACAACCCAGGAGCTGGAGCTGGTAACCTTCCGGGATGCTTTGGAGGCTGCCAATACCCCCAGTCCGTATTATGATATTGATGAATGGCTGTACGCCCCCAATTTTTATTCGGAATACCGTTATATACTGGGCACCAGGGGTAAAAATCCTTTGATTTGTATTGGCATCAATCCCTCTACGGCCCAGCCGGGGGATCTGGATAATACGCTCAAATCCGTCAACAGGATCGCTCTGGGCAACGGCTTTGACAGCTTTATTATGTTCAACGTCTATGCCCAGCGGGCAACAGACCCGGACGCGATGGAAAAGGAGTGCAATCCTATGCTCCACCGGGAGAATATGGAGGCCTTCCGGTACGTGCTGTCCATCTCCCGGCAGCCTGCGGTCTGGGCAGCCTGGGGCACGATTGTTGAGAAACGGGAGTTCCTATCCCGGTGTCTTCGGGATATGGCGGCCATCGGCCAGGAATACGAAGCCCGGTGGTGTTGCGCAGGCAAGTGCAGTAAAAAGGGGCATCCCCATCATCCGCTGTATCTGCGTAAGGATGAGAAAATCCGGCCCTTTGATATGGATGCGTATCTGGAATGCTTGTAAAGGCGGCGTTGGCCCATTAGGATACTTTGGAGGTAGTTTATGGGAAATGAATGCGAAACCTGCTGGTATTATGACTACGACGAGGAGTACGATGAGTATTACTGTATGCAGGAACTGGATGAGGACGAGGTGTACCGGATCATAACTTCCCGCAACCCGCACTGCCCCTATTACCGCCAGGGCGACGACTACACGTTGGCAAGGAGACAATAACCTATGAAACGGCTGTTGATCATTTTAATGGTATTTGCCCTGTTGGCCGGCTGTGGGATTCAGCAAACACCACAAACCACTGAACCGGAAACCACTGAGCCTGCCACTACGGCACCTGCAGGGTACTATGTTCCCCACAGTCAGATCCAGAAGCAGACGGATGGCGCGGTGTACGCCTATGCGCTGCCAGACGGAGCTTATACCGCACTGTTTTTCACAGAGCAAGGACTGCTGCTGGCAGATGCATCCGGCTGTGTCACGGCGCTGACAGGGGAGGATTGTGTCCCCACGGCTGCTGCACAGACGGGAGTGGATTTCTCCCGTAAGGTAGCCTATGATATTACAGAATCCGGCTTGGCCTATTACAACCGGCAGGACAATCAAATCATTTTTCTGGATCTGGAGCTGAAAATCCAGACCAGATTTGAACTGCCTATTACCTTGCAGAAGGCACCGGTCATAAATCTGAGCGCCAATGAGCTGTACTACTGCCAGGATAAGCAGGTCCGGGCGATGGATATGACTACCGGTATTTCCCGGCTGCTGATGTCCCATTATTATGTATCGGCCCAGCTGGTGGATGCCTACCGGAACAGCACTGTTCTGGCGCTGCAAGTAGTCGACCGGGATCAGAACGTAAAGACTTTGGCGATCGATGCCCGTACAGGGCAGATCCTCTATGAGCTGCGGCAGGAGCATACCCTCTATGCCCCCGATGGGCAGTATATGTACCAGGCAATGGACGCGGACGTGCGTTTGAATATCTTCGGTATCCAGGACGGGGAACCGGTAAATTTAAATGTAGATAATGCCCTTTACAGTGCTTTTCCGATGTGGGGCGCAGTTGGCTGCAATATGGGCAGCGGCAGCGCAGTGCTGGACTATTACGATCTGTCCACGGGACGGCGAATCGGTGCGGTAACCCTTACGGGGTTGGATCAGATTGATGCTGTCATTGGTGACGGCCATTACCTGTGGATTTTGGGTAGCAGCGAGGGCGGACCGATGCTCTATCGCTGGGATGTGCTGAAAACACCGGTGGTGGATGACGCAACTTATACCAGTAAGGTCTATACCAAGGAAAATCCGGATCTGGAGGGTCTTGCCCTATGCCAGGAGAAGGCAGACGCGTTGAGTCGGACCTACGGCATCCGCGTGTGTGTCTGGCAGGACGCTGTATCCCAGACAGGGAGCTACACGGCAGAGGCGGAATACCAGGTCCGGTCCGTTCAGAAAATGCTGGATCAGTTGGAGGTGGTGCTGACACGGTATCCCGATGGATTCTTGGACAGTACCATCCGCGGCGGTATGCTGCGGGTAGGATTGGTCCGGTCCGTGGGAGGGGAGTATAACTCCGCCCAGTTTTTCCAGGACGGAGATGCATACATCCTGCTTTCGTCCCAAACGGATATTTCCTGGGAGTTTGTCCGGAACCTGGCCTATGTTGTAGACAGTCACGTGCTGGGCAACAGCCGGGATTACGACGATTGGGATCAGCTGAATCCAAAGGATTTCTCTTATACCTACAATTATGAGTGGGAATCCGATGGAGAAAAACCTATCTGGCTTCAGGATGAGGAACGGGCCTTTATTGATGAACTGGGGATGGTCAACCCTCAGGAGGACCGGACCCGTATCTTCCTGTACGCTATGCAGCCGGACACCCAGCAGTACTTTGCCTCGGAGACGATGCAATTGAAGCTGCGCACTCTGTGCGAGGGTATCCGGGAGGCTTACGGAATGGAAGCGTGGGAGGAAAGCCTGCCCTGGGAGCAGTATCTGACCCTGGAAATGAATTATTCTAACCGATAAACAAAGGCCGCTCCCTGCGGCCTTTGTTCTTTACCTCGGGAAAAAGCTGTGATATACTAAGAAAAAATGAGGAGGATCGGGATGAAAATTGTCAGATGTCCGGAGTGCGGTAACCGGCTGAAAACCAATTACTGCCATATGTGTATGAAAAGAGTCCCGGTGTATGTGCCCAGAACCGGTGAGTCTGCGCAACAGTACACACCGCCTAAAAAGACCGGGGGTCATACCTGCATCAGCTTTGAACAGCCGCAAGAGAGTGGAAAAAAGCAGATTCCTGATGTGTTCACGAAGGTCGCGCAGGCTAATCAGCAGCGTAGAAGTGCCAAAAACAACAAGAAATCCACCACTGCTGTAGCTATCGGGCTGGCGGTCCTGTCGCTGATTTCTTCCCTCGCCGGTGTTTTCTCGGAGGTAACCGAGGAAACGGTTGTGCCGAGGCCGGATTTTGCTGTAGAGGAGCTTACTTATAACTGGGATGAGGATTTCTATACCCCCGCGGGAGAACCGGGTGCGGAGAGTCTTCAGGAACTTGTCCCGGCGGAGATCTATAATCAAGACGGTCTGGTGATCACAGCGGAATCCATTGGCATTTACTATGCCGATCCGGCAGTGCTGTACACCATAACCAATTTGTCGGATCGGGCGGTGGAGGTTTGTATCGAATATCCATCCGTTAACGGATATATGCTCAACAACCTGTACTTTTCCAGCATCGTGGACAGCGGAGAGGTCTGGCAGGATCTGCTGATTCTGGACGATTTCAGCCTGGACCGGATGGACATCCAGACGGTGGCGGAGGTTGCGTTCCAGCTGGATATTTATGATAACGTTACTGGGGAATCCATAGCAGACGGCCAGACAGTCACATTGCAGACTCTGGCGGCAGAGTACTTTGTCCAGCCGGAAGTGAAGGATGGGCAGCAGATCTATAATCAAAACGGTCTGCGGATGGTGCTCTTGAGTGCCTCCATAGACGACGGGGGTGACTGTGTTCTGGAATTCTATCTGGAAAACACCGGAGAAGAATTTTTGACGGTTGCCGACCAGGGGATTTATATCAATGACGTGGAGAGTGGTTCCTGGCTGTGGGGCGGCCTGCGTCCCGGTACCCGTACGATCTATCAGATAAATGTCTACGATGGGGCGGAACTGAAGCTCCAGGATTTGGAGGATCTGGAAACGGCGCGTATCGAACTGTGCATCCAAAACGGCCAGGTCTGGGATTTGGAGACAAGTGTCTATGATACGGTAACCTTCGACTTTTCTTGATAGGTAGTGAACGAAAAATACATTACCATAGTTGGGACAAAAAAGTGACCTCTGCAAAAAGCAGAGGTCACAATAGTTTATAGAAGCAATTACTTCAGGGATTCCTCAACAGCAACAGCCACGGAGACGGTCATACCGACCATGGGGGAGCGAGCCGACCGCCGCCGGTGGCGGAGGAAGGGAGGGGAGCGAGTGGCAGCGGTCGGCAAGAAACGAGCCTGCTGTGACAGGCGAAGTTTCTGCCGGGCACCGCAACAGGGGGAGCAATGCCAGGCATTGCGACTCAAATACGCAACCTGCTGGCAGGTTGCAACATTACTTATGGTCGGAATAAAAAAGTGACCTCTGCAAAAAGCAGAGGTCACAATAGTTTATAGAAGCAATTACTTCAGGGATTCCTCAACAGCAACAGCCACGGAGACGGTCATACCGACCATGGGGTTGTTGCCTGCACCCAGGAAGCCCATCATTTCCACGTGAGCGGGGACAGAGGAAGAACCTGCGAACTGAGCGTCACCGTGCATACGGCCCATAGTGTCGGTCATACCGTAGGAAGCGGGTCCTGCAGCCATATTATCGGGGTGCAGGGTGCGGCCGGTGCCGCCGCCGGAGGCAACGGAGAAGTACTTCTTGCCCTGCTCCATGCACTCTTTCTTGTAGGTGCCGGCAACAGGATGCTGGAAACGGGTGGGGTTGGTGGAGTTACCGGTGATGGAAACGTCAACACCTTCGTAACGCATAACAGCAACGCCTTCACGGACGTCGTCACAGCCGTAGCAGTTAACGGCAGCGCGCTCGCCGTCGGAGTAGGGGATGCGCTCAACGATCCTCAGCTCGCCGGTGTAGTAGTCGAACTGGGTCTTCACATAGGTGAAGCCGTTGATGCGGGAGATGATCTGTGCAGCGTCCTTGCCCAGACCGTTCAGAATGACGCGCAGGGGCTCCTTACGAGCCTTGTTGGCGGAACGGGCAATGCCGATAGCGCCTTCAGCGGCAGCGAAGGACTCGTGGCCAGCCAGGAAAGCAAAGCACTTGGTCTCATCACGCAGCAGCATTGCGCCCAGGTTGCCGTGGCCAAGACCCACCTTGCGGTCCTCAGCGACGGAGCCGGGGATGCAGAATGCCTGCAGGCCGATGCCGATAGCCTCAGCAGCCTCAGCGGCGTTCTTGACGCCCTTCTTCAGTGCGATAGCGGCGCCAACACAGTAAGACCATGCGGCATCTTCAAAAGCGATGGGCTGAATACCCTTGACGATCTCGTAGGGGTCGAAGCCGGCAGCCTTGCACAGCTCACGGCACTGCTCAACGGATTCCAGACCGTACTGAGCCAGGACACCGTTGATCTTGTCGATTTTTCTTTCGTAACCTTCAAACAAAGCCATTGCAGTGTCCTCCTATTATTCGTGGCGGGGATCGATGTACTTGGCAGCGTCTGCGAAACGGCCATAGGAACCCTTAGCCTTTTTCAGAGCCTCGTTAGCATCGTCGCCCTTCTTGATGAAGTCCATCATCTTACCCAGGTTGATGAACTCGTAACCGGTGATCAGGTCGTCCTTGTCCAGAGCCAGGCGGGTAACGTAACCCTCGGCCATCTCCAGATAACGGGGACCCTTGACTTTGGTTGCGAACATAGTACCTACCTGGCTGCGCAGACCCTTACCCAGGTCTTCCAGGGAAGCACCGACGGCCAGGCCGTCCTCGGAGAATGCGGACTGGCTGCGGCCGTAAACGATCTGCAGGAACAGTTCGCGCATAGCGGTGTTGATGGCGTCACACACCAGGTCGGTGTTCAGAGCCTCCAGCAGAGTCTTGCCGATCAGAATCTCGGAAGCCATTGCTGCGGAGTGGGTCATACCGGAGCAGCCCAGGGTCTCCACCAGAGCCTCTTCAATGATGCCTTCCTTTACGTTCAGGGTCAGCTTGCAGCAGCCCTGCTGAGGAGCGCA
>JAZQDH010000050.1:0-10038 GCA_045546655.1 Faecousia sp.
GGTGTGCTTTCTGCAGAATCTGCAGTACTTCTTCATTTCGAGACGGTCGGGATCGTTCTTCTTGTTCTTCATAGTGTTGTAGTTTCTCTGCTTGCACTCGGAGCATCTCAAAGTGACTTTAACGCGCATAACGGCACCTCCTTAAAAATTGCCTCCCTGTATCACCCCGGCTAGAAAAAATTTAGAAAGCGGACACTACAATAACCGCTCCGGAGCTGAAAAAGGCGCGCAAAAAAATAACCCCTTTTTCACAGGTAGATACATTCTACCATAGGGGGTTAAGGAAGTCAACATATTTTTCGTATATTTTTGCTTTATTTTTCCGGTTTTTTGCGATATAATGGGGACTGAAATAATAAAACCGGAAAGGATACCACTATTATGCGAATTATGGGAATAGATTACGGCGATGCCCGTACCGGAATCGCTGTTTCTGACCTGCTTTGCTCTCTTGTGGGGAGCACTACGGTAATCCACAGCCGTAATCCTGAGAAGACTTTACAGCTTGTCTGCCAGTTTATCAAGGACAATCCTGAGATTGGTGAGATCGTGGTAGGTCTTCCGAAAAATATGGATGGCACAGAGGGACCCAGAGCGGAGCTGTGTCGTGAATTTGCAGGCAAGCTAGAGCAGGCGACCGGACTTGTTGTGAAGCTGTGGGACGAACGGCGTACCACGGTAGAGGCCCACAACATCCTGTCCCAGCACAATTACCACGGAAAGAAACGCAAAGATACGGTGGATGCTGTGGCAGCTTCGCTGATCCTGGAGGGTTATTTGGCTTTTCGGGGTCGATAAAACAGTTCCCGCGCACCGGTTACCAGCAGCAACAGTCCAAACAGCTTACGCACCTGACTTACATCGACCTGCCGGCTGAGAAGTGAGAATAGAGCGGCAGCTGTCGTTCCTGCCAGAACAGCCGGTATCACCTTTCTGTATTGTAACGTTCCTTGCTTCCAGCGAAACAGGGAACTGATTACAGCCGACGGCAGAAAAAACAGCAGATTTACGGTTCTTGCGGCACTGTGTTCCATTCCAAGCACAAGGGTGAGCCACAGTATCAGCAAGCTGCCGCCGCCGACACCCATACCGGCCAGGGCGCCAAGAACAACACCGGCTGCCAAACTAACGGGAACAGAGTCTAACATAGGTAACGGAAACCTCCCCATAGAATCAAAAGCCCCAGCGCCCGGTGAAGCCAGAGGGTAGGGACGTGTTTTCCCCAGATGCCGGCAACGATACCGCCAATAGCGCTTCCTGCTAACAGAATCCAGCAGGATTGGCTTGAGAAGGCACTCCAATTCGGAGAAAAAATCAGAGATACCAGGCAGGTGGGAAGGATAATAGAGACGGACGCAGGGAAAATTTCATCTTCACCCAGATCCGTTAACAACACCAGCAACGGTACGAGGATCATACCGCCGCCTGCACCGAACAATCCATTGACAGCTCCGGCAGCAAACCCGGCAACAGCTGTTTTCATTTTTTCTCTTTGCAGCAAGAACAACACCCCCTGTGGAGATTTTCTCCACAGGGGGTGTTTCTTATTCACACAATTGGCTTACTGCAATTCCGAAACAGATCAGTTGGCAGCAGCGTTAACATCCATAACCAGGCTGGTCACAGTGCGTTTCAGGCTTCCCTTGGTGGCGGAGACGGACTCAAACAGATCGTTGTACCAAGCTTCGGTATCCGCATTGCGCAGATCGGTAGCGATCATATAATCACGGTAGGTGATGTCGCTGTCACCTACGTAGTACATAATATGACAGCCGTACTCAGTCTCAATGATTTCCACATCGCCGCTCTTGCGGTCGGGATCCACAGACCAGTTGGTAAAGTTCTCAACGTAGATACCCTGCTGAGGAGTGATATCCATGTACAGACCGCCGGTTTCAGCGGAACCGGTGTCATCGGTCTTTTCGGTAACCAGGGCAGCGAAGCTTTCTTCTGTGGCATCGCCGGCCTTCCACTCGTTCAGGATCTGCTCAGCCTCAGCATAGGCAGCTGCCTTTTCCTCATCGGTGTAGGTGGTTTCGCCGGTGGCGGATTCATAGTTTACCAGCAAATGACGGACATTGGCCAGCTTGCGCAGATTTTCGTTAACACCCTGGAAGATCACCACGTAGTAACCGTTGACAGAACTGGTCTCATTGCCATCTTCGTCAGTGGTGGTGGAGGCATACTCCAGATAGGTTACATCGTTTTCCTTACGGGACTCGTCGCTGATCCAATCCTTCGCTGTGGCAGAAATACCGGAGTACATACCGTCAACGACCTTGAGGGTAGATGTATTCTCATTGGCGGCATTTATGGGCAGTGCGGCAATAGCTGCATCCAGAGCTTCCACGCTATCAAACTCTGCCAGATGCTGGGCAACTTCCTTTGCCTTGGCACGGGCAGCATTAAGCTCTTGCTCGGTATAGGTAATGGTGCCGTCTTCAGCTTCCGTGCCGCCTTCCAGATACTGTGCATAGCTCACGTAGTAGTATGCATAGCTGTAGGCGTTATACTGCTTGGGGTTTTCAGCGTCTTTGGCACGAATCGCCCCATCGTCATAAGTCAGGCTGTTGTAGTAATCGTTATAGTAGGTGGAGGCCAGAGCGCTGCGCTCGCAGTATTCCCTGTAGCTCTTCTGATCGGCACCGTTGCCGTAGGTAGCGCGCAGGAATCCATCAGTACCGTTATAACCGTACACAGAGGCGTAAAGATCGACCTGAGATAGGGTAGACTCCAGGGCAGCTTGATCTTCCTCGGAAAGGGTAAAACCAACTGCAGCTGCCTGCTTGGACATAGCATAGTCACTACGCGCCTGGTTCAAAGCTAAGCCAAAGAAGTAATCTGCCCAGGTTTCACCGGTCTGCTCGTTATAAACCTGCTCATCCAGGGGGGCGGCCAGGTTCAAACCCATCGCAGCGGTGTACGAAGAAGTATTTTCACCGTAGGTGGACTGCCACTGGTTATATGTGTTGGAAACAGCGTCTACGAAATAGTAGTTCATTTCAACAGCGCTGAAATTCTTACCGTCAATGGTAGCAGCCACGGTGCTCTTCTCAATCAAACCGTGTCGCCTGACAGTGGTTACGCCCACGATGGCCAGCGCCGCAAGGGCAATCACCAGAATGATAACAATAAAGGTGACGGAGTATACTTTCAGTTTTTTGTCTTCTGATTGCTGCTTCAACTGCTTTTCAGTCAACTGTGCAGCTTGCTGCTCCTTGCGGAGTTTCTTCTTGCTGGATGCACTCATTTGAATCAATTCCTCTCATAATCCGTTGGTTAAATCTGCACTATATTTATGCAAAGTCCAAGGTATTATAACGCATTCGACCCACGGTTTCAAGTGGATTCTTGCTGTTTTGTCAAAAAAGCGAAAAAATTTTACTTATTTTCTGGGAAAAATGAAACAGACCTTAAAATCAGAAATAAAAATATGGGGGCAATGCCCCCATATCCAAAACCCGCTTCGGCCGCAGCGCGCCCGATTATGACCTGCACGAAATGGCAGGTGGGTTGCCGCTCCAGGCTTTAGCTGCTCCCAACGTCCACCGTATATCAAAGTATAGGCGGGAGGTCTGCAATCGGGCCAGGAAGTCTAACATCCCTTATAAATGATGTGGGTCCAAAAGGACGCACTCGCACCAAGCAGGCATTTGGCAGTTTCAGTCCTCTTCCTCTTCGTAGAGCTGATCCATAATCAGAGAATAAACACTTTGCAGCTCTTCTTCGTCGTCAACACCGCACAGGATCGGTTCGCCGTCTTCCTCCGCTGACTTAAGAATGTTAATCTCCAGGTCAGCCTCATCATCGGTGCCAGCCAATGTTACAGCCATATAGGTCTGTCCGTTGTACTCTACGGTGGACAGAACTTCCAGTTCGTACTCCGTGCCGTCGTCATCGACAATGGTAATGAAATCGGAACCATATTGGTCTTCCATAGATCAAACCTCCAACAGGTGATAGATGTTACTGCCCTATTTTAACCGCCGCACACCCGAAAATCAAGGGGAGCGGAACAGGTTTGGTAATTGTAACGAAATATGTGGACGATCTTTGTAAGATTCCGGCTGCGGATAGACAGATAGTATAGGAAGGTATCCGGTGCGGTTTATCCGGTAACTTCAGTATAACCACGAATTTACGGTTTATTTATAAAATGGGTCTTTCGTTTTCTTTTGGGGTATGCTATAATCGTATGCACGATGGTATGCTCTCATGCTGACGTGAATAAAATGATTGACCGTACAGGCCCTTTGGCTGTTGTAATGGAGGTATATACTATGTCTGAAGAAAAGAATAGAAAGAAAGGATTGCCGCGGCAGCAGTGGAAACCCCATTTCCTGCTGCGTGTTTTGTATCAGATTTGGATGGCTGCGTTTTCCGCGTTCAAGATCGCGCTGGGCGCGGCGGCCACGGTGCTGCTGATCGGTGTTGTCTGTGGATTTGTGTTTGTGGGTATTTTGGGAGACTATCTCCAGGATGATATCCTGCCTATGGCGGATATGGACATGGAGGATTTCGATCATACCCAGAATTCCTATATTTACTATGTAGACAATAATGGAGATATCCAGGTCTACCAGAAAGTTTTCGGTGAATACAGCAGCAAGTGGGCATCTTATGAGGACATCCCCGAGGATCTGATTAATGCGGCGATGGCAATTGAGGACCACCGGTTTCTGGAACACCAGGGTGTTGACTGGGTCACCACAATTAAAGCCTGTGCCAGAATGTTCTTTGGTGATGACTCTGTGGGTGGATCCAGCATTACCCAGCAGCTGATCAAAAACATCCTTCTGACAGAGGATGAAACGGCGGACGATGTAACGGTCCAGCGTAAAGTTCTGGAGATTTTCCGGGCAATTCAGCTGGAGAAGCGCTACGATAAGAAGACCATTATGGAGATGTATCTGAACTGCATCTATCTGGGTCAGAAATGCCAGGGTGTCAGAAGTGCGGCGGAGACCTATTTCGGTAAGGAGCTGCAGATGCTGACGACTGCTGAGTGTGCCAGCCTGATTAGTATTACAAATAACCCCTCGTTGTACGATCCTTACGGTGAAACGTTCCCGTTCCGCACCTCTGAGGATGAAGAACCGGTGGAAATGAGCGGCCTGGAGCGCAACAAGTACCGCCAGGAGAATGTTCTGTGGGCAATGCGGGAGTATGGCTGGCTCACGGATGAAGAGTATGAAGAGGCAATCAATCAGGAATTGATCCTTAAAGACGGTATTGACGATGAAGACCGTCTTGCTAAGTGCCCTAATGAGAGCTGCGGCTATCAAAACATCGTCAGAAATTTTGTTACCGATGGCGAGAATTACTATTGTCCCCAGTGTAATACTGCCACATTGGTCGGTAAGAATGAGAGCCAGTATTACTATTCCTGGTTTACTGACACGGTGCTGATCGACGTGGCCAAGGACCTGGCCAAGAAAAACGGTATGGCATGGAATGAGAATACCAAAAAGTTGTGCCTGGAGCAGATCAGTTCCGGTGGTTATCACATTTATACCACTCTGGATCTGGATGTTCAGGATCAAGTGGATGCCATTTACAGCAATCTGGAGGAGATTCCTGAGACCAGGAGCGGTCAGCAGCTGCAGTCCGCAATCGTTGTGATCGACAATTCCACCGGTGACAT
The DNA here is from genome assembly GCA_045546655.1 of Faecousia sp. Classification (GTDB taxonomy): domain Bacteria; phylum Bacillota; class Clostridia; order Oscillospirales; family Oscillospiraceae; genus Faecousia. Next base: position 5,645 of record JAZQDH010000050.1, read on the forward strand.
CGTGGCCCTTGCCGGTGGCGTGGGAGAGAAGACCGGCTATATTCAATGGAACCGCGCCACCCAGGCACAGCTCCAGTCCGGCTCCTCCGTAAAGCCTATTTCCGTGTATATTCCTGCCTTTGAATCCGGTGCGATCACCCCTGCTACCGTTATCAAGGATTTGCCCTTAATTTATGAGGATGGCGACCCATATCCCCTCAATGACAGCAGAACCTATTCCTATGCCCGGACCATCCGCAGTGCGGTTGTGTCTTCTGTGAACGCGGTATGTGCCAACACACTGGATAAGATTGGCGTTGGTTATGCCTTTGACTTTGCCAAGAATCAGTTGGGCCTTTCCACGCTGGTGGAATCCTATGAGGATGAGACCGGGTATATCCATTCGGATATGGCCATCGGCCCTCTGGCACTGGGCGCTCAGACCTGGGGTGTAACGGTCCGGGATATGACCACGGCCTTTGCTACCCTGGCAAACGAGGGTGTTTACCGTACCTCCAGAACCTACACGAAGGTCTATGACAGTGAAGGCAATCTGATACTGGATAATGAACAGCAGTCCCATCAAGCCTTCAGCAGCAAAACTGCCAACTATATGAATTACTGTCTGGCCCATGCCACCTCCCGTGGAACCGGTACGGAAGCCAGGTTTGATGGTATGGAGATCGCCGGTAAGACCGGTACCTCCGGCGACAATAAGGACCGTTGGTACAGCGGCCTGACCAAGTATTATACAGCCGCGGTCTGGACCGGCTATGATACGCCGGAAACGGTCCGTGTCCTCAGCGGCAACAACCCGGCAGCAAGATTGTGGAAAAAGGTTATGCAGCCGCTGCATGAGGGCCTTGAGTATAAAGACGTTTACAGCAGCAGCGGTATGAGGACTGTGAAGGTATGCCTGGATTCCGGCGGATATGCAACGGATGCCTGCGCGGCGGATATTCGTGGTGTTGAGCGTGTGGATTCTGCCTATGTATATCCCGAGGACATCTCTGGCAGTTCCTGCTCCAAGCACGTTATGGTGGATGTATGCTCCGGCGGCGGTGTAGCCACAGAAATTTGTAAGCTGTTTGCGGCTGTGGATCCTACTGTGACAATAAGCCAGGGAAGTCTGGTCAAACGTACCCCCTCCGAGATCGAGGATCTTCTGAAGGCATCCAAGCATAGGCTGGATGAAGAACATCTGATGGATAACTACGTGTATCTGATCAATAAAGATGGCAGTGACGGCGTTTGGAATGGTTTCCACGGTGATCTGAACCAGCACGTGGACGCACCCTATATGGTCTGTCCCGTCCACACCCAGGAGGCCTGGGATCTATATCAGCAGTCGTTGATAACCAATCCGCTGGAACCGAGCGCTCCCGTTGATCCCAACGTCCCAGTGGATCCTACTGTACAGTCACCTGTTTCTGAACCGGCTGCCTGATTTGAACGGATAAGGAGATACAATAATGATTTGGATTTCCGATGAATGGAAAGACTATGAAGTTCTGGATACTGCCTGCGGAGAGCGCCTGGAGCGCTGGGGTAAATATGTCCTGGTGCGTCCGGATCCCCAGGTGATCTGGAATACCCAGCATAATCACCCCGCATGGAAGCGTTATGACGCGCGCTATATCAGATCTTCTACCGGTGGCGGCCACTGGTCGGAGCATAACCTGCCGGAGCGGTGGCAGATCCGCTACAAAGATTATCTGACATTCAATGTAAAACCTATGAATTTCAAACACACCGGTGTGTTTCCGGAGCAGGCAGCCAACTGGGATTTTATCCGTGAAAAGGTTGCTTCCGCCGGACGTCCGGTGCGGGTGCTGAACCTGTTTGCCTATTCCGGCGGTGCAACTCTGGCTGCGGCAGCAGGCGGTGCGGAGGTCTATCACGTGGATGCTTCCAAGGGTATGGTAGCCTGGGCAAAGGAGAACGCACAGGCATCCGGGCTTGCGGACCGGCCCATCCACTGGATCGTGGACGACTGCGCTAAGTTTATCCAGCGTGAGATCCGCAGGGGGCGGCGTTATGACGGTATTATTATGGATCCGCCCAGCTACGGAAGAGGCCCCAGCGGCGAGATTTGGAAGATGGAGACCAGCTTCTATCCCTTCCTGCTGGAAACCGCCAAGCTGCTTACAGACAATCCTCTGTTTGTGATCATCAATTCTTACACCACCGGTCTTGCGCCCTCTGCCGTGGGATATGCATCGGATGTGGTGTTTGGGGGTATTCACGGTGGCGCTACCGCGGTCGGTGAGCTGGGTCTGCCTGTACGGTCCACCGGCCTGATGCTGCCCTGCGGCGCAGCCGGACGCTGGACACCCTGATGGGGAGGTATGAGTTTGAATACTGCGATCCAAGTTGAAAATTTGGCCTATACGTATCCGGGCGTGGATGACACGCCCGGCGTTGCCGTCTTTGAGAATCTGAATCTGAGTATTGAGGCCGGTTCTTTTACGGCGATCCTGGGCAGCAACGGCTGTGGAAAATCCACACTTGCCAAGCATTTTAACGCAATTTTGCTGCCCTGTGGCGGTAAAGTTTATGTTTGTGGGATGGATACCTCTCTGGAGGATAAGCTGATCCCTGTCCGACGCAGTGCTGGTATGGTGTTCCAGAACCCGGATAATCAGATCGTTGCCAATGTGGTGGAAGAGGACGTGGCCTTTGGTCCGGAGAATCTGGGCGTAGCCAGCCCGGCCATCCGCCACCGTGTGGATGCGGCATTGAAGCAGGTGGGGATGTATGAATACCGGGAACACGCGCCTCATCTTCTGTCCGGCGGTCAGAAGCAGCGTGTAGCCATTGCCGGCATTATCGCGATGGAGCCCAAGTGCATCATTCTGGATGAGCCTACCGCTATGCTGGATCCCAAGGGCAGACGGGAAGTAATACAGACCATTTCTAAGCTGAACCAGGAAAAGAATATAACGGTGATCCTCATTACGCATCATATGGACGAGGCCGCAAAGGCCCAGCGCGTGGTGGTCCTGCACCAGGGCCAGGTGGCCCTGGATGGCACGCCCCGCCAGGTGTTCGCTCAGGTTGAGAAGCTTCACGAGATGGGCCTGGCAGCCCCGGAAACAGTAGAACTGTGCTGGGAGCTGAACAAGATAGGTTTTGATTTGCCGCTGGAGCGGCTGAACGCAGAAGAATGTGCGCAGACACTTTCTGAACTCTTTGCACAGGCATAAGAAAGGTCTGACCCACAGGAGGAAAGAGAATTGGCACCTTTTTTAGAGGTTAAGAATCTACATCATATCTATAGTGCCGGCACTCCCTTTGAACACGCAGCGCTGGAGAATGTTTCTTTCAGTGTAGAACGGGGAGAATTTATCGGAGTCATTGGCCATACCGGCTCCGGTAAGTCTACACTGATACAGCACTTGAACGGCCTGCTTAAACCCACTTCCGGCCAGATCCTTCTGGACGGCACGGATATCTGGCAGAGCAAGGCAGTGACCAGGGCCAGCCGCTTTCGGGTTGGCCTGGTGTTTCAGTACCCGGAATATCAGCTTTTTGAGGAGACGGTGTATAAGGATATCGCCTTTGGCCCTAAGAATATGGGCCTTTCCAAGGAAGAGATCGACCGGCGGGTAAGGGAAGCTGCCGGGTTTGTGGGTATTACGGACCAGCAGCTGGAGGCATCTCCCTTTGATCTGTCCGGCGGACAGAAACGCCGCGTGGCTATTGCCGGTGTGATCGCTATGGAACCCGAAATCCTAATTTTGGACGAACCAACGGCCGGTCTGGACCCCGAGGGCAGGGAGGAGATCCTGCGTAATATTGAGAGCTACCGGCAGGCCAAGAATGCCACCATTATGATGGTCAGCCACTCAATGAGCGACGTTGCCCGGCTGGCGCAGCGTCTTTTGGTGATGAATGACTCCCGTCTGGCTATGGACGGCACACCAAGACAGGTCTTTGCCCGCACCCAGGAGCTTCTGGATATGGGCTTAGACATTCCCGAGGTCACGAAGCTGTTTTTGATGCTTCAGCAAAAGGGTATCCCTGTGGAACAGGTCTATACCATTGAGCAGGCTGTTGCCCAGCTGAAAAAGCTGAAAGGGGGGAGTGGGAATGCTTAAAGACATTACCCTCGGCCAGTATTTCCCGGGAAATTCACCGGTACATCGGCTGGACCCCCGAACAAAGCTGATTATTTTGGTTATGTATATCATAGCCCTGTTTTCCGCTGCCAATTGGCTGTCCTATGGCATCGTGTTCGCTTTTTTGGCTTTGTCCATCGCTATTTCCAAGATCCCGGTAAAGTCCATCGTGCGGGGTATGAAGCCGTTGGTGATGATTTTGGTTTTTACAGGTGTTTTGAACCTGTTCTTCACCCCCGGTGAGACGGTGCTGGTGTCTTTTTGGGTCATTACCATCACCCTGGAGGGTCTGGT
>JAZQDH010000051.1:0-5168 GCA_045546655.1 Faecousia sp.
CGGCACTCGCTGCGCCCTCGCTCCTTCCGCCGGCGGCTGCGCTCAGGCTCGCGACGGTGGATTTTGAGTCCACTACGTCTACCAATTCCATCACACCGGCAGGTGTGTATATACAGATAACCAGCTATCGCCGTGTATCTTCTATAAGGTGGCTGCCTTGCAGGCAGCTAATGTCGCCATCGTTTGCGGTACCCGATATTCTCCTCGGTGCGAACACCTTCGTCGACTATCGACCGCGGCACTCGCTGCGCCCTCGCTCCTTCCGCCGCCGGCGGCGCTCAGGCTCGCGACGGTGGATTTTGAGCCCACTACGTCACCCAATTCCATCACACCGGCAGGTACTGGGGTATTATATACCATCTGTGCAAAAATAGCAAGAGGAAAAAAAGTAAAAAGAAGCCCCGTGGGGCTTCTTTTTAAGTATTACTATGCTGCGTAGTATAAAGGTCTGCGTAAATACCGCCTTTTTCCAGCAGCTCCTGGTGGGTGCCGCTCTCCGTGATCACGCCGTCAGCAATGGAAATGATCCGGTTTGCGGAACGGATCGTGGACAACCGGTGGGCAATGATCAGCGTGGTCCTCCCCTGGGACAGGGTATCAAACGCTCTTTGGATCTTTGCCTCTGTCACGGAGTCCAGTGCAGAGGTAGCCTCATCCAGGATCAAAATAGGGGGATTCTTCAGGAATATCCGTGCGATTGCCACCCGCTGCTTTTGACCGCCGGACAACAGCGTTCCCCGTTCGCCCACATAGGTGTCAAACCCATTGGGCATCGCCAGAATATCCTCATAGATCTCCGCCTTTTTGGCCGCCTCGATCACTTCTTCACAGGTGGCGTCCGGCCGTCCGAAGCGGATGTTCTCAAAAATGGGATCCGCAAACAGGAACACATCCTGCTGCACGATGCCAATGTTGCGGTGGATGGAGCTCTGGGTCACATCCCGGATATCCAGTCCGTCAATGCGAATGCTTCCGGCAGATACATCGTAGAATCTGGGTATCAGCTGACACAGGGTGGTCTTGCCGCCACCGGATGGACCAACGATCGCCACGGTCTCACCGGGATCGATCTGCAGCGACACATTCTGCAGCACATCCAGATCGCCGTCATAGGCAAAGGAAACGTCCTGCACGTCAATACTGCCACGCACATCCCGCAGTTCCACCGCATCCGGCTTGTCCTGCAGCGTCGGCTCGGTACGCATAATATTTACGAAGCGGTTCAGGCCCGCAAAGCCGTTGGCAAACATCTCGGAGAAGCCGGACAGCTTGCGCATTGGGCTGACAAAGGAGGAGATATACAGGCAGAAGGTCAGCAGATCCCGGTAGTCCATACTCCCCTGCATCACGTGGTAGCCGCCCACGCCGATGATGATCACATTCAGGCTGCACAGGAAAAACTCCACCGAGCTGTGGAACAAACCCATTGCCTTGTGGAAATTTCGCTTAGAGGTCTTGTAGATCTCATTGGCCGCGCCGAAGCGCTTATTTTCCACGCCCTCATTGGCAAAGGCCTTGGCCGTACGGAATCCGGACAGGCTGCTTTCGATCTCCTGGTTGATGTAGCCGGTCTTCTCTTTTGCCGCCCGGGAGGCTCTGCCCATTCTGCGGCGCATACTCATAACCACCACCAAAAACACAGGAATGGTCAGACCAACGATCAACGCCAGCTGCCATTGGATAGAGCCCATAACGATCAGCGCACCAAGGATGGTCACCACCGAGGTCAGCAGATCCTCCGGGCCGTGGTGGGCGAGCTCCGTCAGTTCAAACAAGTCGGAAGTAAGACGGCTCATAAGCTGTCCGGTACGGTTGCGGTCATAGAAATCGTAGCTCATTTCCTGCATATGCCGGAACAGGTCCGCCCGGATATCCGCCTCTACCCGGATACCGAAGGTATGGCCGTAATAGGCCACGATGTAATTGAAAAACGAGCGCAGGATATAACAGGCCAGGACGATTCCCATTACAATGAAAAACGTCCTGTACATTTTCCCCGGCAGCATATCGTACAGAGCGCTGCGGGTCACCAGCGGGAAGGCCAGGTCAATGGCCGCGATCACGCAGGCGCACAGCACGTCGATGCAGAAGAGCCTTCTATGGTTTTTGAAGTAATGCAGAAATATCCTAAGCGGGGATTTTTTCTGGTAGTCTTTTGTGGTCATTTTCAACACCCCTTAATACTCTCATTGTACTTTACTTTTTTCTTTTTTTCAACAGCGGAAGTATTTTTTGACATTAACGATTTTTCTGCTATACTGGTTTCAAAACGAAGGGGGCGTGACGATTTGGAAATCCTGTATCACTGCAATTCCTTTGTTGTCTGCGTCAAGCCGGTCGGGTTGGATTCCGAACACGATCTGCCCCAGCGTCTGGCTGGGGAACTGGGCGGAGAGATTTATCCCCTGCACAGACTGGATAAGAACGTGGGCGGCGTAATGGTCTTCGCCCGCACAAAGCAGGCTGCCGCCTGGCTCTCCAAAGCCATCCAGGACGGAGAAATGGTCAAGCAGTACGTGGCTATGGTCCACGGCAGGCCGCCCCAGGAGGGTGATTGGGAAGATCTGCTTTTTAAGGACAGCCGCAAAAATAAAGTCTTTGTGGTAAAAAAGCAGCGCGCTGGGATCAAAAAGGCCCGGCTTGCATACCGGGTGCTGGATTCCGGTGAGCGCAGTTGCGTCCACATCCGTCTTCACACCGGAAGAAGCCACCAGATCCGTGTACAGTTTTCCAGCCGGGGATTCCCCCTGGTGGGCGACCACAAGTACGGCAGCCGGGCTGCTGAGACAGAACCGATGCTTTATTCCTGCCGGATCACATTCCCCTATCAGGGGCAAACACACACCTTTACCGCCCTGCCTGTCTGGGCACAGGCGTATGAATTGGAGGAATGGAAATGAAATCAGCAAAGCTGGGACTACTCACCGCAATGGGAATCTTTGGCACTGTGGGCATTTTTGTGCGCTTCATTCCCCTGCCCTCCGCCACCATCGCCTTTTTCCGGGCAGGTTTAGGTCTTGTTTTCCTGCTGCTGTTTACGGCTGCTACAAGGCGCAGGCTGGACTGGAAAACCGCAAAGGCCCATCTGGGTGTGCTGTTTTTATCCGGCGTGGCCCTTGGCTGCAACTGGATTTTGCTGTTTGAAGCCTACCGCTACACCACCGTGGCCACTGCCACGATCTGCTACTATTTGGCGCCTATGTTCTTGCTTCTGGCTTCCCCCCTATTAGGCGAACGGCTCACTGTGCGGAAGCTGATATGTATTTTGATTTCCCTGCTGGGTATGGTGTTCGTCTCCGGTGTGCTGCAGGGTGGCATCTCCGGTCTTACAGGAATCCTGCTGGGTGTGGCCGCGGCCATTCTATACGCCAGTGTGGTGCTGCTGAACAAGCGTCTGCAGGCAGTGGGTGCCTACGATAAGACCATTATACAGCTAGGTACCTCTGCCATCGTGATCCTGCCCTACATTCTGGTGAGCGGCGGCTTCGATCTTACTACTGCCATGGTGCCTGTCAACTGGCTTCTTCTGGCTGTGGTTGGCATCGTACATACAGGCATTGCCTACTCGCTCTACTTTGGTTCCATCAAAAACCTCAACTCCCAGACCATTGCCGTATTCAGTTATTTAGACCCTGTGATCTCCATCCTCCTGTCGGCATTGCTGCTGAAGGAGAGTCTGGACATTTACGGTGTAATCGGCGCTGTGCTGATACTGGGAAGCGCACTTTACAATGAGTTGTTAGAAAAGAAGAATTGATGCAAAAACACGCTGCTTTTTCCATAAAAGCAACGTGTTTATTCTGCGGAAACCCTGCGAAAAAAATGTAAAAAGGGGGTTGACTTTTCAGCATGTCTGCGATATAATAGCGAAGCTGTGTGTAACTTGCTGCTATAGCTCAGCCGGTAGAGCGCATCCTTGGTAAGGATGAGGTCGCCAGTTCAAATCTGGCTAGCAGCTCCAAAAGCCTGGATTCTCTTTGAGAATCAAGGCTTTTTCTTGTTTTTGTGCTGTGAGTCAGACCGCATCCTTTTTCAGCGATTTTACTGAAAGGATGCGGTCTGTTTATGCGTTCAAAAATCTACTTTCCTGAACAGGCAAGCGAAACCTTTGAAGAAGTCTTCGCTTCGTTCATCATTTCCCAAACTTCAAAAGGGGTGGCGGCGGTCACAATTCGTAACTACCACCTACATCTCCGGAGTATTTCCAAACATCTTGACATCACTATGCCGTTTTGCTCACTCACCAAAAGACACTTGGAAAGTATGGTAGTATCAATGCGGGCGGCGGGCTTGGCTCACAACACCGTGGCTACCTATCTGCGGGTCATCAACACATTCCTGAACTGGGCGAACCGTGAGGGGCTGTCATCTGTCAGCATCCCCAACATCAAAGAGAAGGACACGGTAAAGGAAACATACACCGATGCGGAACTGCTGATCTTGTTGAAAAAGCCTGAAAAGAAGTGCGACTTCACCGAATACCGAAACTGGGTCATTATCAACTATCTGCTCAACGCTGGCTGCCGTGCCGCCACCGTCCGCAATATCCAAAACAGGGATGTGGATTTGGAAAACCGTCAAGTGGTGTTCCGCCACAACAAAAACGGCAAGATACAAGTCAGCCCCTTGTGTTCGCAGATGGCTTCCATCCTCGCAGACTATATGGCTGTCCGCAAGGGAAAACCTGATGACTACTTGTTCTGTAATCAATACGGGGAAATGCTCACAGAGAACGCCCTACGGCTCGCCGTGGCACACTATAACAAGTCAAGGGGTGTCCAAAAGACAAGTCTGCATCTGTTCCGCCACACATTCGCAAAGAAGTATCTTATTGATTGCGGCGGCAACGCCTTTACGCTCCAACGGCTCTTGGGTCATTCCACCCTGACTATGTCAAAACGGTATTGTAATATCTACGATACGGACATAGCACGGGATTATGATACCTTCTCACCCCTTGCGAAAATGAGCCAAACAAGGGAGAAGATACGCAGAACATAATTGAACATCTTTGAACATCTACGAACAAGAGGGATGATGCCGCAAACATCATCCCTCGTCTTTATACATATCCATTGATCTTTGAAGAAAGTCCCGCATCTTCTCAACCACCGGCTCAGGGGAAAGTATCTTCACCCGTCGGCCAAAAGTGGCAATCCACGCAAAGA
>JAZQDH010000052.1:0-25052 GCA_045546655.1 Faecousia sp.
TAAAGGCCGTATCCTTGTTTGAAGAAAGCTCCCCCACCGCCACCGTGTAAAAAGGTGTACAAAAGGTGTATAAAAGGTGTATACGGAAAACCGGGGTGCCAAAAAACCTTGATAAATAAAGGATTTTTAAGGAGATAGAAGAAGAAATGAAATTAGGTATCGTAGGCCTTCCCAATGTGGGCAAGTCCACTCTGTTCAATGCCATTACAAACGCCGGTGTCCCTGCTGACAACTACGCATTCTGCACCATCGACCCCAATGTGGGTGTGGTATCCGTTCCCGACGAGCGGCTGGATTGGCTGGCCGATCTGCACAAACCCAAGAAATTCACCCCGGCTGTCATCGAGTTCGTGGATATCGCCGGTCTGGTCAAGGGTGCGTCCAAGGGTGAGGGTCTGGGCAACAAGTTTCTGAGCAATATCCGCACCACCGATGCCATCGTGCACGTCGTGCGCTGTTTTGAAGACTCCAATGTGACCCACGTAGAGGGTTCCACGGACCCCCTGCGGGATATTGAGATCATCAACCTGGAGTTGGTAATGGCCGATATCGAGATGGTAGAGCGCCGCATCGATAAGGCCCAGAAAGCTATGAAGGGCGGCGACAAGAAATTTGCCCGGGAAGCAGAGCTGTTTGGAGAGCTTCTGAAGCACCTGAATGAAGGCAGGCTGGCCCGAACCTTTGACGGCACTGAAGATGATATGGCACTGATCGGCACTTCCGATCTGCTGACATTGAAGAAGACCATCTACGTTGCCAATCTGGCCGAAAGTGAGATCAATGAACCGGAAAGCAACCGTCACTTTATGGCTGTCAAGGCCCTGGCTGAGGCAGAGGGCAGTCAGCTGATCCCAATCTGCGCCAAGCTGGAGGCCGACATTGCCGAGCTGGACGATCCCGAGGAAAAAGCAATGTTTATGGAGGAGCTGGGTGTGGCCGAGTCCGGTCTGGACCGGCTGATCAAGTCCAGCTACGCTCTGCTGGGTCTCATTTCCTTCCTGACCGCCGGTTCTGACGAGTGCCGGGCCTGGACCATCAAGAAAGGCACCAAAGCGCCCCAGGCTGCCGGCAAGATCCACACCGACTTCGAGCGGGGCTTTATCCGGGCCGAGGTCATCGCCTTTGCGGATATGAAGGAACAGGGCACTATGGCAAACGCCAAGGCAAAGGGTCTGGTCCGCAGTGAGGGCAAGGAGTATGTGATGAAGGACGGCGACATCGTCAACTTCCTGTTCAACGTATGAGTACAAAGATCCCGGCTGACAGATGTCAGCCGGGATCTTGACTTACAGATTGTAGTACTTATCGAACTCAGCAGGATGGGGAATGGCAGCCAGCTGGCGGCACTCCTCACGCTTGGTCTTGATGAAGTTCTTCAGCAACTCCTCGGGGAACACACCGGCAGTGGTCAGATAATCGTGGTCAGCTTCCAGTGCGTCCAGAGCCTCCTCCAGGGAGGTGGGCAGATGATGCAGCTTTGCCTTCTCCTCGTCGCTCAGATGGTACAGATTCACATCGTAGGGACCCCAACCATTTGCGTGGGGGTCGATCTTGTTCTTCACGCCATCCAAACCTGCCATCAGAATGGCAGCGTAGCAGAAGTAGGGGTTGCAAGTGGCATCCGGGTTGCGCAGTTCAAAACGGCGCAGCTCGGGACTCTTGGCGTAGGCAGGAATGCGGATGACAGCACTGCGGTTAGAGGTAGCGTAGCCCACGGTAACAGGTGCTTCAAAGCCGGGGACCAGACGCTTGAAGGAGTTGGTGCTGGGGTTGGTCAATGCGCACAGGGATGCAATGTGCTTGAGCAGACCGCCCATAAAGTAATGGGCCGTTTCGCTCAGATGGGCATAGCCATTGTCATCGGAGAACACAGGCTTGCCGTCCTTCAGGAGCAGCATATGCACGCGCATTCCGCTGCCGGCCTCACCGTAAATGGGCTTGGGCATAAAGGTGGCGGATTTGCCATACTTCAGAGCGGTATTATGAATGATATACTTGATCATCATCGTGGCATCGGCCATATGGACCACCTCACCCAGCTGGGGTTCGATCTCGAACTGACCGGAGGCAGCCACCTCGGGATGGTGGTAGTTGATCTCAATGCCCATATCTTCCATCAGCATACACATTTCGCTGCGGCACTCATAGGACACGTCGAAGGGCTTGGCAATGTGGTAGTTCTTCTGCTTGGGCACGACCACACCGTGACCCTCCACATCGCTGTTCCAGTAGGATTGCTTGGCGTCCACGGTAGCGCTGATGTGGTCACCCGCCACGCCCCAGGTCACATCGTCAAACAGATAGAACTCGAACTCGGGCAGGATCTTCATAGTATCGGCAATGCCGCACTGGCGCATATACTCCACAGCGGCCCGGATGATGTTGCGGGGATACTGGGGCAGCGGACGGTTTTCGGGATTGTCGATGATCATAGCGTTGCCGGTCATAGACAGAGTAGGAATGTCGCAGAAGGGATCAACCATCGCGGTATCCGGATCCGGGATAAACACCATATCACTCTTCTCCACCACGGCATAGCCATAGTTGGAGGCATCAAAACCGATGCCGTTTTTCATCGTAGCCTCGGAAAAATTCTTGGCGGGAATGGTCACGTGCCGATACTGGCCGTTGATGTCCACCATCTTGAAGTCGATCATTTTAATATCCTTCTCCTGGATCAGCGCAAGGATATCCTGAACAGTTTTTGCCATTTTCTATCACTCCTAAAAAGCTTGGAATGTGAATATAATACCACCATTTTCCATTCAGTCAATAGTATTATGCCTATTTTCTCAAACAAAATTACCCTTTGGTTTCCTTTGGGATCCGTCGAAAATCCCCAAAATGGGTGTAATTATAAACTTTATCCCAGAATTTAGTAATATTGCATAATTATAATTGCTGCATTTTGTTAACTTTGCCTATTGCGCATCTTGATTCCTGTGCTTTCTTATGTTATTCTATTTGCGCTGAAAAAGAAACCAACAACACTTTATTAAAAGGAGATATAGATTATGAAGCTTACCAATGTTACCGACGTCCAGAAGTTCATCCAGACCGTTAACTCCTGCGAAAATGACGTTTATCTGAAGTCCCTGGAGGGCGATGTTTTCAATCTGAAGTCTTCCCTGTCCCAGTACATCGCAATCGGCCGTCTGCTGGAGGAGAACGGCGACACGCTGGAGCTGTTCGCTCAGACCCGCGAGGACGAAGCCCGTCTGATTGCGCTGCTGAACGAACTGAACGACTGATAATTTTCGGCATAAAGGCCCACGCTTTAGAAGCGTGAGCCTTTTGTTGTATAAAGTCACCCTCCGGGGTGTCTTTTTTATTTACATTCTGTTTTGGCCGGATCTTACACCATCAGCTTGTAGATGTTGGCGCAGTCCTCCTCATTGAGGGTCACGAAGCCGGTAATAGCGCCGCTGCCGCCGTTGCCGTTGCACAGCATATCCACCAGCTTGGGAATGTCGGCTTCCTTTGCGCCCAGATCCGCAAAATTACCGGGCATACCGATGGAAGCCAGGAAATTGCGGAAAGCCTGGATGCCGGCCTTTGCGGTGGTTTCGGGATTGGCAAAATCCATCTGGCAGCCCCAGACCCGCACAGCGATCTGGGCAAAACGCATAACGTCGTGGTGCATCACATAGGTCAGCACCGCAGGCACGGTCACTGCCAGGCCGGCACCGTGGGCGCAGTCGTACAGAGCAGATAACTCATGCTCAATGTTGTGGCTGTTCCAGTCCTGGCTGCGGCCCACACCGCAGGCATTGTTGTGGGCCATCATACCTGCCCACATAATATTTGCCCGGGCCTCATAGTTATCAGGATCGGCGATCACCCGAGGGCCTTCGTGGATCATGGTCAGCAGCAGGGCCTCGATCATCCGGTCGGTGACCTCCACTTCCTTGGTGTTGGTCAGATACCGCTCATACAGGTGGGCCATAATGTCCGTAATGCCGCAGGCCGTCTGATAAGCAGGTAGCGTCTGGGTCAGCGCAGGGTTCAGCACACTGAACTTGGGGCGGATGGCATCCCCGGAAGCGCCGCGCTTAAACATACCCTTTTCCTGGGTGATCACGGAGTCGGGGCTGCCCTCGCTACCGGCAGCGGCGATGGTCAGGATCGTACCCACAGGCAGAGCCTTCTCAATGGTTTTGCCGCAGTAGAAATCCCAGAAATCGCCCTCATATACCACACCTGCGGCGATAGCCTTGGCCGAGTCAATGGTACTGCCGCCGCCTACCGCCAGCACAAAGTCCACATTTTCCCGGCGGCACAGGTCAATGCCCTCATACACCAGACCGCTTCTGGGATTGGGCTTGACACCGCCCAATTCCACATAGGCAATGTTCTCCCGGTTCAAAGACTGCTTCACCCGGTCCAGCAGACCGGAGCGGACAACGCTGCCGCCGCCATAGTGGATCAGAACCTTGCTGCCGCCGAAGCGCTTTACCAGGCTGCCGGTGTCCCGTTCCGCATCCTTACCGAAAGCAAAATAGGTGGGGGAATAAAAATGGAAGTTATTCATATGGTCATACTCCTTTACGTTTTTTAGATATGGCCGAATTTATAGGTATTATTCAACGTCATACACGGTTTCCGTGTCACCTTCCCGGTAGGTATACACAACAAAGCCATCATATACCAGCAGGCCATCCTCCCCGTCGCCAAGGCAGCTGGAGGCATAGTCGCTGCTTAGGGGCTGTCCGATCACCTGGTAAAGATCCTCAATGGGTCTATCGATGTACTGGCGGACCACCTCAACCATATCCTGCCAGGCCTGCGTCTCCCCGGGTACTGTCGTTTCCGGAATTCCCACATTCTCTGTGGCTGTTTCTGCTGCCTGCGTGTCCGCCAGCGTAGCCGTGGGCGGAGGCGTTGTTTCTTTTGCCTGACCGCCGCAGCCCCACAGGCCAAGCAACATTGCCATACAGCTCAGCAGCACAATTCCCTTTTTCATAGTTTATTACCTCATCAATCTGTTATTTCAATTTCGTACGCAACAAAAGCGCCGTTTGATCTACACACCACGTATTTCGGTTCACAGTCCACTTCCAAGGACAGGCCAAACCCCGTTTCATCCAGGCAAAATGCCTCGTAGGCCGCATCCGGGCATACAACGTAGATAGGAGAATCCGTATCCACCGCAGGAAGTACACCCTTTACCTGTGTAAACTCCTTCCGTTCACTTACCGAAACGGCAATTTTGCCAACGGTTTCATCGGGCAAGTTCAGAGTTGCCTGGGGTGCCGGCATTACGTGCAGGTTCTGGGTCAACTGCCGCAGATTTCTCTGTACAAGCTCGATCAAAACATAGTCCGATTCATAGGTCAGATCGTATGCGGCAGCTCTGGAAAATCTGGCGTGTCCAAAGGTATCTGCCAAAAACGGAAACAGTAAATTCCCGAAGGAATCACGGTAGGCCAGCAGCGTTCCCTGCCCGTGGCTGCGCGTATTGAGAACGATCGCGTCCGGGCGTGTGGCGGAGGTGGTAAACGCAAACTCCAGCTTGCCCCCATAAACGTAGTCCTGCTCTCTATCTGCAAATGCCGGATAAAGCATTTCAAACAGGTCGCCGGTGTGGGGCGTCTTTTGGGAGAAATCCCCTTGATAATAATCACTTTCCAAGCCGAAGCCTGCCACGATCAGATCTGCGCCCAGCGCCGCGCCCTTTGTGTTCCAATGGGAGTCGTGTTCAAAATACAGCACCGCATCCTGCTGACGGATGCTTTCAAACAGATCCACCGTCTGCACGCCGGCATCTTTCAGCCGTTCCATCAGGCGCTCCGCGTCGGTGTGTTCCGCGGTATGGCCGTAATGGGGCATATTGTCTGGGTAAACAGCGTTTTTATTTGGCGCGATCACAAACAGAAAACCACGGCCGTTTTCGCTGCAATATTGCTGCATCAGCAACAAATTCCTCTGGGCAGCAAACAGTTCCCTGTCCGACATAGGATCGCTGCCTGTGTAATCTGCCAGGGTGTGCCCATAATACAGCCACCCATCTGTTCCCAGGATCACACCGGAATTTCCGGAAGTTCCAAAAACCTTCCCGCTGATCCAATTGTCCAGGCTGATCAGCTCCTGTCTGAACAGGAATCGATCCCCCATCCAATCGGAAACCTGCGAAAGGTATCCCCAGTTGATCTGCCCATCCGTAGTCCTTAAGCTGGGGAAATCACGCAAATTTTCATTTGCTCCGCTTTTCGCCGGTCCTGTGAACAGAATACCCACACTCAAAGATAGGCACAAAATCCATACAAACACAATGAAAAGTGTATGCAGTACTTTCTTTTTCACCACCGCACCCCCTAGAATCCCGCATAGATGGACGGTGCAAACCCACCGGATGCCAGGGACATTATGGACAGCACAAACAGCACAGCACAGCCCACGTTTGCCGTAATATCCCAATGATTCCGAAGCCATGGCAGCTTTGAAAGTTTGCCTCTAACGGGCAGGCAGAGCAGTATTGCAATCAACGCGACCGCAACCACCTTACCGTTCACAAGCTGGTGGAGAGCCGCCGTTGCTGCCGGCAGGAAAGTAAATCCGCTGAACATAGCTACAAGCATTGCAAAACCTTGTCCCAGAGAATTGGCACGGAATATAACAAAACCGATGCATACCACCAGCAATGTATACAGCCGGCCCACCAGGGGGCGCTTTTTCAGCTTTTCAACAGGAATGATCCCCCCGCTCTCCAACAACGAGAACGCTCCGTGCCAGATACCCCACAGCAGAAACGTCCAGGACGCACCGTGCCACATACCGCAGAGCAGAAAAACGACACACTTGTTGAGGCCCGTACGAAGCGTTCCTTTTCTGTTTCCGCCCAGAGGGATGTAAACATAGTCCCGGAACCAGGCGGACAGGCTGATATGCCAGCGCCGCCAAAAGTCCCCGATGCAGTATGCAGTATAGGGGTGATTGAAGTTTTCCGTGGAAGAAAATCCAAAGATACCGCTAAGGCCGTTGGCCATATCAATGTATCCGGAAAAGTCAAAATACAGCTGCAAACAGTACCCGATCGCGCCCAGCCAGGCAAGACGCGCATCCAGAACCTCCCCGGCATTTCCAAAAACACCGTCAACCAGTTTGCCGAGGGTCCCGGAGATGATCAACTTCTTGGCAAGGCCCACGACAAACCGGCGTATGCCCGCTGCCGCAGCTTCCGCACTGTGGGTCCGCGCCTGAAGCTGGGCAGAAAATTCACCAAAGCGCGCGATCGGGCCGGTGACGATCTGAGGAAAATAGGTCACATACAGCAGATACTCCCCGAAAGATCTTGCCGTTCCCCCCGGTTTGCGGTAAATATCAATCAAATAAGAAATGCTTTTGAAGGTAAAAAAGGAAATCCCCAAAGGCACTGCGATGCCCAGGTTTACGGCAGGAAGTGAAAACACCTGGGTAAAGAAAAAGTTCACGTATTTAAAAACACACAGAAAGGTCAAATTAAGGCAGATGCCAAGGATCAAAGCAGGCTTTTTTGCCCGGTTTTTGCCGATACTACGGCCAATGAAGTAGTTCAGCAAAGACAGGATCACCAGCATTATCAGCTGAGGTATTCCCGCAAAGCTGTAAAACACCAGTCCAAAAATCAAAAGAATCCCATTTTTACCCCGGATCCCAGGAATCAGCCAATACAGCAGCATCACAGCCGGCAGAAAACAACCGATAAAAAACGCACTATCAAAGCCCAAACCGCCGGCCTCCTTTCTTTACTCTTCCCACTGATACAACCAAAAATAGACTTTACTCATAGGGATCTTGAACATATCGTAATGAGTGATTCCCCGCCTTGTGTAATCGTACTGCCATTGCGGATCGAAAATATAATCCTCCCCGTCCAGCTCCAGGATACACCAGCTATGGGGCTGTTCATCGGAAAGGCATTTGCCGCTGATGGCCCTGGGTTCATAGCCAATGCCGCGGGCAAGGGCCCAGAACACGGCGGAAAAACTATAACAGTTTCCCTTGCCGGATATCATCATATCCTTCGCAAGCCCGATCTCCCAGCCGGTTGCGCCGTAGGCCGGATTGCCATCAAAAATGCGCCGGTAGGTATGATTCTGATGGCAGTGATCATAGATCACCCGCAGAAGTTCCAGCCGGTCCGCCTGGGGATTTTCTTCGATCATACCACGCAGCAGATCCGCCACCATCTCATCCAGTTCCGGGTCAGAACTGGTGTAGCGGCCATCCGGTCCAAAATACAATGTGCCCACATTTCCGTCCTTAAGCAAATAGCCGTCCTCTTTCACATAATAGAGCCAGCCATCCACATTCACAAATCCCGGTTCATAGGTGGTTGGCAGTTCCACCTGATCCCAGGTCAGACCCTGGTCTGCAGGTGTATGCTCGACGGCAGCCTCCAGCAGCGTATATACATCCTCCCTGTCTACCATCACATCCGAGGGAATCGTGTATTCGTCGGGCATCTCGAAGCACTCACCGTCTCCCCGGCCCAACAGCTGATTCATTCCCCTGGCAAATTCCGCCCGGCTGATGTGCTCTGCCTGGGGAAATGCGGCTTCCACACTCTGTGCCTCAAAAAAACAGCCCAGCTGGGTGGTCAGTTCCTCCCAGGTGATCGCAACGCTGCCTACGAGAAGCTGGGGAAAATAGCCTCGTGCGTCGGCGGTTGCCAGCGCCTCCAAAGCCTGCGACAGACCTTGCCGTGTTAGGGGAAGATCCGGGCAGAGCAGACCCTCGCTATTTACAAAAAGGTATGGCGCGTGCTTGGACAGCGTGGGTCTTATCACCGCCTGATAGGTCACTTCCCCCTCCACCGGAGACGTAAAGGGATCAACAGCTTGTCCGTCCGCATCTTTCCAGCCTATCAACACGCCATCCGTCAAATTCAGAGCAAACTGCTTGGGAACATCATTGACCGCCCGTTTCTGCTGGGATACCACACTTCCGCACACCTCAAAGCGTACGCTGAAGGTCTCCGGTTCTGTTGCCGGCGCCGCGGCCTTACCATCCGTACGAGCACAGGAACACAAAAGCAGCAGCATTGCTATGCACAGCACAACGATCCGTTTTTTCATATTTAAATGCTCCTTGTTGGTTACTTACATTCAAAATTCAACAAAATTCGACATTAGCTCTAATGTAGTATTATAATGCAACATCCCCTTTTTTGCAACAAAAAAGAGACAGTCTTTCGACTGTCTCTTTCGTGCGCGAGGCGGGACTTGATTTGCATTTTTCTCCTCAGCAGAGGGGAAAAATAGAAGTAGCCACCAGTTTTTGAACTGGTGCCAGCAACCTTCCTGTTGCGGTACCCGGCATCTTCGTCGGCGGCAACGCGCCTTCCTCATCTGCCGACCGCTGCCACTCGCTCAGGTCGCTTCTTCCGCCACCGGCGGCGCTCCCCTCGCTCCCCACCGGACTGCCCCATATAAATGGGTTCAAATCCCTATCTTGATCAAATAAAAAAGACATCCTCTCGGATGTCTTTTTTATTTGGTGCGCGAGGCGGGACTTGAACCCGCACGTCCGCAGTGAACACTAGAACCTGAATCTAGCGAGTCTACCAATTCCACCACTCGCGCATATAAGGTGTTGGCTTTCGCTCAACGCTTGAACATCTTACCACGCGGCAAGCCTTTTGTCAACACATTTTTTCATTTTTGTCGAAATATTTTAGTCCTTATAGTAGAGCATACAATGACAGTAACCCTTAAAATCGGGGTCGGCGATCTGCTCCCGGAACTCCTTACAGATGCACTTGTTCTCCTCACTGCGCTCCATACGGCAGGGGCAGTATCCCCCGGTGCGTTTCAGGCCGTCTTTCACGATCTTGACCATTTCTTTATCTTCATTCAGCCGAACTGCCATACGATCACTCCCTTTTGTCTCATTATAGTCTTTTTCTTCCACCTGTCAAGACACCCTTTCTTTTTGGCAAAAAAGATGCTATACTAACAAAAACACCTCGGGAGGTTACTTATGGACTTTCTCCCCATTTCCAAAAAAGATATGGCCGCAAGGGGTTGGGCTCAGTGCGATTTCGTATATGTGATCGCCGATGCCTATGTGGATCATCCCTCCTTTGGCCACGCGATTATCAGCCGTGTTCTGGAACACGCCGGTTACACCGTGGGTATCCTCTCTCAGCCGGACTGGCGTGACCCAAAATCCGTCACGGCTCTGGGCAGACCCCGGCTGGGTTTCCTGGTATCCGGCGGCAATATGGATTCTATGGTCAACCACTACTCCGTCACCAAGCACAAGCGCAAAAACGATGCCTTTACCCCAGGCGGTGTGATGGGCAAACGTCCCGATTATGCCACCATCGTCTACTGCAATCTGATCCGCCAGACCTACAAAGACGTGCCCATCCTTATCGGCGGCATTGAAGCCAGCCTGCGCCGTCTGGCCCATTACGACTACTGGTCGGAAAGCCTGAAGCGGTCTGTGCTTCTGGACAGCCAGGCGGATCTTCTGATGTACGGTATGGGCGAAAAAAGTATCCTGGAGATCGCCGACGCTCTGAACTCCGGTCTGGACGTGAAAGACATCACCTATATCGACGGCACGGTATTCCGCACCCAGGTGCTGGATGACAGTCTGCCCACCATTATCCTGCCCTCCTATGAACAGCTGAAAGCCAACAAACGGCAATACGCCGAGAGTTTTAAAATCCAGTACGGCAACTGCGACCCCTTCACCGCCAAGCGTCTGGCCGAGCCCTACGGCAAGGAATATGTGGTCCAGAATCCCCCTCAGAAGCCCCTGACCACCCAGGAGATGGACGCGGTCTACGCACTGCCCTACTGCAGAACCTACCATCCCAGCTACGAAAAGCTGGGCGGTGTTCCTGCCATCGAGGAGGTCAAATTCAGTCTGGTCAGCAACCGGGGCTGTTTCGGTGCCTGTTCTTTTTGCGCGCTGACCTTCCACCAGGGCCGCATCATCCAGACCCGCAGCCACGAATCGATCCTGGAAGAGGCGGAGCTGATGGTAAAGGACAAGGATTTCAAAGGTTACATCCACGATGTGGGCGGTCCTACCGCCAACTTCCGCCATCCTGCCTGCGAAAAGCAGCTTAGCAAGGGCGCTTGCGGCGGCAGACAGTGCCTGTATCCCACCCCCTGCAAGAATATGCGTGCGGACCACTCCGATTATATCGCCCTGCTGCGCAAGCTTCGGAAGATCCCCGGAGTCAAAAAAGTATTTGTCCGCAGCGGCATTCGTTTTGACTATCTGCTATCTGATAAAAAAGACACCTTCTTCAAAGAACTGGTCCAGTTCCACATCTCCGGTCAGCTGAAAGTTGCCCCGGAGCACGTGTCCGACACGGTCCTGGCCCGGATGGGCAAACCAAAAAATGCGGTCTACAACAAATTTGTGGATAAGTATTTTGCCCTGAACAAACAATATGGAATGAACCAGTTCCTGGTTCCCTATCTGATGTCCAGCCATCCCGGTTCTTCCCTGAAGGAGGCTATCGAACTGGCTGAGTACATCCGGGATATGGGCTACAATCCGGAGCAGGTCCAGGATTTCTATCCCACACCCTCCACCTTGTCCACGGTGATGTATCACACCGGCCTTGACCCCCGGACGATGGACAAGGTATATGTGCCCACCGACCCCCACGAAAAGGCTATGCAACGGGCGCTGATCCAGTACCGCAACCCGAAAAACTACTACCTGGTCCGGGAAGCTCTGCTGAAGGCCCACCGGGAAGATCTGATTGGCTCCGGACCCAAGTGTCTGATCCGGGCAGTGCCGCCCAGAACCGGGAAAACCGCGCCTCCCCCTAAAGCACCTGCCAAATTGCCGCCCAAAAAGTCTTCCGGTAAGTCCATTCCCAAAAATCCCGGCAAATCTTCCCAGGGCAGGCGGAATACCCCCAAAGGGCGCAGAGGTTAATGTATGAAGCATGATACCAACCGTGACAGTGTGTACAGGTTTTTATTCGTGGTATATGTGCTCGTGATGTTGTGGCTTCTGTTTGACCGGCCCTCCGGCTGGGACGGCAATACCGACTACCGTCAGCTTTTGCAAACCAGTTTCAATTTCCGGCCCTTTTATACCATCGGCAACTATCTTGCCACAATATTGGCCAGTTCCAGCAAAGAAATGGTGCGTCACTGTTTCATTAACCTTGCCGGCAACGTGATCCTTTTTGTCCCTGCAGGAATCCTGCTGCCCAAGTTGTTTCCCCGGCTTCGCAATTTCTTCCGCTTTTTTGTGCTCTGCACCGGCGCTATTTTTCTGGTAGAAACCGCTCAGATATTGTCTTTGCGGGGAAGCTTCGATATTGACGATGTCATTCTGAATCTTTTCGGTATGTGCACAGGCTTTTTGTTATATACCGTTGCCCATACTGTCAAATCCAAACAATAAGGAGGCCATATGTCCAAAAAAGCCATTTTCTTTGATCTGGACGGTACACTGACCGATTCCGGTGAAGGCATTATGAATTGTGCCGCTTTAGCCCTGGAGCACTTTGGTATTCCCGTCCCCTCCCGGCAGGAGATGCGTGTATTTGTAGGACCTCCCCTGGATAAGACCTTCCGGGAATTTGGTGTCCCCGCTGACAGGACAGACGAGGCCATCCGGGTATACCGCAGTCGTTATCTGACGGTTGGAAAATTTGAAAACTTTCCTTATCCCGGCATCCCGGAAATGCTGGCCCGGCTGCAGAGCAAGGGCTACCGGCTCTTCGTAGCCACCTCCAAACCGGAGACCACCTCCATTGAGATCCTGGAAAAGTTTGAACTTTCCCGGTATTTCGAGCGGATCTGCGGTGCCACCTCCGACGGCACCCGTTCCCACAAGGAAGATGTGATCGCCTATCTTTTGACCCTGGCCGGCCATATTGAAAACGCGGTTATGGTGGGCGACACCAAGTATGACATTCTGGGTGCCAAGCACCACGGTATCCCGGCCATCGGTGTGGCCTGGGGTTACGGTGAAGTCAAGGATATGGAAGATGCCGGTGCTGTGGCCATCGCCCGGGACATCCCCCACCTGCAGGCCCTACTGGAAGCATAGAGAAAACCCCATCCGAACGGATGGGGTTGCTTGTTTTATTAGGCAGGAAATACGTTGGTAATATAGATCAGCCAGGGCAGCACCAAGGAGAAAATGCTGATCAGCCAGGGATACAGCACCCTGCGGGACATAAACATCAGCAGAAGGCACACTGCGGTCACCGCCAAGGGTCCCATAACCGCCACATTTCTCGTGACCATTATAGCGTATTCGCCGGTCTGCTGCAGGTTGATGCCCACCGCCTCCGGCAGACGCGCCTTATTATCCAGAGCCAGACGGATGGCTATGGCTGCCACAGGGATCGCCAGCAGCACGCCCCGCAAGCGGTATATCCAAGCAGCCACCAGAGAAATGACCTTGCCGGTCCCGCGAAATACCTTACCGGTCTTCTCCCGGGCAGGCTGAGTCTTGTTCATAAAATTCTGCCATTTGGCTTTCAGTTCGCTCATTTCTTATTCCACCTCCGTGGGTTTTTGTCCTGTATAGGGGTATCATAGCACAAAACAACATATTTTGCAACATATGTACGTTCAGTCCGGTTTATAGGACTGTTATAGGTGTATCCTTGCAGCAGAACAAAAACGCAAGGAGGTACCCCTATGAAAGCAGCCATCATTAAACGCCAGTTCCGCCGTTTCGTCAACTACGCGCCCTATCCCAACGCCATCACGCCCCGTCAGGCAGTTCATAAAGCATTGGATATGCTGATCATGGCTGCCTCCGGTGCAGGCATCGGCGCAATGCTTCTGCTGTTTCTGGCAATGTGATTCACTTGCGGCGGTTTTCCCGGTACAGGGCCGCCAGTCCCTTGATGATCAGATCTTTATCGTAGATCATAGGCGTTTTACACATAGGTACGATGAACTTGGCGATGCCACCGGTAACCACCACCGTAGTCTTGCAGCCCAATTCCTGCTCCATCCGCTCCACCATACCGTCCAGCATACAGGCCGTACCCATCATAATGCCGGAACGCATAGCATCCACCGTATTGCGGCCGATGGCCCGTTTTGGCTGATCCAGCTGCAATCCGGGCAGCAGCGCTGTGCGGTCTGTCAGCGCATCCATAGAGATCTTGACGCCGGGGATAATGCAGCCGCCAATATGGGCACCGTTCTTGTCCAGCACAGACATTGTAGTGGCTGTGCCCATATCTATGACGATCATGGGGGGCTTATGCTCCCGCAGGGCGGCCACATCTGCCACCACCAGGTCCGCGCCCATATGGCCGGGATTCTCCAGAAGGATATTCAGTCCTGTTTTCAGCCCGGGACCTACCACCAGGCTGGTTTTGCCGGTAAGCTTTTTAATGGCGGTCTGGAAGGAGTTGAGCACCTGGGGTACAACGGATGCAATGATCGCGCCCTCGATCTGCTCGGCCCGGATGCCATACACATCCAGGAGAATCTTCACATCCACACAGTACTGGTCGGAGGTTTTTGTGGCCTCCGTACGCAGACGAGCCTCAAAAAGGATCTCCGCCCCCTCGACACCGCCCAGAACAATATTAGAGTTTCCAATATCCACAGTTAAAATCATACCAATTTCTCCAATCATTCCTGATTCAAAATTTTGCATCCCGCGATCTGCCCGTTCTCAATGGTGATCAGACCTGCCGTGCCGCCTCCATAGCCGCAGCTGCCGGGATTCATCACCCACAGGCCGTCCTCATCCCGGCGGCACTCCCATTGATGGGTATGGCCGTAAAGCACAATTTGCGCTTTGTAATGGCGGGCCTTTGCCAAAAGCAGGCCGGTTCCCATCTTCACCTGTTCAGTATGCCCGTGGGTCATATAGATCATAACACCGCCGATGGGGTAGCAGAGCATACTGTGCGCATTTTCCGGACAGCGGTAACGGTCACAGTTTCCGGGGACTTGATGGACCGGAATATGGGGATATTCCTGGGCCAGCACCTGGCCGTCATCATAATAGTCTCCCAGATGGATGATGGCATCGGGTTTTACAGCGTCCACGCAGCTGCGCATAAACCGCAGGGAGGAATGAGAATCAGACAACACAAGAATTTTCATAGTTCACCAACTGTTCTAAGGCTGCATATAATGAAATACCAAGTTTTATTATAACAGGCATTTTGACAGGAGGCAATCATATGCAGAAAAAATCTGAGGATTTTTCCGTGCAGGAGGCTATGCGTCTGGCCAAAAGTCCCGCCGGACAGGAGCTTTTGCGGCTGCTGCAGCAATCCAATGGGGCAGCAGTACAACAGGCCGCTGACGCGGCAAACAAAGGTGACTACGCCGCGGCTGCCCGGACGATGCAGACGCTTCTGACCCCGGAGATGAAACAGCTCCTGGAAAAACTGGGAGGATAGGCTATGGACGAGATGGAAAACAAGCTGGGTTCTATTCTGGGCAATCCCGAGATGATGTCCAAAATTATGGCCCTGGCACAGAGCTTTGAACAACCCGAGAATCCACCCCCTCCCCAGCAATCCGAGCCGCCGCCCCAAGCTGAGTCAATACCAGGGCTGGACATAAACACCATCGCAAAATTGTCCGGACTGATGCAGAGGACCGGTGTGGATAAAAATCAGCAGGGTCTGCTGCGGGCGCTGACCCCCTATCTGACCCAAACCCGTATCCAAAAGCTGGAGCGGGCAATGCGAGCGGCAAAAATGGCCAGCATGGCAAGTTCTCTTTTTGGGAACTCACTTTTCTCTTTTGGCAGGTGATGGAATGTACAACCGTTATATGCCCCAGCCCGACGGCTCTTACCGCCGCAGCCGTGTACCGGATAAAGCACCGCCCCCTCCGGTCAGGCCCACAACCCCTCCTGTTGAACCCACACCCACACCGCCGCCCTGTCCCCAACCGCCGGAGCATCCCCAGCCTCCCAGCGTACCAGGCATCAGCATTCCTTCGTTTCTGCGGCAATTGCTGCCCAAGGATTTCGACACCGGTGATCTGATCATCGTTTTACTGCTTTTGCTTCTGGCAGGTGACAACGAAAAGGAGCGAAGCAATGCGCTCCTGACCATCGCATTGTATTTCATAATGTAAAAGCCCAGGGCAGCGCCCTGGGCTTTGCTTTTTTGCGCCGTTACAGAAAAAAACCGGTATCTGTTGGGAGAAAGCCGCCCAAAGATACCGGTACTTTTCACAGGGATTATGCCTCGAAATCTTCCTCTGCAGCAGGAGCTTCCTCAGCCACAGCCTCCTCTGCCTGGCAACAGCAGTCTTCTTCACCGCAGCAGCAATCTTCCTCGCCACAGCAGCAGTCTTCCTCGCCGCAGCAGCAGTCTTCCTCGCCACGGCAACACTCACAGGTGCAGTTGAGCAGTTTCTTTGCCCAGGCAACGATCTTATCGCCGTAGGTCGCGATCACATAAACAGCGCCGGCAACCGCTGCCAAAGCCGCCAGGATCTTGATAATGGTATTGATAGCTTTCATAGTATTACCTCCATTCATTATGGATCTTCTGTTTTCAGTATAACCAAAGCATCTGTAAAATGCAACATTTTTTTGTTATACATACCCGTACATTCCCCGGACACTCACTTCCCCGGAACTCACGGTCTCCACAGTGCCGTCATCGTAGCGCACTACCAGACCGCCGTCGCCGTCCAGGTCCAGCGCTTTGCCCCAACATTGCTGCTGCCGCCGGATCACCGCAATGTCCTTGCCCAGGGTAATGCAGCACTGCTTGTATTGGGCCATCAGCTTCTGCTTCTCACTTTCCAGCACCATAGACAGTTTCCAAAGTTCCTCCGTCATTCTGGCTGCAAGCAACGCAGGGTTCACATTTTCTCCGCCTGCCATACGCAGAGAGGTGGCCACCTGTCGTAGCCCCTCCGGAAAATCCTCCAGGCTTTGCAGGCAATTGATACCCACACCCACAATGGCATAGTCCACCAATCCGGTTCTGTGATCCACAGCCAGCTCCACCAAAATGCCACCCAGTTTCCGTTTTTCGTACACCAGATCGTTGATCCACTTGATTTGAGTCTGAACACCGCAGGCTCTTTCCACTGCGGCACACATTGCCACGCCCACCGCGCAGGTCAAGTGCATCATCTGCTCCGGGGGGCAGTTTGGCCGCAGGATCGCGGACAGATACACGCCCTGCCCTGCCGGGGAGGAAAAGCTGCGTCCCAGGCGGCCTCTGCCGCCGGTCTGACCGCCTGCCAGAACGATTGTTCCCTCCGGCGCGCCTTCTCTTGCCAGTTCTTTCGCCCGGAGATTGGTAGAATCGGTGGTATCATACCAATACAGAGTGTCCCGCCAGGGACACTCTGCAGATAAATAGGATAAAATATCGTTTTTCATACTCAGTCGATATCCACATTGACAACCTCGGGGGGATTGTCCAGCACTTCCGGATGGGCCAGCAGGCGGCGGAAGTACTTAAAGAAGGTGGCATAATAGAAGCCGTCGCAAATGCGTTCATCCAAAACGAACTTCATATCAATGTACTTTTTCTGCACCACGCTGCCATCCTCCTGCACCTCCAATGCCCGGCGCTTACAGCCGAAGGCACCGAACACCGGCAGGTTGCCGAAGTCATACAGATGGTGGTAAATGGGAGGGATTCCCAAGCTACCCATAGAGGTCATAAAGAAGCTGCCGTGGAAGGGGCTCAGCTCCGTCAGGAACGCGGGCAGCAGGCCGAAATAATCCAGCAGCTTCAGCAACCACACGGTGAACTTCAGCACCACACTGGGGATCAGATTCAACTTCATAATGAGGCCATCCAGGCTGGAATCCAGCTCTTTCGTGCTCTTGATTCCCTCCACAGCGGCATTCATCTTCTCATATACGTCAATCGCCGTATCGTGAGGATTCAGGTGCAGCTTAAAGGAGGTATCCGGGGAATCCACCCGCATTTCCTTCTTGATGACCATAGAGTACTGAATATCCTCACCACGGGAGTAGACCTTCTGACCGCTGATGAAGCGATTCAGCTGGGGATACTTGGCCACACCCCGTACATAAGCAGCCAGCAGCACGTGATTGATACCGAAGTCGGTGTAACCCTCCTTGCGCTTCTGGCGGATGTAACGGTCGATATGGGAGATCTCAAAGGACTCCTCAAACAGGTTGGAGCAGGTATTGCGTTCCACCTGGAAGTAGGCAGTGATCTGGGCCATAGGATCCAGGGTGCGGATCTTTCTGCCGTCCTTACGGTCACCCCAGGTGGGATGATAAGCGCCATCGGCGTGGACATCCACCGCAAACACCGTCAGCAGCAGGCCCAAAGTCATCAGCACATCCGGAATCAGATACATTGCCTCATCATAGCGTCCAGCCATCAGCACGTCCCGGCCGAAATACAGTTGGGCAGCGCAGGGAAATGCCAGCAGCGGCAGCAAAAGCCAGAAATAACGCTCCTTGCCAGAGGTGATCTGGGTGTAAATGATCACAACAAACAGCAGCGCAATGGCAAACAGGGCTGTGATCAAGCCGTCGTTTCCGCCGAAATCCACACCGGCAAATACGAAATAGTAATACAGGCCGATCATCCACACAGGGATCGCAGTCTTATAGAAACGTTCCCTGCCATCGAGCAGGCAAATGAGGACAAACAGCAGGCTCGCCGCAACCGGCAGGACGATTTGACCCCACACACCGGCACCTTTCACACCGGAAAAAACAAAACGGGTCACTACCGAGCAAACCATACAAATTGCCATCAACCAGGTCAGCACATTTTTACGGCTGACATAAAAGCGTGTTTTGTTCTTCATAGCAAGATCATTTTAACAAAAAATTCACATAAATGCAAGAAAAACCTGTCTGTCTCCATTGTAAAAAGCTGGAAAGGGTCGAAAAACTGCCCCGCAGAGCGGGGCAGTCAAGTATATTTACTTTGCCAGGAAGCCGACCTTCTTATAGACCTTGCGCAGAGTCTTTTCTGCAACATAGCTTGCCTTTTCTGCACCTGCGCGGTAAACGCTCTCCAGATAAGCCTTGTCCTTCAGCAGCCGCTGGGTCTCCTCACGGATGGGGCGCAGAGTCTCAATAACTGCTTCTCCAACCTTGGGTTTGAACGCGCCATAACCCTGACCTGCAAACTCAGCTTCGATCTCCTCAAAGGTCTTGCCGGTAACTGCAGAGTAAATGGTCATTAGGTTTGCAACGCCGGGCTTGTTCTCCTTGTCGTAGCGAACGCAATTCTCGGTGTCGGAGTCGGTGATGGCGCGCTTGAACTGCTTCATAATGAAGGCAGGATCATCCATCAGCAGCACACGGCCGGTATCCTCATTCTCAGACTTGGACATCTTGGCCAAAGGATTGGTCAGACTCATAACACGGGCGCCAACCTTGGGAATAAAGGGTTCGGGAATCTTGAATACATCGCCATAGATGCCGTTGAAGCGGCGTGCGATCACATGGGTCAGTTCCACATGCTGCTTTTGATCTTCGCCAACGGGAACCAAATCAGGCTGATACAGCAGGATATCCGCAGCCATCAGACTGGGATAAGTAAACAGACCTGCGTTGATATTGTCCGCATTCTTTGCAGACTTATCCTTAAACTGGGTCATACGGCTCAGCTCACCAAACTGGCTGTAGCAATCCAGTACCCAACCCAGCTCTGCGTGCTGGTGGACATGGCTCTGGACAAACAGAGTGTTCTTCTCAGGATCCAGGCCGCAGGCAATATACTGCGCCAGCTGCTCCAAAGTACGGCGGCGCAGGTCCGCGGGATTCTGACGAACGGTGATGGCATGCAGGTCAGCCATGAAGTAGAAACAGTCAAACTGGTCTGCGCGCTCTGCCCAATTCTTAACGGCACCCAAGTAAGAACCCAAGGTCAAGTCACCGGAGGGCTTGATGCCGGATAACATTCTCTTCTTCTGAACGATTTCTTCCATTTTTCTCGCCTCTTTTTCAGTAATATCCAGTATTCTAACATACAGCACATAAAAACGCAACGGGAAATTGACTTTATCCTTTCCTTTATGGTATAGTATCAAGAGAATTTTTGATTATGAGGTAACATTTATGGATCATAAAGTTTTAGCGGACCTGCTGTTCCCCCAAGTGAGCGAAACTGCCCAGCAGCTGGAGGAACGCTTTCCTGCGCGTACACTGCCGGAGGGCGCTGTTGTCACCCGTATGGCCCCCTCTCCCACCGGTTTTGTCCACCTGGGCAACCTGGTCCAGGGTCTGACCGCGGAGCGTATGGCCCACCAGAGCGGCGGCATTCTGTTCCTGCGTGTGGAAGACACCGATGCCAAGCGGGAAGTTCCCGGTGCGGTAGAGGTGCTCATCAACACCCTGAAGCACTATGGCATCTCCTTTGATGAAGGTGCTACCATCGACGGCGACGCAGGTCTATACGGCCCTTACCGCCAGCGTCAGAGAGCGCAAATCTACCACGTATACGCCAAACAGTTGGTGGAGCAGGGTATGGCCTACCCCTGCTTCTGCACCGAGCAGGAGCTCTCCGCTATGCGTGAGCAGCAGGAAGCCAGCAAAGAAAACACCGGCTACTACGGTAAGTACGCTATGTGGCGTGACCGGTCCTTGGAGGACGTGCAGGCACAGCTGGCAGCAGGCAATCCCTGGGTGCTGCGTTTCCGCTCCACCGGTTCTATCGAGAACCAGTTCAAATTCGACGATTTGGTCAAGGGCAAACTGACCGTTACGGAAAACGACATCGACCACGTGCTGCTCAAGTCCGACGGCATCCCCACCTACCACTTTGCCCACGCTGTGGATGACCATCTGATGCGTACCACCCATGTGGTCCGTGGCGACGAGTGGCTGCCCACTCTGCCCTTCCACATCCAGCTGTTCAAGGCACTGAATTTCAAGCTGCCCAAGTATGTCCACATCGGCCCGCTGATGAAGATGGACGGCACATCCAAGCGCAAGCTGAGCAAGCGCAAAGACCCGGAGTTGGCGCTGACCTTCTATAAGGCAGAGGGTTTCCCCGTAGAGGCTGTGTACGAATACATTATGACCCTGCTCAACTCCAACTACGAGGATTGGCGCCGGGCAAATCCCACCGCTGCCGCCACCGATTTCAAGTTCAGTCCCAAGAAGCTGAATCCTGCCGGTAACCTCTTTGACTACGCCAAGCTCACCGACGTGAGCAAGAATGTGATCGCCCTGATGGATGCCGAAAAGGTATATACGCTGCTTCTGGAATGGGCCAAGGAGTTTGACCCGGACTTTGGCGAAAAGCTGGCAGCGGATGCCGACTACGCCACCCGGATCTTGGCCATCGGCAGAGGTGGAAAGAAGCCCCGTAAGGACCTGGCTGTATGGAAGGATGCCAAGGAGTATATGGGATTCTTCTATGATGACTATCTGGAAGCACCTGTATTCGACGAGAAATTCTCCGCCGAAACGGTCAAGACCGCTCTTCGCAAGTTCCTGGAGAAGTTTGATATTTCCGACGATTCCGGTGTCTGGTTCGATAAGGTTAAGGAAATCACCACGGAAATGGGCTTCACCACCGATATGAAGGCCTACAAGGCAGACCCCTCCGCATACCCCGGCACGGTGGCTGATGTGTCCACCTTCATCCGCCAGGCCGCCACCGGCAAGACCAACTCCCCCGACCTGTACACGGTAATGCAGATCCTGGGCTATGACCGGACAGTGGCCCGGATCCAGGCTGTAATGGAAAAACTGTGAGGAAAGCTATGAACTACAAAGCCATTCTTTTTGATATGGACGGTGTGTTGATCGAATCGGAGTTTCTGATGCGGGACTCCGCCATCCAGGCTCTGGCAGATTTTGGCATTCACGCCCGGCACGAAGATTTTCTGGAATTCACCGGTATGGGTGAAGACCGGTTCGTAGGCGGCGTGGCAGAAAAATACGGCCACACCTATGTGACCGCTATGAAAGACCTGGCCTACGACTACTACGGCCAGCGTGTTATGGCAGAAGCCCACATCCCCCAGGGCGTTAAGGAAATGCTGCACGCCCTCTACGAAAAGGGCATCACCCTGGCGGTCTGCTCCGCCGCAGACCTGCGGAAAGTCCGCTACAACATCCAGGCAATTGGTGTGGATGAGGGGATTTTCACTGCCCTGGTCACCGGATCGGACGTAGTAAGAAAAAAGCCTTTCCCGGATATCTATCTGGAAGGTGCCCGCCGGGTGGGTATTGAACCCAGGGACTGTCTTGTGGTGGAAGATGCCATCAGCGGCATCCAGGCCGCCCACGCCGCAGGTATGGACGCAGCAGGTGTACCCACCACCTTCTCCAAAGAAGAGCTGAAGACACAGGTTAGTCCCGAGTACCTGCTCAACGAAATTAAAGAATTAACGGAGCTGTTCCGCTGAAAAAGCAAGGGTCTGTTGCAAAAAAACGCAACAGGCCCTCTTTTTCTCAGTTTTTCAGACTTTGCAGGGGTGCGGGGATTCGGCCGCCCCGGGAAATAAACACTTCACTGGACTGACCGTGCACGGGCATTACCGGTGCGCTGCCCAGCAGGCCGCCCATTTCCACCCGGTCACCCACAACCTTGCCGGGTGCGGGAATGATGCGCACCGCGGTAGTCTTGGAATTGACCATACCGATGGCCGCCTCGTCGGCGATGATCGCCGAGATGGTCGAAGCGCTGGTATCGCCGGGAACAGCGATCATATCCAGGCCCACGGAGCAAACACAGGTCATAGCCTCCAGCTTATCCAGCGCCAGCACACCGCTTTCCGCTGCCGCGATCATCCCCTCGTCCTCGGACACGGGAATAAACGCGCCGCTGAGGCCGCCCACGTGGTTGGATGCCATCACACCGCCCTTCTTCACCGCATCGTTCAGCAGTGCCAGCGCGGCAGTAGTACCGTGAGTGCCGCAGACCTCCAAGCCCATCTCCTCCAGGATCCGGGCCACGCTGTCGCCCACCGCAGGGGTCGGCGCCAGGCTCAGATCCACGATGCCGAAGGGCACACCCAAACGCTGGGATGCCTCCACGCCCACGATCTGTCCCATCCGGGTGATCCGGAAAGCGGTCTTCTTAATGGTCTCAGCCACCACATCAAAGGGCTGACCCTTAACGCCTTGCAGTGCGTGGTACACCACACCCGGGCCGGAGACGCCCACATTCAGCACACATTCCGGCTCGCCCACGCCGTGGAATGCGCCTGCCATAAAGGGGTTGTCCTCCACCGCATTGGCAAACACCACCAGCTTGGCACAGCCCAAACCATCGTTGGCGGCGGTCAGTTCCGCCGTTTTTTTGATGATCTGGCCCATTTTGGCCACCGCGTCCATATTGATGCCCGCCCTGGTAGAGCCCACATTTACGCTTGCGCACACACGCTCCGTGGCCTTCATTGCCTCGGGGATGGAATCCATCAGGATCCAGTCGCCCTTCGCAGCGCCTTTCTGCACCAGTGCGGAAAAACCGCCGATGAAATTGACGCCGCACTCTTTAGCCGCCCGGTCCATAGCAATGGCCAGAGGCACATAGGAATCCGTATTGCAGGAGTTGCCCACAAGGGCAATGGGCGTAACAGAGATACGCTTATTGACAATGGGAATGCCGAATTCCCACTCGATCTCTTGTCCCACCTTTACAAGATTTTCCGCCCGACGGGTGATCTTGTCATAGATCTTCCGGGCACACACCTGAACATCCTCGTGGGCACAGTCCAGAAGGGAAATGCCCATCGTAATGGTACGGATATCCAGGTGCCTCTTGTCGATCATATCCTGGGTATATAAGATATCTTTCAGACTCAGCATGGCAGCTCCTTAAATCCTATGCATTGCGTGGAAGATGTCCTCACGCTGCAAGCGAATGGAAAGGCCTATTTCCCTGCCCTTTTTTTCCAGCTGCTGGGCAACCTCTGCCAAAGGCAGATTGCTGGCGGACACATCCACCACCATCATCATTGTAAAATATCCCTGCATAACGGTCTGGCTGATATCCAGAACGTTTACATTGTAGGATGCCAGGTCCGCACAGACGGCGGCGATAATACCCACCCGGTCCTTGCCTACTACCGTAACCACAGCTTTCATAGATCGTTACCTCAAAAATCGTAATCGGCGCACACACGTGTATCCAGCATATGCCAGAAATGTTCCTTAGCTGCCAGATGGGCGGGATGGCCCGCGTAACTGGCCAGAGCTTCCCGACTTTCAAACTCAGAGTACAGGGCATAGTCCATACCGCCCTGGTACGCGGCCCGGATCTCCATATGGGTAAGGCCCGGGATCACACCCACCAACGGCTCCAGCACAGAGCGGATCAGTTCTACTGCTTCGGGTTTGTTAACGCCCTCTTTCAGGGTGTAGATAACGATGTGCTTGACCATAAGTAAACCTCCATCAAATTACATAGCATTTATAACCAAATACCGGGGCCGACACCTGTCAGCCCCGGTATGTAGTGGGTAGATTATTCTTCGTCCACAGCGACTTCCTCAGAGGCCTCTTCGGTCTTCTCGATCAGAGCACGGATGGACAGGGAGATACGCTTGTTCTCTGCGTCAACATCGGTGATCTTCACCTGGACCTCCTGGCCCTCGCTCAGCACGTCCTCGGGCTTGCCGATGCGGCGGTCAGCGATCTGGGAAATATGGATCAGGCCGTCAACGCCGGGGATGATCTCTGCGAATGCGCCAAAGGTCATCAGCTTGACGATCCTGGCATCCACAACATCACCAACGTTATAGTTGGTCATAAACTGATTCCAGGGGTTCATCTCAGCGGTCTTGTAACCCAGGGAGATCTTGTGCTTCACGGGGTCGAAGGAGATCACGTAAACGTCGATCTCATCGCCAACGGAGACGACCTCTGCGGGAGTCTTGATGCGGTTCCAGCTCAGCTCGGAAACGTGAACCATACCGTCAACGCCGCCGATGTCCACGAATGCGCCGTAGGAAGTCAGAGACTTAACAGTGCCGTGGTACTTTGCACCCACTTCGATCTCGTTCCAGATCTTCTCCTGAGCAGCCTTACGGGTCTCGGAGGAAACAGCGCGGATAGAGCCGATCACACGACGGCGTGCGCGGTTGACCTCGGTGATCTTCAGCTGCACGGGCTTGCCGACCATACCGGCCATATCGCCGCCCTTAGCAACACCGGACTGGGAAGCGGGG
>JAZQDH010000053.1:0-5653 GCA_045546655.1 Faecousia sp.
TCACGGATATCCTTCTCGTTGGCACCGTCAAACACGGGGGTTGCTACCTTCCAGCCCAGAGCCTTGGCAGCGTAACCCAGGTGAACTTCCAGCACCTGGCCGATGTTCATACGGGAAGGCACGCCCAGGGGGTTCAAAACCACATCCAGAGGAGTACCGTCGGGCAGGAAGGGCATATCCTCCTCAGGCAGCACACGGGAGACGACGCCCTTGTTACCGTGACGGCCTGCCATCTTATCGCCCACAGAGATCTTACGCTTCTGGGCGATGTAAACGCATACGGACTTGGTAACACCGGGAGCCAGCTCATCCGAGTTCTCCTTGGTGAACACCTTTACATCCACAACGATACCGCTCTCGCCGTGAGGCACCTTCAAAGAGGTATCGCGGACTTCTCTTGCCTTCTCACCGAAGATGGCCCGCAGCAGGCGCTCTTCGGGGGTCAGCTCCGTCTCGCCCTTGGGGGTGACCTTACCAACCAAGTAATCGCCGGAATGGACCTCCGCGCCGATACGGATGATACCGTTCTCGTCCAGATCCTTCAGCGTATCCTCGCCCACGTTGGGGATGTCACGGGTGATCTCCTCGGGTCCCAGCTTGGTATCCCGGGCCTCGGTCTCGTGCTCCTCGATGTGGATGGAGGTAAAGACGTCTTCACGGACCAGACGCTCGTTCAGCAGAATGGCGTCCTCGTAGTTGTAACCTTCCCAGGTGACGAAGCCGATCAGCACGTTCTTACCCAGAGCGATCTCACCGCCGGAGCAGGAAGGACCATCCGCAATGATCTGCTGGTTGGCCACACGCTCGCCTACGGTAACGATGGGTCTCTGGTTGATGCAGGTGCCTGCATTGGAACGGGCAAACTTGGTCAGCTTGTAGCAGCGCAGCTCACCGTCGTCATACTTGACAGTAATATCGGTAGCGGAAACGGCGGTAACAGTACCGTCGCCCTCTGCTTTCAGACAGACCTCGGAGTCCACAGCCGCAGCATGCTCAATACCGGTAGCCACGATGGGGGGCTCGGTGGTCAGCAGAGGCACGGCCTGACGCTGCATGTTCGCGCCCATCAGTGCGCGGTTTGCGTCGTCGTTCTGCAGGAAGGGAATGAAAGAGGTTGCGATGGAGATCATCATTCTAGGAGACACGTCAATGTAGTCGATCACATTGCGGTCCACTTCAATGATCTCATTGCGGTGGCGGCAGGTAATACGTTCGTTAGCCAGACAGCCGTTTTCATCCAGGGGCTCGTTGGCCTGTCCGATATAGAAATCGTCTTCCACGTCGGCGGTCATATAGTCGACCTGGTCGGTAACCTTACCGGTAGCCTTGTCCACCTTGCGGTAGGGGGCTTCCACAAAGCCGTACTCATTAATCTTGGCAAAGGTTGCCAGATAGTTGATCAGACCGATGTTGGGACCTTCGGGGGTCTCGATGGGACACATACGGCCATAGTGGGTGTAGTGAATATCACGCACGTCGAAGGATGCGCGCTCACGGCTCAGACCGCCGGGGCCCAGAGCGGACAGACGGCGCTTGTGGGTCAGCTCAGCCAGGGGGTTGTTCTGATCCATAAACTGGCTCAGGGGGCTGGAACCGAAGAATTCCTTAATAACCGCGGTAACCGGGCGGATGTTGATCAGGCTCTGGGGCGTAACAGCATCCAGATCCTGCACGGTCATACGCTCACGGATCACTCTGTCCAGACGGCTGAAGCCGATCCGGAACTGGTTCTGCAGCAGCTCACCTACGCAGCGCAGACGGCGGTTGCCCAGATGGTCGATATCATCAGGAGTACCGATGCCCACGGCCACACAGTTCAGGTAGTTGATGGAAGCCATAATGTCATCGACAATGATATGCTTGGGCACCAGATCATCGATGCGCTCGGCGATGGCATTTTCCCACTCACCCTCTGCCACACTCTCCAGCATCTCTTTCAGAACACTGAAGCGGACCTTCTCCTTAACACCGTAGTCCCTGGGGTTGAAATCCACAAACTTGGACATATCCACCATATAGTTGGAGAAGACCTTTACGTTCTGATCGCCAACCTTGACCACAGCCTCGCAGACTCCGCGCTCACTGAGCTCGTGAGCCCGCGGTCGGCTGATGATCTCGCCGGGCATTGCCAGGATCTCACCGGTCATAGGATCCGCAATGGGTTCTGCCAGTTCCTGGCCGGACAGACGGCTCCAAATGTCCATCTTCTTGTTAAACTTATAGCGGCCAACAGCGCTCACGTCATAGCGGTGTGCATCAAACAGCAGGCCTTCCAGGTGTGCCTGGGCAGTTTCCACCGTGGGAGGTTCACCGGGACGTAGGCGGCGGTAGATTTCCAGCAGGCCTTCCTCCCTGGTCTTGCAGGTATCCTTCTCCAAAGTAGCCAGGATCCGGGGATCGCTGCCGAACATCTCCTTGATCTTCTCGTCGGTGTCAACACCCAGAGCGCGGATCAAGCAGGTAATTGGCAGCTTACGGTTCTTATCGATACGAACCCAGAAGATATCGGACAGGTCAGTCTCATATTCCAGCCAAGCGCCGCGATAAGGAATCACGGTAGCGGTATAGGTGTGCTGATCCGCCTTGTCTACGTCGTGGGTATAGTACATACCGGGGCTGCGGACAATCTGGGAAACGATGACACGTTCAGCACCGTTGATCACAAAGGTACCGCCGCCCGTCATAATGGGGAAATCACCCATGAAGATTTCCTGTTCCTTGATCTCATCGGTCTCCGTGTTGCGCAGACGCACACGGACCTTGATAGGACGGGCATAGGTTGCATCCCGCTCTTTGCACTCCTCGATGGTATACTTGGGCTTGTCGTTCATGGAGTAATCCAGAAAGCTCAGCTCCAGCTTACCGGAGAAGTCAGAAATCACGCCAACATCTTTGAAGACCTCGCGCAGACCTTCATCCAGAAACCACTGATAGGAGTCCTTCTGGATTTTCAGCATATTGGGCATTTCCAGGATCTCTTGGTACTTTGCGTAAGACTTACGCATAGTCTTACCGAACAATTGGTCCTTGACCATTGCCATATGGATCATCACAGCCTTTCTTTCGGCTTTCGCCGGAATAATGTGTTGCTTACCTTTAATACGCCCGGATCGGTTGTCGCTTAATTATTTTTCCTCTTGACAATCACGCCGGATGTGTTGTATAATAGATGCATAAGGGGGAGGATGTGAAATCGACATACCTCCACAATATGGACTACTATTGTATCACGGATATGTCCAGATGTCAATTTATTTTTCGTAAATTTTTACCGAGGTTTGACCTCGGTTTTTGTTATTTCTGATTAGCCTATGCGCAAGAAACCCAGCCTGCCCTTTCGAGAAGCTGGGTTTCTGTTTTAATGCTCTTTCTGCCGGGCCAAAAGTGCCGGCTCGTGACGCAGGAACTGCTTGGCGATGACCCGGCAGATCTGCTTCTTTTGGATCATCTCGTGAACCTGCTGGAACGTGACCCATTTGGCATCATCCGTCTCACCGGGCTGAAGCACCACCTGTTCCAACGGGATCTGTCTGCACAGGCAGAAGTGGTCGTAGTGTATCTTCCCCTCTGTACAGGAGTCCAGCAATTCAAACGCGTCCGCATCTGCCTGAATACCGGTTTCTTCATACAGCTCTCGCGCGATCGCGCACCGGCTGTTCTCCCCTGCCTTCACGGCTCCGCCGGAATTTTCCCAAGTGCCGGCCACGGTCTTTCCGGGGGCTCTGCGGGTCAGCAGCAGTTTTCCGTGCCCAT
The DNA here is from genome assembly GCA_045546655.1 of Faecousia sp. Taxonomy (GTDB): domain Bacteria; phylum Bacillota; class Clostridia; order Oscillospirales; family Oscillospiraceae; genus Faecousia. Next base: position 3,754 of record JAZQDH010000053.1, read on the forward strand.
CGTACACCCAGACACAAACCACCATACCGTATTCCCCATTTTTCCAGGCGGTACCCCGTCTATGGAGTTTCCCGGTTACATTCCGGTCGCGGTCGTACACGTCATTATATTCCATCCGGGCACCTCCTCAAAAAATCCCATTTATTGTATCACAACTTTTGGAAAATGGCAATGAAATCCACTTAAAAAAGTCCCGGTCGCCCGGGACTTTTTTAAGTATCATTATTCTTCTTCCAGCTGCTTGCCTTTATCCCGATAAGGGCTGTCCAGGGGACTTGTGCGGTCTGTCTCGGACTGATATCGGCCCACGACCTTCGCCGCAAGATCCACAGGCAGGAGTGTACCGGCACCGGCAACACAGCCGCCGGGGCAAGCCATACCCTCCAGCAGATATCCGTTGTACTTACCCGCCTTTGCCAAAGTCATCAGCTTGCGGCAATCCCGCAGGCCCTCTGCCCGGGCTGTTTTCGGCTCCAGATCCGGGTTGGTTTCCTTTACCAGATCCGCCACAGCCTTGGCAACACCGCCTGCCACAGCAAACCCTCTGCCGGCAGCAGTGCCCTCGTGTTTTGCCTCAGCAGGCTCAATGTCAGCAAAGTCAATACCCTTTGCCTCAAACATACCCTGCAGCTCTTCAAAGGTCAGCACAAAGTCCACGTCAGAACGGATGTCCTCACGGATGGCCTCCAGCTTCTTTGCCGCGCAAGGGCCAACGAAGACCACGCGGCAGCCGGGGTATTTCTCTTTCATGAGCCGTGCGGTAAAGACCATCGGTGTCAATGTCATAGAAATCTTGCCTGTTTCGCTGGGGAACAGCTTATAGATCATAGAATGCCATGCCGGGCAGCAGGAAGTGGCCATATAATTCTGCTGGGACGGTACTTTTTCCTGGAAGTCCCTGGCCTCCTCAATGGTACACATATCAGCGCCCACCGCCACCTCAACCGCTCTGTAAAATCCCAGCTGTTTCATAGCTGTGACAAACTTTTCCGGAGTGGAGTGCTTTCCAAACTGGCCGATGTACGCAGGAGCGACGATCGCAATGATCTTGTCCCCCTGAAGAATGGATTGGATCACCTGGAAAATCTGACCCTTGTCCACAATGGCACCAAAGGGGCAGCTTACCAGGCACTGACCGCAAGCTACACACTTCTCCTGGATGATCACTGCCCTGCCTTGTTGGTCAGAACCGATGGCATCCATACCGCAGGCAGCCTGGCAGGGACGCTCCAGGTGAATAATGGCGTGATAGGGGCATGCTTTTTCGCATTTGCCGCACCGAACACACTTATTGAGATCAATCTCACTTTTGCCGTTCGCAAAAGAGATCGCGCCCTTGGGACACACCTGCTGACAAGATGCGGCCAAGCAATTTTGGCAGCTGTTGGTCACCCGATACTGATTGGTGGGGCAAACGTGGCACGCATAGGGGATTATATTGATCAGCGGCGGTTCATAATACTGCTGGGCAACCGCCGCGGCATCCATACCCTCAGTCATCAAATGACGGGTCTGGATCGGCCGCACATTCAGGCCCATCGCCAGACGTACCCGTTCGCTGGCGATCGCCCGCTCCAGAAAGACGGATTCTCTGTGCAACGGCTGATCGCCGGGAACAATGATATAGGGCAGCTCATCCACGCCTTCATATCCCTTTCCGGAATACGCCATTCTGGCAACTTCCGTAAAGACGTTTTTGCGAATATCCGTAATCAAAGAAGGAATTCCTCTCATACTTATCCTCCAAATCCGGTAAAACCATAAGAAATTTCATTAGTGTGATTATACCATGCCGGATAAAATAGTCAAGTCGCCATATTTTCCCTTGCTTTTTTGATTGCAGTCCAGTATAATGTAGCAGGTCATAGCCTTGAATCTATCCGGGCGTAGCTCAGTTTGG
>JAZQDH010000054.1:0-35599 GCA_045546655.1 Faecousia sp.
CGAAAGAGAGGTTCTCCAACAGGTTCTCGCCGATCACAAAAAACTTAGTTAAGTTTTTTACGGAAATGTCAATCATAGTCTTCTCCAATAGTCAGCGTGGATACGATTTCTTCCAGCTGAGGTAATGTGTAAAGCAGATTCAGCGCCTGCAGCAAAGCGTTGCTGCTCATATGCCCGGGCAGATCCAGCTTTTTCAGCAACTGCGTACGAAGCCTGCCGCTGTCACGGCCGCCGGACAGCCCCAGCACCATCAGATCCTGCTTGGTGATCTGTGATATCAAAGCGCTGTTTTCTTCCCCCAGGACCGTCGCGCCGGCTCTACGCAGGCATTGCTCGATCACTTCGGGTGTCATACCCTCCACACCCAGTTTTCCTTCTTTGCCGGGGGTTTTCTTGCGCCGCTCTTTCCCGGCAATGTCCGGGATATAGGCGTGCTTAAGATACTTTGGCTCAATCGCGCTTTTCAGGAAGTTGCGGATCACAAAGCCTGCACCGTCAGAATCGGTAAATACGATCAGTCCTCTGGCTTTTGCCGCCCTGCGCAGCAAATCCAGCTGTTTCTTGTCTTTCAGAATCCCGAATCCGGAAGTTTCCAGAATGGCAGCATCCACCACCTGTGCGAGGGTATTTTTGTCATAACGGCCCTCGACCACGATCACTTCCTGTATTTTAATCATTTCTGGCCTCCATTGCCAGCTCCATCACCAGCATCTCCAGCAATCTATGGGGATCGTCAAAGGAGGTTTTCAGCTTATAATCTGTCTCCAAAACAGCCTTTGCCGCCCTTTCATAAAAGCTTGCGGAAAACTTTCCGGCAGAAGAGATGGTCTTTCTGGCCGGGTAATCCGCCAGGCCGCACAGTTTCTGCAGATGAACTGCGTTTTTACCGTTATCCAGCAAGGTTCGTGCCGCGCCCATTCTGCGGAAGTGGCCGCCGATGGCACCCAGAATCATTACCGGCTCCTGCTGCATTTTCAGAAGCTGCTGCAGCTTTTGCAGCGCCGCTCCATATTCACCCTGGCTCATCAAATCTGTCATTTGGAATACCACCGCGTCCAAAACAGGCTCGGTGACTGCGTCGATGTCGCTTTTGCAGATATCCTGCGCTCCGGAATAGGCACAGATCTTACCGATCTCACCTGCAAGGGCTGTCATTGTACCGCCGGTGATATCGATCAAATAAACACAAAGCTCCGGAGTGATCCGCTTCTGGTTGGCAGCAAAATGACGGGTGATCCAGGAAACCAGATCCCGTTGGCTCTGCTTGGCAAATTCCACGACCTGGCCGTATTTTGTCACCGCTTCCCAAAGCTTTTTCAGACGTTTATCCGGCTTCCATGGGTTCGCCACATAGGTAAAGACAACGGTGCAGTAGTCCGGAATGTCGGAGAAAATCTCTGTAATTTTGTCCCGGTCTGCTTCACCAAACTTAAAAAAGTCAACCTCATCCACCCACACCATAGTCCGCTCTGCCATCATAGGCAGATTCTCCACGCTGTCGGCAAAGGTCTGCATATCAAAGGTCTCTTGGGTGAGCTTGTGGAAATTGAAGGATTCCGTAAGCTCATCCACGATGCTCTTGCGCAGCTGTTCCAGGTAGTGGTGCAGCAGAAAAGTCTCCTCACCCCAGAAAAAATAGAGTCTGCCAGGTTCTTTCTGACGAATCGCCTGTTTCAGCTCCTGCAAGCTGTCCGGCTGCTCGTATTTTTTAGCCATATCTTCACCCCCGGAATGTGATTGTACCCTCCAGATCGGTACGCAGGACGTTACATCCAAATATTCTCAGCCGCTCCAGCGTTTCCTCCGCAGGATGCCCGTAGGAATTATCATCACCCACGGAGATCACCGCTGTAATAGGCCGGGTTTCTTTCAAGAATTCAAAGCCGGTGGAGTTTCTGGAACCGTGGTGTCCCACCACAAGAAGCTCCAGTTCAGGCAGGTCCACCGCCTCCATCAGGGCTTCCTCGCCCTGGATACTGCGGTCACCGGTTATCAGTATATCACAATTATCTACCTGAAACAAGATACACAAACTGCTTTCGTTGGTATCGTCCGTTTCCTCGGAAGGGTAAATCGTGATGCGACCATTGTGCAGCTCCAGTGCGGCTTCATCCCGGACCCAGACGATCTTTTCCTCATTCTGCCGCACGATCTGCTGCCGCAGTTCATTATCCGGTGTGGAATCCGGCAAATATACGGTTTCTACGTCGAACACATTGACCAGCCCATTGACACCGTCTGCGTGGTCCTTATCGTAGTGTGTCACGATTATTCCATCCAAGCAGGTGATCCCCTTCTTCCACAGTTCCCGCAGCGCAATATCCGCGGCTTCATCCCCCTGGGCGTTACCGCAATCCACCAGGTAAGCCTCCTCTTCAGACTGCAGCAGGACGCACTGCCCCTGCCCTACATCCATCACTGTTACCGAGAACCCCTCCTGTGGATGCTCCAGTGCCGTACAGGCAATTGCCGCGCAAAGGCACACCACGATGCATCCCGCAAACAAGGCCGGGTGCTTTTTCTTATGGCGCAGGAACACAGTAAGTAAGCCGTAGCAGAACACCAGCCACAAAACGATGTAAACGCTGCTGGTGTACACAACCGAGTATGGAAGACCGGAAAAGAATCGTGCAATCATAAGTACATACCCAATGGGCCAGGACAGGATCCAGGCAATGGTTTTACCCAGCGGAAGCCAGAATCCGCCGAGCACACAAACGAAAATAATTCCTATGAATATAAAGGAGATAAGCCACAAGGTCAGCAAATTTGTAAAAATACTGACCAGGCTGACAAATCCGAAATAATAGGCACACAACGGTGTGGTGGTGACCAACGTTGCCAGGGAAATCGACACACTGGCAGCAATCCACCGGATAAGTTTACCGCCCAGACTCTTTTTCCGGCCCTTGCCGCCTTTCATCCGGGACAAAAAGAAATTCTGCATGGGCTGTGCAAACAAAAGGATTCCCAGCATAGACGCCACAGACAGCTGAAAGCTGACCGACGTTATGGCCACCGGATTAATCCCTAAAATTATCAGCACTGCCAAAGCCAGGGCTGTGGGAGGGTCATATTCCCGGTTCAGAAGCATTCCCAGGATCATCAAGCTCTGCATCACGCAGGCCCGGACGATGGAGGGCGTAAATCCTGCAACTGCCGCAAAGACCACAAGGACCGGAATGCCGATCAACGCTGTCAAAACCCGGTTCTTACCGCCAATGGTATAGACAAACCCAAAGAGAATCGATACGTGCAAACCCGACACAGCAATCACGTGTCGCAGGCCGCTCATTTGCAGAGCTTTGTCTGTTTCATAGTTAAGAAGCGTATCATCGCCCAACAGCAGTGCCTGGGCAAATGGCAGCGCATCCGGAGGAAAGGTTTTTCGGAGCAGTTCGGAGATCTGCCGCGCCAGAACCCTTGGAAAATACCGGGCCGGTACGTCCTCCAGGTATTCAAACGTACAGCTGCCCCGGGGATATCCCAGCAGAAAAACACCCTTTCCCTGGTGATAGGTTGGGGCTCTGGAGCCGCCATCGGCAGTATAGCGCATCAAGAAGTTGCCACATAACCGGTCGCCGGGACAGAGCTGAACACGCTCTTTCAGATAGAGCTTCACTTTATAGGGCTTTCCATCCAGCACAACACGGCATTCCGCGGCAGAACCGTGGTTCGCAGCGTAGGAGTACTCGGTCACCTCCGCCTGCAGATAGAGTACCTGGTTATCGTTCTCCAGCGCAGTACGCAGATACAGACTGTCAAACATCCACATCCACATAATTCCGACCAGCAATCCCAAAAGCAGGACCGCCGTACATTTGGCGGTTTTCGACCTGACGCACAAAACCGCCAGCAGCGCTGCCAACGTAAACAATGCCAACGGAAGCAGCCACATCCCCGGTGCCACGTAAATACCAACGATGCAGGCCAGTGTAAATCCAATGGCAACGTAAACCAGTGTACGCAAGCTGTTCCTCCTTCTTAAAATTCGGGCGCCGCCCGGCGGCGACGCCCGATAATGCCATTATACCTTAGAGCTGACGTAGTTGTCTACCTGTGCCAGGGCATCATCCAGCTTCACAACGTCCTTGCCGCCGCCCATTGCAGAATCGGGCTTGCCGCCGCCACTGCCGCCGCAGGTGGTGCAAACCAGCTTCACCAGTTCGCCGGCCTTCATACCCTTAGCGATGGCATCCTTACCGCATACAGCCAGGAAGGTGATCTTACCATCGTTGACAGAGGACAGAACCGCTACCAGATTGGGAGCCTTGTCCCGCAGCAGATCGCCCATCTGACGCAGCTTGCCTGCATCCGCATTGGGTACGTTTGCAGTCAGAACCTTAAGGCCGCTGATGTCGTGAGCGCCCACCAGGAAACGGTCTGTCTCACCGGCAGTTTCCTTTGCCTTAAAGGATTCAATCGCCTTCTTGAGAGTCTTGATCTCCTCCACCTGGCACTCCAGCTTGGTTGCCAGTTCGCCGGGCTTAACCTTCAGAATGGCGCAGGCATTATACACTCTCTGACGGGCCAGCTCCATCTGTGCCAGGCACTCCTTGCCGGTGACGGCCTCAATGCGGCGCACACCGGAGGCAACGCTGCCTTCGCTCTCAATGCGGAACGGACCTACCTTTGCGGTGTTGTCCAGATGGGTGCCGCCGCAAAGCTCGATGGAATAGCCGCCCATATTAACCACACGGACGGTATCCCCGTACTTCTCACTGAACAGCGCGGTCGCACCCATAGCCTTTGCTTCATCAATAGGCATCTCCCGAACGTCAATGGGATAACCCTCAAACACAGCGCTCTGTACGATGGCATCGATCTTTGCCATCTCCTCGGCTGTCACAGCGGAGTAGTGGGTAAAGTCGAAACGCAGACGGTCGGGTTCTACCAAAGAACCGGCCTGGTGTACGTGGTCACCCAACACGCTGGTCAATGCTTTCTGCAGCAGGTGGGTCGCGGAGTGGGCACGCATAATAGCCTTACGGCGCTCCACATCGATAGACGCGCATACGGTGTCCTCGGTCTTGATACTGCCGCCGACCATCTTGCCGCTGTGCAGATACTTGCCGCCCTTATCCTTCTGGACATTGGTGACCTCAAAACGGCTCTCACCCACCAGGATCACACCGTGGTCGGCACTCTGTCCGCCCATTTCGGCATAGAAAGGTGTCTTGTCCAGAACGATGATGCCGCTCTCGCCGCCGGCGATAGAACCGGTGACCTCTTCACCAACACAGACTGCCAGCACCTTGGCTTCACAGACATTGGTGTGATATCCCACAAAGCTGGTGGGCGTGGTATCCAGACCCAGATCAATGCCTGCCCAGCCCAGATCGCCCAGGGCCTTCCGTGCTTCCCGGGCGCGGACACGCTGCTCTTCTCTGCACTTGGTAAACATCTCCATATCCAGGGTCATACCCTCATCTTCCAGCATCTCAGCTGTCAGATCCACGGGGAAACCGTAGGTGTCTGCCAACAGGAATGCGTCTGCGCCGGAGAAGACGGTCTTGCCCTCTGCCTTATGCTCTGCCAGCTTCTCGGAGAAAATACGCATACCACCGTCAATGGTCTTGCAGAAAGACTCTTCCTCGGTCAGTACGGTCTTGATGATATAGTCCTTGCGCTCACGCAGGTAGGCATAGTGGCTCTCATTCTCTTTGATAACAGTCTCAACAACCTCAAACAGGAACGGACGCTTCACACCCAGGAGTCTGCCGTGACGGGCAGCACGGCGCAGCAGACGGCGCAGAACATAGCCGCGGCCCTCATTGGTGGGACGCACACCGTCGGCGATCATAAAGGTAGATGCACGGATATGGTCAGTGATCACACGCAGGCTCACGTCCGTCTTGGTGCTTTGACCGTAGGAAGCACCGGTAATAGCGGTAACGTGGTTGGTGATGTTCATTACGGTGTCAACATCGAACAGAGAATTCACATCCTGGCAGACCACTGCCAGACGCTCCAGCCCCATACCGGTGTCGATGTTCTTCTGCACCAGCTCGGTGTAGTTACCCTGGCCGTCGTTATCGAACTGGGAGAACACGTTGTTCCACACTTCCATAAAGCGGTCGCACTCGCAGCCAACCTTACAGTCAGGGCTGCCGCAGCCGTACTTCTCACCACGGTCGTAGTAGATCTCACTGCAGGGGCCGCAGGGACCGGCGCCATGCTCCCAGAAATTGTCCTTCTTGCCAAAACGGAAAATGTTCTCGGCAGGGATGCCGATCTCCTTGTTCCAGATCTCGAAGGCCTCTTCATCATTTTCGTAGATTGAAGGATACAGTCGGTCTTCCTCCAGTCCAACGACCTTGGTCAAAAACTCCCAGCTCCAGGCAATTGCCTCGCGCTTGAAATAATCGCCGAAGGAGAAGTTGCCCAGCATCTCAAAGTAAGTGCCGTGACGGGCCGTCTTACCGATGTTCTCAATGTCACCGGTACGGATGCACTTCTGGCAGGTACAAACTCTGCGGCGGGGAGGCTCTACTTCGCCCTTAAAATAGGGTTTCATAGGAGCCATACCGGAGTTGATCAGCAGCAGTGACTGGTCGTTCTGGGGAATCAGAGAGAAACTGGGCAGACGCAGATGCTCCTTGCCCTCAAAGAAGCTCAAAAACATCTCACGCAGTTCGTTTACTCCATACGCTTTTTTACTCATTTGGATCTTACCTCCATATAAATTTACAAAAAAATACACGCCATCCCCACATAGGGACGACGTTTGCCGCGGTACCACCCTAATTCGCCAATATGGCATCTTAGTTACCCTGTAACGGGAGTGCCCGTCCCGGTCATCCCGGGCTGCTTGGAAGTGGCTGAAAAAGGCTGGACACAAGGGGCTCACACCATTCCCCTCTCGCTGCGCTGCCTGCGCTTTTTCTGGTTTCCGCGTTGCTTTTGCATATCGGTGATATTCTACCACATTGTTTGCAAATGTCAATGGTTTTTCTCGCAAAAACGGGAAAAAGCCGCCCTTTGGGCGGCTTTTTTATACGTTGGATTCCAGCCACGCTTTCATTTCCAATCTGCCTTCTTCGCTCATAGGAAACGTCCGCTTGCCTTCGATTTCACTCTTCTCATAGCAAAAAGGTCCGTGCCAGAACTCAGCTGTTATGGAGCTTTGCGCGAAATCCACCTCTTTGGCTGTGAGCATCACCACTTCCGGAACTGCTTTGAACCGGAACGCTTTCCAGGAGCCCGTGAAGGGATTTTTCATCGCAAAGGTGTGCAATGTGGGAAGATAAATATCCGGTTTCATTCTTCCACCAACGCTTCCATTTCGTCCAGAAGTGTGCCGAACAGTTCCAAAGCCGCCTCAACAGGGGCAGAACTGGTCATATCCACACCGGCGTCCTTCAAAAGATCGATAGGGCTCTTGGAGCAGCCGCCGGACAGGAAGCGGATGTAGTCCTTTACGGCACTTTCGCCCTCGTTCAGGATCTTACGGGACAGGGCAATGGCGGCAGAATAGCCGGTAGCGTACTGGAAGACATAGTAGTTGTAATAGAAGTGAGGGATTCTGGCCCATTCCATAGCAATCTCGTCATCCACAACCATATCCGGGCCGTAATACAGCTCATTGAGCCTCTTGTATTCCTGACAAAGCACATCCGCCGTCAATGTCTTGCCCTCTGCAGCCATCCGGCCAATGATCAGCTCGAATTCGGCAAACATAGTCTGGCGGTACAGCGTGCCCTTGAACTGGTCCAGGAAGTGGTTGATGAGATATGCCCGCTCTTTTTTGTCTGTGGTCTTGCCCAGAAGATACTCCATCAGCAGCGCTTCGTTACAGGTGGAAGCCACCTCTGCCACAAAGATCACATAGTCAGAGTCAATGGGGTTCTGGTACTTGTTGGAGTGGTAGGAATGAAGCGCGTGGCCCATTTCGTGGGCAAGGGTGAACTGGCTGTCCAATGTGCCGGTATAATTCATCAGCACAAACGGATGGACTGCCGCGCCGGCAGAATAGGCGCCGCTGCGCTTGCCCTCGTTCTGATAGACATCCACCCAGCGGTTCTCAAAGCCCTCTTTCAATACGGCCCGGTAATCCTCGCCCAGAGGTGCCAGTGCATCATAGATGGTCTGCTTTGCCTGCTCATAGGGAATGTGCTTATCCACATCTGCCAGCAGTGGAGTGTACACATCGTAAAAATGCAGCTCCTCCACACCCAGCACCTTCTTGCGCAGGCGCACATAACGGTGCATCTTGTCCATATGCTTATGAACTGCTTCAATCAGATTCAGATATACGGAGGTAGGCACATTGGTGCGGCTGAGAGACGCCTCAAAGGCATTTTCGTACTTTCTGGCCTCCGCAAAGAACTTCAGCTGCTTGTTCTGGGCATTTAAGATAGATGCCGCGGTATTTTTGAACTTTGCAAAGCTGTGATACAGGCTTTCGTAGGCATTTTTACGGAGGACCCGGTCAGGACTTTCCTCGCACTGTACAAACGTACCCTGGCTGACCTGGTGTCTTTTGCCCTGGGAATCTTCCGCATCCGGAAACGTGATATCCGCGTCAGCAAACATACCGTAGATATTGTCAGGGGTCTGGGACAGCTCGCCTGCCGCCGCCAGAAGCTTTTCCTCTGCCGCAGACAGCACGTGGTCCTTCAGCCGCCGCAGATTGGTAAGGTAGCGGCGGTAGCGCTCCAGTTGGGGACATTCCCGGTAGAAGCCGTCCAGCGTTTCATCGGAAATAGCCATAATTTCCGGGGTTTCAAAGCTGGTGGCTGCGCTCAGGGCCACCACCACGCTCATAAACTTACCGGTCATTGCCTGGTAGAATGTATTGCGGGTGTCCTCATCTGCCTTACGCATACAGTAGTTAGCCAACAGCTCTGCCTTGGCATTGACCTGCTCGGTCTTTACCATATAGTCATACAAGTTCTGCGCGCCCTGGCCCAGTTTGCCGGCGAAGGCTGCCAGATACTCCTGATCATCGGCAAGGGTCGCCAGTTCCTGCTCCCACAGTTCGTCGGAAGCGTACAGGTCCTCTGTTGCCCAGGTGTCCTCTACGGGAATTTCGGAGCGCTTTCTGATACGTTCGGATTCAGCCATAATAGTTGTCCTCCTGTTTTTCGTTTTGTCTATTATACCACGTACTGCGGAAATTGCAAACATCCCGTATTGCAAAGAATGTAAAAATATGCTAGACTAGCAGACGGTGATGATATTTATGAAAAAGCAATTGCAAGGCACAGTATTTTTGCTCCTTGCCACAGTGATCTGGGGTTCTACCTTTGTGGCACAAAGCGTTGGTATGGACCATATCGGTCCTTTTACGTTCCAGGCAGCCCGCTGTTTTCTGGGCGGCGTGGCCCTACTGCCCGTGATCTGGGTGCTTGACAGATTCCAAAATGACGGCAAAACCTTCTTCTCCCGCTGGATAGACAAGAAGCTGTGGAAAGCCGCGTTATTTTGCGGTGTGCCCCTTTTTATTGCGGTGAATATGCAGCAGGTTGGCATTGTGGACACGGATGCAGGAAAATCCGCGTTTCTGACCGCTATGTACATCGTCTTCGTTCCCCTTCTGGGGATCTTCCGCAAGTGCAAACCCAGCAAGTGGATTCCGCTGAGCGTGATTCTGGCAGTGGCAGGTTTGTATTGCCTGAGCTGCGTAGGCGTGACACGGATCAGTACGGCGGATCTGCTGCTGATTGGCTGTGCCCTGGCTTTCGCCATCCAGATATCCTTTGTGGATGTGTTCGCCGGCGAGGTTGACTGCGTACGGCTCAACTGTCTGAACTGTTTCCTGTGCGCAGTACTGTCCGCAATCGTGATGGTGTTTACCGAGACCCCTACCTGGGCATCCATCGGCAGCTGCTTCGGCTCGATTGCCTATGCAGGAGTCCTTTCTATGGGTTTTGCCTACACGATGCAGATCCTGGGACAAAAACATTTGGAGGCCTCCACCGCTTCCCTGCTGATGAGCCTGGAGTCTGTGTTCGCGGTGCTGTCCGGCTGTCTGATCCTCCAGGAAACATTGACCGTTTGGGAGGTCACCGGCTGTGTACTTATGTTTGTAGCAGTGATCCTTTCCCAGTTGCCGGACAAGAAAAAGGTGTCCCCAACGCAATCTTGATGTAAAATGGAATACGGCAGCAGTTTGTTACTGCTGCCGTATTTTTCATTTCTTATCTGCGGCGATGATCCGCTTCATAGCCTCAATTCCTACCTTGATGGCACCGGAGGTATCCTCCGTCATAGGCATAGCCATACCAAGCTTCTCCCGTTCCTGGTTCCACACCGCGTGGAAACAGCTGCCGCAGCGCACGCCCAGGGCTGCCGCGATCACAAACAGAGCAGCGGATTCCATCTCACTGGCCTTCACGCCCAACCGCTTCCAGCTCTCCCATTTCTGGAGCAGCTCCCAGTACACAGGGGATTTCTCAGGGCTGTGCTGGCCGTAGAAGGAATCTTTACACTGCACAACACCCACGTGTGTACGGTACCCCAGTGCCTCACTTGCAGCCTTCAGCGCAGCAGTAACATCAAAATCCGCCACTGCGGGAAACTCGATGGGCGCATACTCCAGGGAGGTATGCTCGAAGCGGACAGCTCCGGTGGCCACTACCACATCGCCGGGCTGCACATCCAGATCGATACCGCCGCAGGTACCGACACGGATAAAAGTATCCACACCGATATTATGAAGCTCCTCCATAGCGATGGCCGCAGAAGGACCTCCGATACCGGTGGAGCACACAGAGACTTTCTCTCCCAGCAATGTACCCGTATAGATGTTGTACTCACGGTTCATTCCCACGTGAACCGGGCTATCAAAATGGCTTGCAATACTCTCGCACCGTCCGGGGTCACCGGGCAGGAAACAGTAGCGGCCCACATCCTTTTCGTCGCAGCGGATATGGAACTGTGTTCCGATGTCTTGCATAGTCAGTCCTCCTTAGAAATTATCGAACAAATTCACCTGGCTGGTCTCCGGCAGGTCACCGAACGCGCCGCCGTCTTTGAGCATCTGCATATGGGTCTTGGAGACCTTGGGACAGGCCGCCGCGACTTCCTCCACAGACAGGAAGGTCTTGCCTTCACGGCCGTGCATCAAGTCCCAGGCCGCGCTTTCGCCCAAGCCTGCCACCGCCACGAATGGCGGCAGGATCTTTCCATCCTTGGTCAGGAACTTGGTTGCGTGGCTTTCGTAGATACTGATGGGAAGGAACTCGAAGCCACGCAGGTAGAATTCATACACCACTTCCAGAGTGGTAAGCATATCCTCGTCCTTGGCGGTGGATGCTTCGTTCTTTTCAATGGCATCGATGTTCTCCTTAACCTTATCCATACCGCCGGTCATCAGTGCAGCATCAAATCCGCCCTTCTGACTGCGCCGGTAGAAATAGGCGCAGTAGAACGCCAACGGATGATACACCTTAAACCAGGCAATGCGGAAAGCCATCATACAGTAGGCTACCGCGTGAGCCTTGGGGAACAGGTACTTGATCTTCTTACAAGAACCGATGTACCAGTCCGGCACACCGGCATCCACCATCTCCTCCTCTGCGCCGGGAGGAAGACCCTTACCCTTTCGAACCGATTCCATAATCTTGAACGCACGTTTTTCCGGCATACCACAGGAAATCAGATACAGCATAATATCGTCACGGGCACCGATGGTCTCGTCCACCTTTGCCGTACCGGACACGATCAGGTCCTTGGCATTGCCCAGCCACACGTCCGTACCGTGGGTGTAGCCGCAGATACGCACCAGGAAGTCAAACTTCTCCGGCTTGGTATCCAGAAGTACCCCACGGGTGAATCGGGTGTTGAACTCCGGCACACCCACCGCGCCGGTAGGGCCCAGGAGCTTGTCGTTTTCATACCCCAGGATCTTGGAGGATGTAAAAATGGACATAGTGCCCTTGTCATCCAGAGGGATCGTGGTGGCGTTAATACCGGTCATATCCTCCATCATACGGATCATCGTAGGATCATCGTGTCCCAGCATATCCAGTTTCAGAAGGTTCTCTTCCATAGAATGGTATTCAAAATGGGTCGTGATCTGGTCGGAATTGGGGTCGTCAGCAGGATGCTGCACCGGACAGAAATCCCAGATCTCGTTCTCCTGGGGAATAACCACCAGGCCGCCGGGGTGCTGGCCGGTGGTACGGCGTACACCTACGCAGCCTGCAGCAAGGCGGCTCAGTTCGGAACTGGTGGCAGCCTTGCCGCGCTCGGTCAAATAATTTTTCACATAGCCGAATGCGGTCTTCTCCGCCACGGTACCCACTGTGCCTGCGCGGAACACGTGGGAAGAACCGAACATGGAAATACAGTATTTGTGTGCCTCTGCCTGGTACTCGCCGGAGAAGTTCAGGTCGATATCCGGCACTTTGTCACCGCCAAAGCCCAGGAAGGTCTCAAAGGGAATGTTAAAGCCATCCTTTTCCAGCTTTGTGCCACATACCGGGCACGCCATATCCGGAAGGTCCGCACCGCAGTTAAACTCTTTAGGCACGTCCAAAATGGTGTGTTTGCACGCCGGATTGGGGCAGCGGTAATGGGGCGGGAAAGAATTTACCTCCGTGATACCGGACATAAATGCCACGATGGAAGAACCCACAGAACCACGGGAGCCAACCAGGTAACCATTCTCCAGAGAATTCTGCACCAGACGCTGTGCGGACATATAGATCACATCGTAGTGACAGCTGATGATGTCGTTAAGCTCCGTTTCTACACGCTTGACAAACAGTTCCGGAGGATTCTCGCCGTAAAGTTTGTGGAATTTACCATAGACCAGGGATTTCAGATCCTCTACCGAGTTTTCGATCTTAGGCGCAAACAAATTGTGGGGTACGGGACGCACCGTCTCGCACATATCCGCGATCATATTGGGATTGGTTATGACCACCTCACGGGCCTTCTCCGTGCCTAGATAGCTGAATTCCTCCAGCATTTCATCGGTGGTACGGAAGTAGAGGGGGTTGTCCCGGTCTGCATCGTCAAAGCCCTTGGTGGCAAGCAGAATATGGCGGAACACCTCATCCTCCGGATTCAGGAAATGGACGTCACCGGTGGCTACCACAGGCTTACCCAGTTCCTCACCCAAGCGGATGATCCTGCGGTTGAAATTCCGCAGTTCCTCCACATCCTTTACTCTGCCCTTTTCCAGCATAAACATATTATTGGAAAGAGGCTGGATCTCCAAATAATCGTAGAAGGATGCCAGCCGGGCGATCTCGTAATCGCTCTTGTTGGACATAACCGCCTGGAATACCTCGCCTGCCTCGCAGGCAGAGCCGATGATAAGGCCCTCCCGGTATTTTAAAATCTCCGACTTTGGCATTCGGGGGAAACGCTTAAAGTGTTCCAGATTGGACAAGGAAATCAGATGGTAAAGATTGCGAAGTCCCGTCTGGTTTTTGGCGAACAGAACAATATGCTGGTTATACCGGTCGTTGAGCTTGTTAACGGAGCGAATAGGCTCCATAGCCGGGTTAATACCCTGCAGGGTATGTACACCCATGGATTCCAGCTTTTCCATCAGTTTCGCCATAATCAGACCACAAGTCAGCGCATCGTCGGCAGCCCGATGATGGTTGAACTCCGGCAGGCTCATAGCACCTGCCACGATGTCCAGCTTATGCTTGCCGAGATTTGGCATCAGATTCTGCGCCAATACCAACGTATCGGCAGAGGTAAAAGTGTAGGGAATCCCCTGCCGGCTGCACTCCGCGCGGATAAAACCGGTATCGAAATCGGCATTGTGGGCAACCAACACCCTGTCGCCCACAAATTCGATAAACTTAGGAAATACTTCCTCTGCCGAGGGCGCGTCCCGGAGCATTTCGTCGGTAATGCCCGTCAGCTCCACGATCTTGGGGTCCAGCTTTCGGCCCGGGTTGATAAATGCCTGGAAACGGTCCACCTCCCGGCCCTGCCTTATAACCACGGCACCGATCTCAATGATCGTATCTGTCCGGGAAAACAAGCCTGTGGTCTCCAGGTCGAAGGCAACAAACTCGTCTTCAAAAGCCAGATCCCTTGTGCCGTGGACAACGATCCGGTCGTCCACGTCGTTAACGTAGTAGCCCTCGCAGCCGTAGAGGATCTTGATGGTTTCGTCCGTACCGGCCACCTTAGGCGGGCCTTTCCAGTCCTCTACCGTATGCAGCGCGTCCGTGAAAGACTGACAGCAGCCGTGATCGGTGATCGCGATGGCCTTATGCCCCCAAGCGGCAGCCTGTTTAATAGCCGCTTTTGTACTGGTAAGGGCATCCATATTGCTCATGGAGGTGTGCAGATGCAGCTCCACACGCTTCTCGCCCTGGGCCGTATCTTTACGCTTTTCCATAGTGCCGGGAATAATGTTGAAGGGCTTTAGGATCATCTCGTTATCAAACTGGTTGACCATCAGTTTGCCCTGTACCTTCAGCACCGTGCCGGTCTTGACCGCGTCCAGGATCGGCTTAGCCTCCGCGCTTTGCATATAGCGGTTTACACGGACTGAGCCGTAATTGTCTGTCATATCAAAGTTGATGACCCAGGCATTGTTCTTTTTCAGTTCCTTATGGTTGATGTTAAATACCCGGCCCTCCACGATAATACTGCCCATATCCAGGTCCAGTTCTTTCATAGCGGTTGCCTTACCCTTAAACGGCTTACCGTAGATGGCCTCACTGGGTTTATCCTGGCCCTGGCCCTCGGCCTTGGCGGCAGCAGCGGTTCTGGGAAGATCACTGAGCATCTGCCCACGCATCTTTTCCATAGCCTCGAACAATGCCTTACCCTGGAGGCTCTCTCCCTGGTGGATCTGCACGCTGACAGGCACTGCAAACCGCTCCAGGAGCTGACGGCACACCACAGGCGCACACTCATCCAGGATCTGCTTACCGTTGGCTCTTAAATGGATGTGCAGGAGTGTGTCCTCCCACTCCCAACGGGCGCCTGCCAAAGACCCACGGCAGAGGGGGTTGGCCGCTACAAACAGATCCATCAGTTCCTCCGGCTCTATATAGGCCAGCTGGTCGGCAGGATGGGTGGCAACCAGTTCCAGCTTAGCCAAGCCATATGCCTGCGCGATCCCGGACGCTGTTTCGTCCAGCACCCGCTGGGGAATATACTTAAGAGAATGAACTGCCACCGCCACTTTTTTGCTGTCCGGGTCAATGTCCGCAGCAACAATTGCCGCCTGAGAAAAGATCTCACGCAGCTGCTCGCCCGGTTCATAGTCCGAAAACATATTGCTCAAGTATACGGTGTCGTTCATAATATCCTCAAATTTCTTCTATTCTCTTTAGTAAAGCCGGCAACAATTCCTCATAGGGCAGCTTGCAGACCTGCTGTCCTTTTTCAAACAGCATACCGCAGCCATCGCCGCCGGCAATGCCAATATCTGCCTCCCGGGCCTCTCCCGGGCCATTGACAACACAGCCCATTACCGCCACGGTGATGGGTTTTTCACAGTCCTTCAAGGCCTGGTCAACCTGGTTAACCAGGCCGATCAGATCGATCTGGGTTCTGCCACAGGTAGGACAGGAAATAATGTTGACTCCTTCCTTGCGAAGTCCGGCAGCTCTCAGAATATCCTTCGCCGCGTAGACCTCCTCAACCGGGTCGTCTGTAAGGCTGACCCGGATAGTATCACCGATACCGTCCAGAAGCAATGCGCCAATGCCCATGGCAGACTTCATCAGACCCATACGCACAGGGCCAGTCTCTGTAACGCCGATATGAATGGGATAGTCGCACTTACTCCTGAAAAGCCTTGCCGCCTCCACCATAACCGGCACGGCAGAGGACTTCATAGACACGCAGGTATCGTAGAAACCGAATTTCTCCAAAAGTTCCAGGTGCTGAAACGCACTTTCCACCAGAGCCTGGGCTGTGGGATGCCCGTACTTCTCCAGCAGTTTCTTATCCAGGCTGCCCCCATTCACACCAATGCGGATTGGGATATTGCGTGCCTTACACATATCCACTACCGCCTGGACCCGGTCCTCTCCCCCGATATTTCCGGGATTGATACGAATTTTAGCCGCGCCGTTCTCCGCGGCTGCAATGGCCAGCCGATAGTCGAAGTGGATATCCGCCACCAACGGCAAAACAGACTCCTTGCAGATATCCCCAAAGGCCCTGGTCGCTTCCATATTGGGCACAGCCAGACGGGCGATCTGGCAGCCGGCAGTTTTTAATTTCCGGATCTGCTCCAAAGAGCCCGCTACATCCGTTGTTTTTGTATTCAACATAGACTGGATCACCACCGGGGCGCCGCCGCCGATGGGGATTCCACCCACATAGATTTGCCTTGTCATTGTGTTACCCCTTAAAAATTACAAAAATATCCTTGAACATAACCACAGCCATCAGTCCCAACAGCAGCACCATACCAGCACCGTGGATATAGCCCTCATATTTAGGATCGATTTTCTTTTTGGTAATGGCCTGGATCAGCGTGGTCAGCAGCAGGAAAAATGCCCGGCCACCGTCCAGGGCAGGAAGAGGCAGCATATTCATTGCCGCCAGGTTGGTGGCGATAAAGCCGCCGAAATACAGCATATTCATCACCGCATCCAACGCGGACGCGGATTTTTGGGCCGTATCACTCATAATCTGCACAATGCCCACAGGCCCGGACACATCGGAAAGACCCGCTCGTCCGGTAAACAGCATCTGCAGGCTCAGCCGCACACTGCGCAGGATGTTTCGCGCTACATTCCAAACATACCTGCACTTACTCATAAACGTGGCATTCTCTATACCAAAGTTGATGCCGTAACGCACAGACCGGGTCCCATCCGGGTTATCAAAGGGATGCTTTTCCATAAAGAAATCATCCAGAACGACTTTCTGGCCGTCCCGTTTCACCACAATGTCGTGATAATCTCCCGGATTCATAGCCAGCATCGTCGTCACATCCGACTGGACGAAGATCTTCTCCCCATCTACCTCCAGAAAAGTATCCCCAACGTGCAGGCCATCCTCCCGGACCACAGTACAACCCGGTTCACTGGAAACAATGGTGGGGACCACAAACTGCTTTGCCGGTGCAAACACAATGGCAAGGATCAAAAGACCTGCCACAAAGTTCATAGCAGAGCCGGCCAGCAGAATGACCAGCCGCTTCCACCAGGCCGCTTTTTGAAAAGAACGGGGATTGTCCGTATCCTCATCCTCACCTTCCATTGCGCAGAAGCCACCTATGGGAATACAGCGGATGGAATACTGGGTCTGGCCCCGCTGCCATTTGACCAGGGCCGGGCCCATAAAAATGGCAAATTCATTGACCTGGACACCGGACAGCTTTGCTGCCACAAAGTGGCCCAGCTCGTGGATAAATATCAGAAAACTAAACAGTAAAATTGCAAACAGGATGCTCATTTAGGTCCTCGCTTACTTATTTTTTTGCATTGCGGACCACCTGTCTTGCCAGGCGGTCAGATTCCAGGATCTGTTCCAGGGTGGGATGCTCCACAAAAGGAACCGTATCCACAGCCAGGTTTACCAGATCATAAATGTCATAAAAGCCGATCTCGTCGTTTAAGAACATAGCCACAGCCTCTTCGTTGGCACCGTTCATTACCGGGCAGGCCGTTCCGCCCAATTTGGCACATTTTCTTGCCAGCGCCAGGCACGGGAAAGCCTCCATATCCGGCAAGGCAAAGCTCAAGCTGGCGCATTGGGTCAGATCCAGGCCCTCCACGGGGCAGGGCAGTCTTTCGGGATAGGTCATTGCCAGCTGAATGGGCAGACGCATATCCGGGCTACCCAGCTGTGCCATTACCGCGCCATCCGTAAACTCCACCATAGAGTGGACAATGCTCTGACGGTGGATCAGCACATCCACCTGCTCCAGGGGCATATCATAAAGACGCATAGCCTCAATGACTTCAAGACCCTTATTCATTAGGGTGGCACAGTCGATGGTGATCTTCGCGCCCATCTTCCAATTGGGATGGCGGAGAGCATCTGCCTTGGTCACGATCCCCAGTTCTTCCCTGCTCTTTCCATAGAAAGGACCGCCGGAACAGGTAAGAATGATCCGCTTGATCTGCTCTTTGGTGCGGTTACCCATCAGGCACTGAAAAATGGCAGAATGCTCCGAGTCAACAGGAATGATCTCCACATTGTTCTGTCTGGCTGCTGCCATTACCAATTCACCGGCGCACACCAGTGTCTCCTTATTGGCAAGTCCAATCCGCTTTCCCGCGCCGATGGCCGCCAGGGTAGGCTTCAGACCCACCATTCCCACCACCGCAGTGATCACGCAGTCTGCCTCCGGGATAACGGCAGCCTCCAAAAGGCCCTCCTCGCCCCAAAGGACAGTAATATCCAGATCATGCAGCTGTTCTTTCAGCTGCTGCGCGGCTTCCTGGGTAGCCATAACCGCCAACCGGGGGCGATATTTGCGGCATTGCTGAGCCATCCGCCCCACATTGGAGCCGGCAGTAAGAGCCGCGATCGCAACACCCAAATTGTCTACGATGTCAAGAGTCTGCCGGCCGATAGAACCGGTAGAACCCAAAATACTCACACGTTTAACCATCACTTCACCGCCACAGGCAACAAAATCAGCAGTAGCTCTGCCAAGGGGGCCACAACGCACATAGAATCAAAACGATCCAAAGCTCCGCCGTGACCTGGGATCAAATTGCCGTAATCCTTAATACCTGTCTGTCTCTTAATCGCAGAAAAACTCAGATCCCCGAACACAGAACCCAGCGCGCCCAGCAGTCCGTAAATTACCGCGTACAGGTAATTCACCCGGAAGCCAAGCAACTGCAGCACCATAGCGTACAGCACCATCACCAGGATTGCTGACAATGTTCCGCCGATCACGCCCTCCACCGTCTTATTGGGGCTGATCACCGGCGCCAGTTTATGCTTACCGAACGCACAGCCGACAAAGTAGGCCCCCGTATCGGAGCTGAAGGCCATAGCAAAGGGAATCAGCACAAAAAACACGCCGTTGTCAAGGCTCCGGATTCGGGCCACCGCTGTCAGTAATAGAGGGACCACAACACTCGCTGCAAAGCAACAGCAAATCTGGGCAAAGGGCAGCTTTGCACGGCTGCGCAGCAATTCCGCAAACAAAGCAGCTGTAAGCAGCAGAATACCCAGCATCAGCCATACCTGACCCAGCTTAAGGCTGCTCCAAACTCCCATGTACACAGCCAAGGCCGCACTGTAAGCCACAAGACGCATATTTTTGGCAAAACCGGTGCACCAAAGCAGCTCATAGGCGCCAATACCTGCCAGAATACCGAAAACAACGCCCGTAAACAGGCTGGGCAGCACCAGAAGTACAACCAAAAGCAACGGCAGGAGAACCACAGCCGCAAGTACTCTTGTTTTCATCGATCAAACGCCTCCAAACCGGCGGTTTCGCCGGTGATATTCCTCAATTGCCCGGTCCAGATCTTGTTCGGAGAAATCCGGCCACAACACATCCATAAACACATACTCCGAGTATGCCGACTGCCACAGCAGGAAATTGCTGGTACGCATTTCTCCGGAGGGGCGGATGATCAGCTCCGGGTCAGGAACATCCGCGGAGTACAGATAGCCGGACAGAACCTCTTCGGTCAATTCCTCCGGTTGCCTTTTCCCCTGCTGTACGTCCCGGGCAAAGGCCCGGGCAGCCTTTACGATCTCATCCCGGCCACCGTAGTGCAGGCAGAAATTGACCTGCACATCATAGTCAGATGACCGGTTTTCTGCCTCATTGCAAAGTCTCTGCAGATCCGGACTCAATCGGCTCAGGTCCCCAAAAAAGCGAAAACGAACCCGGTTTTTCTCCATATCCTGCAAAGCTTCCTGCAGGTACTTTCCCAGCAGTTTCATAATGCCGGAAATTTCCTCCTGTGAGCGTTTCCAGTTCTCTGTGGAAAAGGCGTAGACCGTCAGATACTCGACACCCAGTTTTCGGCAGTAATTGGCCGTTTTGCGGAATGTCTCCGCACCAGCTGCGTGTCCAGCGGTACGGGGCAGACCTCTCTTTTTCGCCCAGCGGCCATTGCCGTCCATAATAATAGCAATATGCCGGGGCGGCGGCAAAATATGCTCATTGTCCGTCTGTGTCATAACTCCCTCCCAAACAGGTCCTTCACATAAGATAAGCGCATAGTCACAGATTGGGGGCGCAAGCGCCCCCAATCATCTTTGGTTGTTAAATTGCCATTAGTTCCTTTTCTTTTGCGGTCAGAGCTTCGTCTGCCTTCTTGGTATACTTATCCAGCAGGTCCTGCAGATCTTTCTCTGCCTTCTTCTGCTCATCCTCGGTAATCTCAGAGTTCTTCTTCAGCTTCTTTACGTAGTCCATACCGTCACGGCGGATGTTGCGCATAGCTACTTTTGCTTCCTCTGCATACTTCTTAACCTGCTTAGCCAGCTCCTTACGGCGCTCCTCAGTCAGCTGGGGGAAGACCAGGCGTACCACACGGCCATCGTTTTGGGGATTGATACCCAGATCAGACATCTGGATCGCCTTCTGAATATCCTTCAAAAGCTTGGTATCCCAGGGCTGGATAACCAGGGTACGGGCATCGGGAGAGGAAATCGTAGCAACACCGTTCAGCGGGGTCTCACTGCCATAGTATTCCACAGTAATTCTGTCCAGAACCTTCGCGTTGGCACGACCTGCACGGACAGCGCCGAACTCCTCTGCCAGATGGTCCAGAGCTTTATCCATTCTTTTTGCAAATTCCTTAAAATCAACGCTCATGATTGTTCCTCCTTAATTATGAATTGGTAACGGTGGTTCCGATCTTCTCGCCGCGAACCACACGGACAATACTGTTTTCCTGGTCCAGGCCGAAGCAGACCATAGTCATATTGTTATCCATAGCCAGAGCCATTGCAGTGATATCCGTCGCTTTTAGGTTCTTGGCCAGAACTTCACTGTATGTCAGATCCGTATAGCGGACCGCATTGGGATCTTTGTTGGGATCGGCAGAATAGATGGCATCCACATTCTTAGCCATCAGCACCGCGTCCGCCTCGATCTCCACACCGCGGAGGACGACGCCGGTGTCGGTTGAGAAATAGGGGTTGCCCGTACCTGCGGCAAAGATAACGACCTTGCCCTCATTCAGATACCGGTCTGCCACATCACGGGTATAATACTCGCAGAATTTATGCATCTCCACAGCGCTGAGCACTCTTGCGTCCACCCCGTGCTTTTCCAGAGCATCCGCCACAGCGATGGAATTCATCACCGTGCCCAGCATACCCATTGCATCCGCGTGGCTGCGCTGCATTTTGTCCGCCCCGTCCTTGACACCACGCCAGAAGTTGCCGGCGCCTACCATCAGGCCGACCTGAACACCCATATCCACGCACTCTTTGATGGCGCGGCACACGGAATTGATTACCTCAAAATCAAGGCCACGGTGCGCTTCGCCCGCAAGGGCCTCACCGCTGACCTTCAGCATGATCCGCTTGTACTTAATCTCAGGCAAGATCAATCACTCCTTCCTTATTCTTCCCTATTTTATAATAAGACAGGCAAATTGACAACCACAAATTTCTTTTTTTCGGAAATGTTTTCGCAAATTTCACAGTTTACCGGCGGTCACCACCGTCAGTTCCATAATAATTTGGAGAAAACTTCCTTCCCTGTTGCAAAAACGGCTGTGTTGGGTTATAATATTACAAAAATTTTGAACAAAAGAGAGGACGACAAAGATGGCTGAAATGACGGAAAGCAAGAATTTCATCCACGCCTTCATTGAAGAAGATATCGCACCCGGCGGCCGCTATGAGGGGCAGACTGTCCACACCCGTTTTCCCCCGGAGCCTAACGGTTATCTGCACATCGGCCACTGCAAGGCACTGATCATTGACTTCGGCACAGCTGAAAAATTCGGCGGTCTGTGCAATCTTCGTATGGACGACACCAACCCCACCAAGGAAGACGTGGAGTTTGTCAACGCCATCCAGGAGGACATCCACTGGCTGGGCTTCGACTGGGGTGACCGTTTCTTTTACGGCTCTGATTATTTTGAGAAGGACTATGAGTTTGCCGTTGAGCTGATCAACAAGGGACTGGCCTATGTATGCGAGCTGACCCCCGAGCAGTTCAAGGAAAACCGTGGTGATCTGAACACCCCCGCAGTGTCCCCTTACCGTGACCGTCCCATCCAGGAGAGCCTGGACCTGTTCGCCCGTATGCGTGCAGGAGAGTTCCCCGACAACGCTATGACCCTGCGTGCCAAAATCGATCTGGCCTCCGGCAACTTCAATATGCGTGACCCGGCCATTTACCGCATCCGCCATATGCATCACCACCGCCAGGGCGACAAGTGGTGCATCTATCCTATGTACGACTTCGCCCATCCCATCCAGGATGCCCTGGAGGGCATTACCCACAGCCTGTGTTCTCTGGAATTCGAGAACCATCGACCCCTATACAACTGGGTGGTGGAGAATGTTTCTGTCCCCCACCATCCCCGGCAGATCGAGTTTGCCCGTCTTGGCATCGACCACACGGTCCTTTCCAAGCGCAAGCTCAGGGCACTGGTGGAGGAAGGTTATGTTTCCGGCTGGGACGATCCCCGTATGCCCACTCTGTGCGGCCTGCGCCGCCGTGGTTATACCCCCAATTCCATCCGCAATTTCTGCGACCGGGTTGGCGTTGCCAAGAGCCCCAACACCATTGAGTATGCCTTCCTGGAGCACTGTCTGCGGGAGGATCTGAATGAGACCGCCACCCGTATGATGGCCGTTGTGAAGCCCCTGAAGCTGACCATCACCAATTACCCCGAGGGCCAGAGCGAGATCTTCCAGATTGAAAACAACCCGGTAGACGAGAGCGCAGGCACCAGAGATATCACCTTCTCCCGGAACCTGTGGATCGAGGCCGACGATTTCCTGGAGACCCCTGTCCCCAAGTATAAGCGTCTGACCCCCAACGGCCCTGAGTGCCGGCTGAAAGGAACCTATCTGATCACCTGCACCGGCTGTGTCAAGGATGAAGACGGCAACGTGGTGGAAGTTCTGGCAACCTATGACCCGGAATCCAGGGGCGGCAATCCTGCTGACGGCCGTAAGGTCAAGGGCGCTACCATCCACTGGGTGGATGCCAACAACTGCTGCGACGCGGAGATCCGTCAGTACGCAAACCTATTTGAGGATGCGGATCCCGACGCCTCCGGCAAGGATTTCCTGTCCTGTCTGAACCCCAACTCCCTGGAAGTGCTCACCGGCTGCAAGGTTGAGGCCAGCCTCCGCGACGCCAAGGCTCCTGCTTCCTATCAGTTTATGCGAATCGGCTACTTCTGCCCGGACAGTGTGGATTGCAAGGAGGGGCATCTGGTGTTCAACCGCTCTGTCAGCTTAAAGGACAGCTTCAAGCCCGCAAAGTAAAAATTCCCCCGGATTGCTTACAAAAACAGCAATCCGGGGGTCTTATTTTTCTCACTTATTCTCGTTGATCTGGGCCTGCAGGTGCATAGAAAGCACAGCCAGAGAAGTGGCCATATCCTCATTTTGGACCAGTATACCCTCGGGTACGTCCAGGTGGGTAGCCGCGAAATTCCAGATGGCCTTGATACCACAGGCGATCATTGCGTCACAAACCTTCTGGGCCTGGGAACTGGGAACGGTAATAATACCCATCAGCACCATATGCTCCCGGCAAAAGCTCTCCATCTGATCCATCGGGTAAATGGGTTTACCATCAACGGTTGCGCCGTCTTGAGGCATCGAGTCAAAACCGGCAAGGACATTCAAGCCGTAGGCCGCAAATCCCTTGTAACCCATAAGTGCCTGACCCAACTTGCCCGCACCCACCAAAATAGCATCCGTGGTATTGTCGTAACCCAAAAACTGGCTGATATCTTCAATCAGACTAGCACGCAGATAGCCGACCTTAGGACGGCCTCCGTCAGAAACCATTGCCAGATCTTTTCGTACCTGGACCTCGCCCATCCCAAGGGCGTTGGCAAGGGCCGTTGCGGAAATATAGGTGTTGGTATCCTCGGGGAGGCTTTTTAAATAGGACAGGTATCCGGGAAGCCGCTTCAGCACGGCCTTGGAAATCTCTTTACGTTCCATAGTATCCCCCTATTCGGTATAATAATATATCGATATGATTTTTTATCGATTATATCACACCGAATAGCATATAGCAAGAGTTTGATTTTTATTATCACACACAGCTGGTCTGGCGGAGCAGCTCGTTGCGCAGACGCTGCATAATGCGTTTTTCTAATCTGGAGATATACGATTGGGAAATCCCCATTTTTTGTGCTACCTCCTTTTGTGTCAGTTCCTGATACCCATTGAGCCCGAAGCGCATCATCACAATCTCCCGCTCCCGCGGTGGCAATTCCTGCACGGCCTGCCGCAGGATTGTCAGATCCACGTCATCCTCCATTGGCCGCAAAATCATATCCTCGTCCGTTCCCAGAATGTCCGAAAGCAGCAGTTCATTGCCGTCGTAGTCCATATTGATCGGCTCGTCCAGTGACACCTCGGTTTTTTGGTTGGATATTTTCCGTATGTACATTAAAATCTCATTTTCGATACAACGGGATGCGTACGTGGCAAGCTTGATATTTTTATCCCTTCGGTAGGTGCTGATGGCCTTTATCAAACCGATCGTGCCAATGGAGATCAGATCCTCCAGGTTTACTCCGGTATTCTCAAACCGTCTGGCAATAAAGACCACCAGGCGCAAGTTCCGCTCGATCAGCTCCTGCTTTGCCCCCTCATCCCCTTGCTCCATACGCATAAGAGCCTGCTGTTCCTGTTCCCCCTTCAGCGGAGGCGGCAGCACATCCGTGCCTCCAATGTAATGGATACAGCCGTCGGGGCGGATCCCCAGCCATTTAATAAATGCCAACCATTTTTCCTTCATATATTACCTCCTGTCAGTGCCTGAAAACGGTTATCCGAGCTAAGATTATTCGGTGCAAAGGCTACCAGCCGACTATCACACCGGTGGCCAATCTTTACCTGGGGCAGGCGCAATGCCAGCAGAAGTCCGCCGGACTGTCCCACACTATGGTACGGGATCAACCGCAGGCCCGGAATGATCCCCATCGATTCCACCGGATGCCGGAGCTGGTGGGCAGTCAGGCCGGTAATGGTCTGCGCTGCCTGGGGGCCAACCACCAGCACGTCCATTCCCGTAACCGGATCTTTCAGTGTATTTCCCGTGTCCCGTAAGGCTGTCAATTTGACTCGCTTACCGGCCCAGCACAGTTCCACCGGAACATAGCGCTGCGAACCAATCTTTTCCCGAAAACCAAACAAACACAACCCCAGCAATGCGCCAGAGGCCATCAGCAATCCTCCGAAACTGCCTTTTTCCGCCATCGACGCCAGGCCGCCCAACGCCATACATAAAATGACGAATACAATGCTTCTTGACACAGCGCTTCGGTGAATGCCATAAGCAGCGATCCCCATCAAAAGAAGGCTTACCGTCCGCCAAAGGCCATTGCCCAAAAAGCGGAATCCCGGCAGCAGACAGGCGCCCGCATAGATCCCTCCCAACAGTGCCCCCAATGCGCAGCGCCCCGGAGCTGCGTTATAGCCGCACAGCCGGTTTGCCCCCATCAGCAGGAAAAAATCCACCGCAAAATTCAGAAGGACCGCAAGATCCAGATACACCTGCATTCCGTCACCTCCTTGTGGTCCCAGTATAGCGCCTTGCCAAAAAGAAACACGTCGCACTGCGGACATACCTGTACTCCAGCAATCGGCCCGTCCCGGGAGCAATCCGCCCGAAGGGATTTTTCCAATGAAAAAACGGCAGCTGAAACAATCAGCTGCCGTACATTTATGTCGAGGAGTTCTCCCGCAACACCTGCCGGATATTCTTTTCTGCCTTAAACCGGGCAACCATCACCTCGTGACCGCAGCCCATACACTTTAATCTGAAATCCGCACCGGTGCGCAGAACCTTCCACCGCTTCTCACCGCAGGGATGGTTTTTTTTCATCACCAGTACATCTCCAAGCTGTATATCCATATTGCCCCCTACTTTTTCTTGATTGCGTCCCAATACTGCTTGGCGGCCTGCTCCAGCTTATTGTTACCATACTCATAATAGTGCTTCCCTGCCAACTCGTCAGGCAGGTACTGCTGCTGCACCCAGCTATTGGGATAACTGTGGGGATACTTGTATCCCTGCTCACGCTCCATTGTATAGGAATCCGCGTGGACGTTCTGCAAATGCCTGGGGAAGTCGCCGCTGATGCCCTTGCGCACGTCAGAAAGCGCCGCATCCAGCGCCACGTGGCCGGTGTTGGACTTGGGAGATGTGGCCATCAGCACCGCCGCATCGCCCAAAGGAATCCGGGCCTCCGGCATACCCAGCATCAGCGCCATATCCACGCAGGACTTGACAATGGGAATGATCATAGGATACGCAAGGCCAACGTCCTCTGCCGCGATCACCATCAGCCGGCGACAGGCTGACTGCATCTGTCCCACTTCCAGCAGCCTGGCCAGGTAATGCACCGCAGCATCCGGGTCAGAGCCGCGGATAGATTTTTGAAGGGCGGATAGAAGGTCGTAATGGCTGTCACCGTCGCGGTCTGCCCGCATAGCGCTTTTTTGGGTGACCGCCTTGGCATCCTCAAGTGTCAACGCAAGAGCCCCGTTGTCCGGCTTACCCGCAGAAAACAGCACCTCCACAGCGTTCATTGCTTTACGCAGATCGCCGCCGCAGGCTGATGCAATGTATTCCAACGCCCCCTCCTCCGGCACTGCGGACAGCGCCGTCCGATCTTCCAGAAAGGCTACGGCCCGTTTGACAGCCTGCAGTGCGGCAGAAGCGGTGATCTGTTTGAACTCGAAAACCGTGGAACGGCTCAGAATCGCGTTAAAAACATAAAAATAGGGGTTTTCCGTGGTGGATGCGATCAATGTGATCTTGCCGTTTTCAATATGCTCCAGCAAGGACTGCTGCTGTTTTTTGTTGAAAGACTGGATCTCGTCCAGATACAGCAAAACGCCGTTGGGCGCCATAAAGGTGTCCAACTGGGCCACGATGTTTTTGATATCCGCTGTGGACGCAGTGGTGGCGTTCAGCTGAAACAGTGTCCGGTTGGTCTGCTTGGCGATAATATTGGCGACTGTGGTCTTACCGGTGCCGCTGGGGCCATAGAAAATCATATTGGGTATATTCCCGGATTCCACCAAACGGCGAAGGATAGCCCCCTGGCCCAGAATATGCTCCTGCCCAAATACGTCGTCCAGGCTCACAGGACGCAATAGATCCGCTAATGGCTGATACATAGGCCGCTCCTTTCCTCTTTTTATTGAGTATAACATATGGAAATAAAAATTGCATCCCCTATTTTCATTTTTTCGAAATTTTGTTCTAAATACAAAACTCCCACCTGCAAAGGTGGGAGTTTTCCTCAAAAAGTTGCCACATCCGGTTCGGCAGGATCCGCGGGCACCACGCGCAGGGCCGTCAGGATCGGACCCATGTCGCCTTTGTACAGCGGGTGCTTCACCGCCTCTACCTCTGCCTGCACCATAACCCATTCCCGAGCCGTCAGTTCCCGGGCGTTGGTGTACTTACAGGGGATGCCGCAGAACTGAATGTCGTCCTCACAGCAGGTCATCACAAACCGGCCGGGCGCAAACATATCGTCCTTATTGCGCCGAAGCATAGCCACCTGGCCCTTGAAGATCACCGTTTTTCCGTGATACTTCTCCGGTTCTTCCGTTAGGTCACGGTAAAAAACGGCAAAATCCTCGTCAGATACGACGATATTCTGGGAATTCAGATCGTATGGCAGCGGGTCTTCTATGTCGTCAAAGGCCGTGCTTCCGTCGGTATAATCGTAGAGAATATCCGCGTTGCGGCTGGCCGCCCGGACGATCTTATGCAAAGGCATCGTGTCAGTCCCGGGTTCCAGGCGGTTAAACACTACCATCTGTGCGCCTACCAGCTTATCCATCACCAGATTGCGCATATTGGCATTGTAAGCAATGAACGTGGTGGAATCGGCAAACATCACTTCCTGGGCAATTGCCCAGTTTTCCGGAAACCGGCTGTAAATATCGCCCACCTGCTGCATTCCGTTCAGCTCCGCCACCACACGCTGGGCCTTATACTTTTTGGCCAGCTCCTGCAGCTGCTTTGTGGTAACTGACTGCTGATTCAGAACCTCCAAAAACACATTTTTGTGAGGATACGTGGAGAAATCGTATTCCTCCTCCCCTTCCTCAAAGGCCAGCAGCAGTGTACGTTCGCCCGCATTGAATCGCTCGTCTTCCAATGTTTCCTGGATAAATTTGGTCTTACCGGAATCCAGGAATCCGGTAAATACATAGACAGGGATCTGTACCATCGTTATACTCCAAACAGTTTGGCCATACCCGCTTCATTCAGGTCGGCACCAATGACGCAAAGTTTACCGGTAACCGCTGCCCCGCCGGTGCGAATATCAATCTCACCGGGAACAAAGTCAAAATGGATCCAGCTTCCGTCTTGGGCCGCTACAATACCCTTTGCCCGCAGAACCATACCGAAGGAACCGGAATCCAGCACCTCCAGCATCTGATGAATGGCATCCTTGGAGAACTTTTTATGGGTCTCAACACCCCAGGAAGTAAACACTTCATCCGCGTGGTGGTGATGCTCGTGATGGTCGTGGCCGCAGCAGCATCCTTCCTCGTGGTCGTGATGGTGGTGCTGGTGGTGGCCGTGGCCACAGCAGCATCCTTCCTCGTGGTCGTGATGGTGGTGCTCGTGGTGGCCGTGGCCGCAGCAGCATCCTTCCTCGTGGTCGTGATGGTGGTGCTCGTGGTGGCCGTGGCCGCAGCAGCATCCTTCCTCGTGGTCGTGATGGTGATGCTCGTGCTCCATCTGTTTCAGGTCATTGGCAACAGATGCCGCGCCCTCCATAGCCTCTTTCAGCTGCGCACCGGTGAGCTGATCCCAGGGGGTCGTTACAATGATTGCCTTGTCATTATGTTCCCGAAGCATAGCCACAGCTGCGTCCAGCTTCTGCTGGGGAACACAGTCCGTTCGGGACAGGATGATAGCATCGGCAGTCTCAATCTGATTGTTATAGAACTCGCCAAAGTTCTTCATATAAACCTTAACCTTGCCTGCATCCACAACAGCCACAGCGCTGCCCAGGATCACATTCTCATTGGTCACCTTTTCCACCGCACCGATCACGTCGGACAGTTTGCCCACACCGGACGGCTCAATAATGATCCGGTCGGGGTCATACTGATCGATCACCTGGACCAAAGCCTTGCCAAAGTCACCTACCAGACTGCAGCAAATGCATCCGGAATTCATCTCGGTAATTTGGATGCCTGCATCCTGCAGAAAGCCTCCATCAATACCGATCTGACCAAATTCATTCTCAATGAGCACCAGTTTCTGACCCTTATAGCACTCCTGGATCATTTTTTTGATCAGCGTCGTTTTGCCTGCGCCTAAAAAGCCGGAATAAATATCGATTTTTGTCATAAAACACACCTTCTGTTCAAAATTCTGCACAAGTAGTTATTATAACCGCTTAAAGTGTATTATATCACCGGGTTTTTATTCTGACAAGGCAATTTTACATTTGTTCTCGACAGCTTTCCCTTGTATCTGTTGGGTTCCTGTCGTAAACTTACCCCAGGCGGACAAATCCCCAATGCGACAACCGCCAAAACCGCCGCTGCATAGGCCAATGCAGCGGCGGTTTCCCTTAAATTTCAGCGCAGCGGAATGAGGAGCAGTCTGCCGGGTTCCGGTTCATCCTCCAGATTGTTGGCTTTACGAATTGCATCCATAGTGGAGCCGGTGGCTTTCGCCACATCCCATAGTCCATCATTTCCTGCACGTCTTAGTACCAGACTGGGGCCCTCCTTCGGTTTTGCCAGTTCAGGCCCCAATTCCAGCCCGGAAACGATCATCATATTCTGATTTGTGCTGGTCTGGACGTGCATTGTGCCGTCACTTTCCATTTCCACCAGTGAGCCGGACGCCATTGCACCGGCAGGCTCCCAGCACTGGTGGGTACAGACCGTTGTATCCGCCTGCGCCGGCAAGGACCAGGGCTGCTGCCACTGCACCGTATTGGCGAAAACATTTCCTTCCTGGTCGTAACCAAGTGTCTGAAACTGGCCGGAAAGGTCCATTTCCGCCCTGTCATCGGTCATATACGGCATCTGATCACGGCTTAGAAAATCCGTATCCACGATCCGCGCCGTGTCCGTCTGGAGGGTCTGCTGGGCTGTCAGTTTCTGCTCCTGCTGGTCCAGAATGACCGGAAGGGGCAATTCCTCCCGAATCAGATCCACAGATCTTTGGGTACTATAAGCATCCTCGATCACCGGCATCATATGGCGCTGGCGAACCACGTACTGGCACACCAATCCCAAATTCAGCTGCAGATCACCCTGGGGATCCTGCTCCAGTTCCATAGAGGTGGGCACGATGGTGATCTGAGCCGCAGCATCCGGTTCATAATCCTTTTCCAGCTCCGCATACTGGGACATAGGCACTTCAAAGTCCCAACTATGGAGCATATCATCCTGGCCCAGATAGAGCATATGTACCCGGCAGTTTCCACGGAAGATCAGCTTATCCCCCATCACCTTCTTTTCCTGCAGCTTGGGAAAGGCTTTGTAGTACACCGGCTTGTTCAGCTCCGCCGGCATACCGGACAGGTCAACACGGTCCTCCAATTCGAAGGATTTTTCCCCAGCTTCCACCGGCAGCACGATGGGATATGTCTTTTTCAGAATTTGTACGTCCTCCGGTACATCCTCAAGACGGTATACCGGGGCTTTTTGTTCCACCATCGCTTCCGCGGCGGTATCCACGCACACCCGGATAAACAGTTTCCTGGCAGAAGTGCTTCTGACGTCCACGCAGTTAAGGCTGAAATTGCAATGAATGGTTCCCTCCCGGCCCTGTGTATCCGGCAGGTCAAATTTCTGCTGGAACGGAATCCAGGTCTCCAGGCCGCAGGGCAAGCCCCCCTCCTCAGGACGATACAAGATCCAAACCATACACCCGGCGCTTAGGCCGATGGAATTTCCATTCCATTGTTTACTGCGCAGCAGTACCTGTCCCCAGGCACCGATTACATTCCCGATATCCGGCATTCCATCCGGAAGACGTAATTCCTGGGTCTGCTCGAAGGCCTGCTTTTGACAGATCAGCTTTTGCAGATACCCCAACGGATCACTTTGAAATTGCAGCAGCATTTCAATCACTCCTTATCCAGCATTTCTACCAAAAGAATATTCACCACCGGACAAGTTTATGCCTCATTTTCTGCGAAAGATACCAAATCCGATAACGATGGCTCCAAATCCCATAAAGTGACAGAAAAAACCGCCTGTGACCCACATTCCCAACAGGAATCCCAGGCCAAAAGCTGCCATCACCGCACCCCACAACTGTTGATACCGGCACATAAAAACACCCCCTGCTACTACTGTATGCAGGGGGTGTATGATTTTAACCGCCGAGGTATGCCTTACGCACCTCGTCAGACTGACTCAGTTCCTTGCCGGTACCGCTCAAGGTAATAGAACCGGTCTCCAGAACATACGCACGGTCTGCAATCTCCAGGGCCTTGCTGGCGTTTTGCTCCACCAACAAAATGGTAGTGCCCGCGGCGTGGAGTTCTTTGATGATGGAGAAGATCTGATCCACCAGGATGGGTGCAAGACCCATAGACGGCTCGTCCAGCATCATCAGCTTGGGCTTGCTCATCAGTGCCCGGCTCATAGCCAGCATCTGCTGCTCACCGCCGGAAAGGGTGCCGGCGATCTGCTTGCGGCGCTCCTTCAATCTGGGGAACAGGGTAAATACCCGCTCCAGTTCTTCTTTGGAAACATCTTTCTGGGTAAACGCACCCATTTCCAGATTCTCCTGTACTGTCATTTGTAGGAAGATCCGGCGGCCCTCCGGCACGTGGGCCAGGCCCTTATGCACCAGCTTGTGGGCATCCATATGGGCAATGTTCTGGTCCATAAAGGTAATAGAGCCGCTGCGCGGATGCATCAAGCCGGAGATGGTCTTCAGAATCGTGCTCTTGCCGGCGCCGTTGGCGCCGATCAGCGCCACGATCTCACCGTCGTTGACTTCAAAGGAAACACCCTTCACTGCGTGGATGGCACCATAGTAAACGTGCATATCTTCAATTTTCAGCATATGCTCATTCACGCTCCTTCCGGCCCAGGTAAGCCTCAATAACGGCAGGGTTGGTCTTGATCTGCTCGGGAGTACCCTTGGCGATGATGCGGCCGTAGTTGACCACCGCAATGGCCTCACAGACATTCATAACCAGGTTCATATCGTGTTCGATCAGGAAAATCGCGATATGGAATGTATCGCGAATACGGCGGATCTGATGCATCAGCTCCGCAGTCTCACTGGGGTTCATACCGGCAGCAGGCTCATCCAGCAAAATGATGGACGGATCGGTTGCCAGGGCACGGACGATCTCCAGACGGCGCTGGACACCGTAAGGGAGGCTGCCTGCTTTATGGTCAGCCACGTCTGCAAGGCCCATAAAGTCCAGCAGTTCCATAGCCTTTGCGTTGGCCGCCTTTTCTGCCTTATGGTAGCCGGGCAGGTGCAGCAGAGAATCCAAAAAACTGCACTTGATGGCGTTATGCATACCCACTTTCACATTATCCAGCGCTGTCATCTCATTGAACAGACGGATATTCTGGAAGGTTCTGGCAATACCCAGCCGGTTCACCTTTGCGGTGTCCATACCCTTGGTGTCGATACCGTTCAGCAGAATGCTGCCACGGGTGGGCTGATACACACTGGTCAGCAGGTTGAAAATGGTCGTCTTGCCTGCGCCGTTGGGGCCGATCAGGCCGGAGATCTCGGTCGGTCCGATGGTAATATCGAAGCCATCGACTGCGGTCAGACCGCCAAAGTCAATACCCAGATTGTTTACATCCAGGACCGGCAGTTTGCCTTGATCCTGTTCACGCAGCAGCGTAGTGCTGGTGACTTCGATCATTTTTCTGGAATAATCATTCATGATCTGTCACCTCCCGGTTCTTTCTAAACAGGCTGCTCAATTTTTCTTTCACGTAGGCTTTGGCAACCTCCAAAGCATTTTTAACCTTAGGCGACCAGGTACACAGCATAACCACGATCAGCACCACAGCGTACAGGATCATACGGTAGTCTTCCAGGGAACGCATTGCCTCGGGCAGCACATACAGCACCGTTGCGGAAATAACAGAACCCAGGATATTGCCCATACCACCCAGAACCACGAACACCAGGATGTTGATGGAGGTGTTGAAGTTGAACTTGGATGCCGTCAGGCTGGAGAAGTTCAGGCCAAACAGAGCACCTGCCATACCGGCCAGGAACGCAGACACCACAAAGGCCTTCATCCGGAACGCGGTCACGTTGATACCCACAGACTGGGCGGCGATCCGGTTGTCTCGCACGGCCTTAATGGCACGGCCTTCCTTGGAGTTGATCAGATTCAGTACCACAAACAGCGTGAACAGGATCAGCACATAGCCCATAGGGAATGTGGCAAGCTTGGTAATGCCCGTGGCTCCCACAGGGCCGTCCATCACCATTTTGCCGCCCTCCAGCAGTTCAAAAGCACCTGCCCGGAAGGAAATGTGGAAGCCTTCCCCGTCCACACCGGCGTAGATATTGCTGTAAACGTTTTTCAGGATCTCACCGAAGGCCAGCGTGACGATGGCCAGGTAGTCACCTCTCAGACGCAGTGCGGGGATACCGATCAGGAAGCCAAACACACCTGCCATTATGCCGCCGATAACCATTGCAGCCGCAAGGCGCACAGTGGGATCGGGGATGAGATTCTGCAAAAGAACAGAGCCAATGATGCCACTGAATGCGCCAATGCCCATAAAACCGGCATGGCCCAGGCTCAGCTCACCGCAGACACCTACCAGCAGATTTAAGGAAATCGCCAGAACGATGTACACACAAACAGGCACTAAAAAGCCTTTGACGGCACTGCCCAGCAGGCCGAAGGAAGACAGCAGCTGCATGATCACAAAACCGATGGTGACCACCAGGTAGATCATCAGATTGCCGCGGGTGGTTTTGTTCAGAGATAATTTCTTCATAGCCATCACCTCACACCTTCTCCTGGACCTGTTTGCCCAGCAGGCCTGCGGGCTTCACAAGCAGAATGAGGATCAGCACAGCAAACACGATGGCATCGCTGAAATCTGTGGAGATGTACTTTTTGCTGAGGGTTTCGATAATGCCCAGCAGGATACCGCCCAGCATAGCACCGGGCATAGAGCCGATGCCGCCGAACACAGCCGCTGTAAAGGCGCGGATACCGGGCATAGAACCGGTGGTGGGCTGCAGGGTGGGAACTGTGGAGCAAAGCAGTACACCGGCTACCGCTGCCAGGGCAGAGCCAATGGCAAAGGTGGCAGAAATGGTGCGGTTTACATTGATACCCATCAGCTGGGCAGCATCCCGGTCCTCGGAAACGGCACGCATAGCCTTACCGGTTCGGGTCTTGGTGGTAAACAGTGTCAGGCCAATCATCACAAGGGCAGAAACCACCACCGTCAGAATCGCCTCACCGGTAATGACCAAATCACCACCGAAGAGAATGATCGGCTTGCTGGTGACCACGCTGGTAAAGTTCTTGGGTGCTGCGCCCCAGATCAGCTGGGCGGCGTTCTGCAGGAAGTAGCTGACGCCGATGGCCGTGATCAAAACAGCCAGGCTGGGCGTGCCCCGCAGAGGCTTATAAGCCAGCGCCTCGATGGTGATGCCCAAAGCGGTACATACAGCCACAGCTACCACCACAGAAACGATTGCAGGCAGGTGCAAATAATTTGTAACACAGAAGGAAATGTATGCGCCCACCATAATCACATCACCGTGGGCAAAGTTCAGCATCTTGGCAATACCGTATACCATCGTATAACCCAATGCGATGATGGCGTACACAGAGCCGATACTGATACCATTGATCAAATACTGAAGTATCTGCATAGTCAACCTCTCTTTCTCGACAGCCTATAAAAGTGGCTGCGCGCAGCCATTTTTATGGACTGTCGAAGCACGTATGGGATGGGAGGGTTTCCCCTCCCATCCCAGAAAAAAACATTACATAGCAACGTACTTGCCGTTCTCAATAACAACAGCAGCAGGGATCTTGGAGATCATACCGGCTGCATCCCAGGTCATACCGGAGCCGGTCAGACCGGAGAACTCGTAAGTAGCGAAGTATTCCTTCAGCTTAGCACATGCGTCCTCAGCGGAAGTAGTGCCGTCGATACCGGCAGCGATACAAGCATTGTAGATAGCATAGATGACATCGTAGCCGTCAGCAGCAAACTGGTTGGGAACCACGCCGTTCATAGCTGCCTTGTACTTTTCAACAAATGCCTGGTTCTCGGGAGCATCGGGGTTGAAGGGAGTCATCAGTGCCAGGCCCTCTGCCAGGGCGGGGTCAAAGCCTTCCACAGTCAGAATACCGTCCATACCGTCGCAGCCGAAGAAAGTGGGCTCATAGCCGATCTTTGCCGCATAGGACAGAACCTGAGCAGCTTCCTGTGCATAGAAGGGCAGGAACACGAAGTCACAGCCGGCATCCTTGCACTCGGTAACCTGGGTGGTCAGATCGGTCTTGTTGTCAGCGGTAAAGGAAGTCTCACAGACGATGTTCAG
>JAZQDH010000055.1:0-2095 GCA_045546655.1 Faecousia sp.
AAGCCCCTGACTGCCCAGCCGGTTTTTCACCAGCGCCAGAAAATCTTCCAAGGACTGCCGAGGAACAGTGCCCTGGCGCAGCAGGCCGTATGCAACACCCTGGGAATCCGTACCAGTGGGTGCGATCACGGAAACATCTTCAAGGCCCAATGTTGTAGCTAACGTATCGTTCACACCGCCGGGAGCGCAATCCAGATTGGTGTGGGCGTTGATGCAGGCAATGCCGTTTTCAATGAGAAACAGGGTGTTTCTGCCCTGCTCAGTCATATCGGTGATGAACCCAGGCTGCCAGATCAATGCGTGATGGGTCACCAACAGATCGGCGCCGATTTGTTTTGCTTCTTCGCAAACACCGGCGAAGGGATCCAATGCCACCAAAACAGTATGGACAGGCCTGTTGGTGCGTCCGCAGTTGAGCCCCACATTGTCCCATTCCTCTTTCATATAAGTGGGGGCCAGGATGTGGATATAATCCAAAATATCTTTTACGGTGGTCACTTGCTTACCTCCTCTTGATGGTCGTTAGATCGATCCCGCAAAAATGCCTCCAGCTCTCCCAGTGCCGCGGCCTGCTCCGGGGCGTTCTCCGCACCCTTGCCGGATACGGCCAGACGCAGGCCGCCGATAATGCGCTGGATATACTCACCGAGCTCTGGAGTAGGATCTTCAAACAGGGCGGGGGAGAGGTAGCATTGCCCCGGGGTCAGCCGGATACCCGGCTGCCAGCGCACCTCCATTACGGTATACAGGAATTTTCCGTCCCGAACCACGGCCTCCTTGCAGATCCGCCAACCCTGCAGGCTCAAGTGCTCCCGCAGCATATGGGTCTTGGACTGGCATTGGAGGATCAGCCGGTACTGGCCGCTTTTTAGCCAGGGAGCGGCTTTCAGAATGGACACCATTGTATCCGCGCCCATTCCTGCACAGACCATCGTATCAAAGTCCCGGGGGATGTTCTGCACACCGTCGGACAGGCAGAAACGCATATGTTCGGATACGCCGCACCTTTGTGCATTGGCGATGGCGCTGCTGAGAGGGCCTTCGTTTACATCCGCGGCAATCACAGAACTGGCGATGCCGTCCAAAAGAAGCTGAATGCCCAGATAGCCGTGATCACAGCCGATGTCAGCCACCCGGTCGCCGGGGGATACAAATTGATAACAGGCCTGAAGCCGGTTTGACAGGGAAAAACGCATACTACACCTCATAAAAACTGCCATCCCGGCAGACGGGATGGCAGAGCCGGTTTTATTTTGCGGTCTGGTCTGCTTCGTAAGCTTCCAGGAAGTGGTTCAGCTGAGCCAGGAAGGACTCGCATTCGATGCCGTGGACCATACAGGCTTCCTCAACGGTCTCGCCGCGGGAAGAGGGACAGCCCAGGCAGTGCATACCGATCGCGAAGAACAGGGGAGCGGCATGGGGAGCGATATCCAGAACATCACCGATGATGGTTTCTTTTTCGATTTTAACAGCCATAATATGACCTCCTATTTACAATTCTCCACGTATTATAACCTCCCCAGCAGAAAAAAACAAGGGGGAATATTGAATAATCTATGGGTGCGCAGAAAAACGAAACATAGTAAAAAGAAAGTGTTTATATTTTTCCAATTGTAAAACGGAGAGTATGTCTGATGGAATCAAATTATTGCGGAGAACGGAGGAACATAAGCCGGAAGGGAGATAGTGGCCGAAAGGGACTCGTTTGCATTTTCTCCCACTATGGCGGGAGAAAATTAAGGTTCGGCTCGGTCTAGCCCTCGCCGGCGGCGCTCATCCGCGCCGCATTTGGATTATTCGAGTCCCTTGGTGAATAAAAAAATTCCAGACACCCCAAAGGAGTATCTGGAATTTTTGGTACGATTGTTCTTATAGGATTTAATAAAAAGTGCAGTAATACCAACGGTTTCTGGAATACGGGAAGTTCATATTCCATGCACATCCGTACCGGATGCGTCTGGAATATGAAGGACTCTCCCACGGGCTAAAAATTGCTCGCCAGCTCTCAATTTTTACACCAGTCTGCGGACTGGTGCCGCCCTTTCGAGTCCCTTCCCGCACGAAGTGCGAAATAAATAAGAGGGATACCCAGGTG
>JAZQDH010000056.1:0-9447 GCA_045546655.1 Faecousia sp.
ACCCTCCCGGTTGGGAGGGTTTTGTTATGGGAAAAATCAGGCCTTGCCTGCGCAGCCCAGAACGTTGACCAGCTTGTGGCGAACGATCTCCTTGATGTTTGCGCGAGCGGGCTTCAGGTACTGACGGGGGTCGAAGTGATCGGGATGCTCGTTGAAGTACTTACGAACAGTGCCGGTCAGTGCCAGACGCAGGTCGGAGTCGATGTTGATCTTGCAGACGGACAGGGAAGCGGCCTTGCGCAGCTGCTCCTCGGGAACACCGATGGCGTTGGGCATTTTGCCGCCGTTCTCGTTGACCATCTTGACGAAGTCCTGGGGAACGGAGGAGGAGCCGTGCAGAACGATGGGGAAGCCGGGCAGACGCTTGGTAACCTCTTCCAGAACGTCGAAACGCAGAGCGGGAGGAACCAGGATGCCCTGCTCGTTGACGGTGCACTGCTCGGGAGTGAACTTGTAAGCGCCGTGGGAAGTGCCGATGGCGATGGCCAGGGAGTCACAGCCGGTGCGGGTCACGAACTCCTCGACTTCCTCGGGACGGGTGTAAGAAGCAGCCTCAGCAGCCACATCGACTTCGTCCTCGATGCCGGCCAGAGAACCCAGCTCAGCCTCAACAACGACGCCGTGGTCGTGTGCGTACTCAACAACCTGCTTGGTGATTGCGATGTTCTCCTCGAAGGACTTGGAAGAAGCGTCGATCATAACGGAGGTGAAACCGCCGTCGATGCAGGACTTGCAGGTCTCGAAGCTGTCGCCGTGGTCCAGGTGCAGAGCGATGGGAATGTTGGGGCACTCGATCACAGCAGCCTCAACCAGCTTTACCAGGTAGGTGGGGTTTGCGTAAGCGCGGGCACCCTTGGAAACCTGCAGGATAACGGGAGCGTTTTCCTCACGGCAAGCCTCGGTGATACCCTGAACGATCTCCATGTTGTTGACGTTGAAAGCGCCGACAGCGTAGCCGCCGTTGTAAGCCTTCGCAAACATCTCGGTAGTAGTAACAAGAGCCATTGATCTTATCAACCTTTCTCAATGTATTATATTTTCTGTGGACAGGCCCACATTTTTACAACTATCATTATAGCACAAATTTTCTGCATTTCAATAAGAAAAAAGTTCTCGAAAGATTTCTGGCGAAAACGGAATATTTCCCCTGGCAGAAGCCCCCATTTTTGTAAGATTCATAAAGAGAATCCCGAAGAAGGCAGGAAAGATGTAGGAAATGGCAATTTACCTTTGATTTATTATAGGGTATAATATAACAAGTGGCGATATGCTCAAATTTGTATAAGGAGTTTTTTAGATGAAACTGTCACCTCTTCAGATAGCAAGATATCAGTATAATCCCAAGCTGCCCGGTATGCTCAGAAACGGTATTTCCGAGATCTGCGTGCGCGACGGCAGCGCCACCGAGAGCGTTGCAGACCAGGAGAAGATCCAGGCGCTGTTCCCCAACACCTACGGCAAGAATGAGATCACCTTCCAGAAAGGCCAGAACACCTCTGCTCCCAAGAAGCAGGTGGTGGGTGTGATCCTGTCCGGCGGCCAGGCTCCTGGCGGCCACAACGTCATCTGCGGTCTGTACGACGCACTGAAGGCCACCGACAAGGACAATGCGCTGTATGGCTTTAAGGGCGGCCCCAGCGGTCTGCTGGAGGACGATTATGTGGTCTTCGATGACGCATATATCGATCAGTACAGAAACACCGGCGGATTTGACATTATCGGTTCCGGCAGAACCAAGCTGGAGACCGAGGAGCAGTTCGCGGTTGTCGCTGAGAACTGCGCCAAGCACGGCATCAACGCTCTGGTCATCATCGGCGGCGACGACTCCAACACCAACGCGGCTGTGCTGGCTGAGTACTTTGCGGCCCACAACACCGGCGTTCAGGTGATCGGCTGCCCCAAGACCATTGACGGCGACCTGAAGAACGAGGACATTGAATGCTCCTTCGGCTTCGATACCGCCACCAAGACCTATGCAGAGATCGTCGGCAATATCGAGCGTGATGCCAACTCCGCCAAGAAGTACTGGCACTTTGTGAAAGTTATGGGCCGCTCCGCTTCTCACGTGGCTCTGGAGACCGCTCTGCAGACCCATCCCAACGTGTGCCTGATCGGTGAGGAGGTTGCCGCTAAGAAAATGTCCCTGGCTCAGAACACCGACTACATCGCTGACTCTGTTGCAAACCGTGCAGCCAAGGGCTGGAACTTCGGTGTGGCCATCATCCCCGAGGGCATCGTGGAATTCGTTCCCGAGTTCTCCGTGCTGATCGCTGAGATCAACGAGCTGCTGGCAGGCGCAAAGGCTGACGCATTCAATGCCCTGGCTACCTGGGAAGAGAAGTTTGCATTTATCAAGGCCGGTCTGACCGAGGCTTCTATGGCTGTTTTCGCCATCCTGCCCCAGACCATCCAGCAGCAGCTGTTCCTGGAGCGTGATCCCCACGGCAATGTGCAGGTAAGCCTTATCGAGTCTGAGAAGCTGTTCTCCGAGATGGTCAAGAGCAATCTGGCGGCCCGCAAGGAAGCCGGTACCTACAAGGGCAAGTTCTCCCCCCTGCATCACTTCCTGGGCTACGAAGGCCGCTGCGCATTCCCCTCCAACTTCGACGCGGACTACTGTTACTCCCTGGGTTACAATGCCTTTATGCTGATCCAGTACGGTTACACCGGTTACCTGTCTAAGGTTTCCAACCTGCATAGGCCTGCTGAGGAATGGGTTGCCGGCGGTATGCCCATCACCAAGATGATGAACATCGAAAGAAGACACGGCAAGGATAAGCCTGTTATCCGTAAGGCTCTGGTGGAGCTGGAGGGCAAGCCCTTCAAGTTCTTCGAGGCACACAGACAGCAGTGGGCAGTTGAGACCTGCTATGTTTATCCCGGTGCGATCCAGTATTGGGGACCTGCTGAGGTCTGCGATCTGACCACCGTGACCCTGGCTCTGGAAAAGGGTTAACCGAATTATAAATCGGCTGCCGTTTTGGCAGCCGATTTTCTCGGGCAAAAAACCGGTTGACAGAAGTCAACCGGTTTTTTGAACGTACTTAGTGCAGGCGACCGTCGAAGTATTCCTTCTTCAGCTTTACTACCTGGCCGCTCAACAGCAGCAGGCCGATCAGGTTGGGAATGATCATCAGACCGTTGATGGTATCAGCCAGATCCCAGGCAAAGCCCAGGGTGGTCTGAGAACCTACGAAGATCATAACGATCCACAGGATCTTCACAATCAGCTTGCTTCTATGGCCGAAGATGTACACGGCGGCCTGCTCAGCGTAGGTATAGAAGCTGATCAGACAGGAGAAGCCGAACAGAACCACGGACAGCAGACAGATCCAGGCACCTACGGTACCGGGCAGCATAACCTCAAAGGCACGCATAGTAAGTACAGCGCCTTCATACTGGCCGGTGCTCCACAGGCCGGATAGAACCACAGTCAGGGCGGTGATGGTACATACCACGCAGGTATCCAGGAACACTTCCACAGCGCCCCAGGTTGCCTGTTCGATGGGGTGGTCCACCTTAGCGCCGCAATGGACCATTGCGGCCGTGCCCAGGCCGGCCTCATTGGAGTAAATACCCCGGGCCACGCCGTATCGGATGGCGATGAAAATGGAGCCAACCGCACCGCCGGTGACAGCAGCGGGGTCGAAGGCGCCGCGGATGATCTGGCTCAGTGCCGCAGGCAGCTGGGGCA
The DNA here is from genome assembly GCA_045546655.1 of Faecousia sp. Lineage (GTDB taxonomy): Bacteria > Bacillota > Clostridia > Oscillospirales > Oscillospiraceae > Faecousia. The sequence goes on from JAZQDH010000056.1 coordinate 3,695, forward strand.
GGTTCAGCAGGATCACAGCAATACCTGCCAGGATGTACAGACCTCCCATAAAGGGCGCCACGATCTCGCTGGCGCGGCCCACACGGGAAATGCCGCCGAAGATAATGATGGCGGTGACCACAGCCAGCACCAGGCCGGTGATCCAGGTGGGAACGCCGAACCAGTCGTTGACGGTCAGAGAAATGGTGTTGGTGTCCACCACGGCGGAAATGACGATGGCATAGGGGATAACCAGAACGGAGAACAGAACACCCAGCCACTTCTGCTTCAGACCCTTTGCCAGATAGTGCATCGCGCCGCCGCCGATGGAACCGTCCGCCCGGATCTCCCGGTACTTAACGCCCAGGGCAACTTCGGCGAACTTGGTGGCCATTCCGAACAGGGCAGCCAGGACCATCCATACCAGAGCGCCGGGGCCGCCAAGGACGATGGCAGTGGCCACACCGGCAATGTTGCCGGAGCCCACGATGGCACCTACGGAGGTCATTGCAGCCTGGAAGCTGGTCATCTCACCGGGGGCCCGGTTAGGTTCATCCTTTTTCCGGAAAGCCTTCAGAATGGTTTCCTTGAACAGGACAACAGGGTGGCGGAACTGGAGGAAACCAAGACGAACGGTGTAAAAAATACCGGTTCCCAGGATCAGCAGCAGCACGGGGACACCCCATACAATGCCATTGATCCAATCGTTGATGTCCATGATAATTTCCATAGAGTTACCTCGCTTATGTCAGATTTGCTTTTCCGGCAGCTTGCTCTTTCTGCGGCGCCGGGAGCTGGATTTGCGGACATTTTCCGGATCTGCCTTGTCGGCCCGGCGGGCATAGGTCTGCGCTGCCTCAGAGGTAGCTTCATAGGTAAGCCGGCTGACCCGGACAGTACCGTCGGGCTGGTCGGAAAGACGCACGCGGATCAGGAATTTGCCGTGTTCCGGGCAGGTGGCCAGGTCCATATACCGCCTGCCGGGCTGGGCAAACCAACGGGAGCCCAGCATCTGCCGGGAGCAGATGGGACATTTGTTTTCCGCCCCGGCCATTGCGCTCAGAGCTTCTTTCTTATCCGCGTAATCGTAGAAGACCTTTCGGGCGATACAGCCGGGAAGCTCCGCGCCGTGGAAGCCGTTCACGTGACTCTTCAGGGCGGATTCATACTCGGCAGTGCCTTTTTTCAGATCCAGCCGGGCGCAGATGAGGGCAGTGTGATAGGCATCGCCCAATGCGTCGTGGGCAGGACGGCTTGGTTCGATCTCAAACATCTCCATTGCGGTCTTCAGTGCCTTTTGGGCGGTGGAGCCGTCGGTCTGGGCATTGAAGATCATCTGGGCGTTGTACCAGCGGCCCACCCAGGTTTCCTCGATGCCGTAAAGACGCAGATTCTCCCGGAGAATGGTGATGTCGTCAAAACCCCAGGTCAGGAAAGTAACATCCTGGCCGCACCAATCCCGGAACGCGTTCATCGCTTCCACCATCGGTACGCCCTCGTCCCGGAGCTGGGTCTCCTTGATGCCGGTGAGTTTGCTCACCCTGCGGTTTAATTTGCGGTAGTATTTGGGCTTAATAAGGACCTGAAATTCGTCAGCCACCTGCTGGTCTTCCGTGATGCGCACCGCGCCGATCTGTATGATCTCTCCCCGGATCTGCACCGGAAGGACTTTCCGGGAGGAGGGGGAGCCGGGCCAGGGCTGATTCCATTCCATATCCAGTACGATATAGTTCATATATCCGTAACCTCGGTATCAGAAATTGTTTCCGGCCCATATCATACCACAAATACGGCGCTCTGTAAATAAAAACTTACAATTAACCCGTATTATCCAACATTCTGGGGGAAATATCAACGGTTTTTGGTAATTATTAGCTGCTTCTTATCCACTGAGGATTCCTGCCAGCCGGAGCCTTTGCTGCAGATGGGGCACTGTTCCGCTGCCCGGGCGCTCTCATAGGTGTGGCCGCAGTTGATGCACCGCCACATAACCGGGAATTGCTTTTCTGTCAGATTACCGCTGCGCATTTGCTCATAAAACTGCTGGAAGGTATTGTGGTGGACACCCTCTACCCGGGCGATGAGGGTAAACAGACGGGCGGCCCTGTCGAAACCTTCCCGGCGTGCGATCTCCGCGAATTCCGGGTATGCGTTGTCGTGTTCGTGCAGCTCTCCCTGGGCCGCATAGGACAGGTTGTCGCAGGTGTTTCCCAGCTGGAAGGGGTATCCGGCGTCCAGTTGGATGTTGTCGGCGCAGCCCCCCAGGGCTTGCAGTTGTTCCAAGAATTCCTCAGCGTGTACGGTTTCGTTGGCAGCCGTCTCCTCAAAGATGCGGGCAATCCATTCGAAACCCTCTTTCCGGGCCTGCTGGGCATAAATGGTGTAGCGGGTGCGGGCCTGAGATTCCCCGGCGAAGGCACGGGCCAGATTGACAAGGGTGCGCTTTTGATTTTCCATAGTGAAACCTCCTTTTGTAGAGGTAGGATTCACCATTTTTTCCAAATTTATACCGGGAGCGACCATTACCGGATGGGTCTGTCGGTAGAGCTGGGCCTGCCGGCAGACCACGTCTGCGATCTGCCGGGCGGAATTGTGGGAAAAATGCTGTGCAAGGCTCTGTGCCATTGCGTCCTTCAGATTCCGGTCCATAGCCAGCGATACGGCCTGCTGGACCACTTCCCCGGGACTGCTGCTGCCCAGGGCGCAGCCCCGTTCCAGCAAGAAGTCAAAATTATGGCTTTCACACCCGCCGACGGTGTTGATGAAGACCATAGGCAGGTGCTTGTTGGCAGCTTCTGTGGAGCTGAGGCCGCCGGGCTTGGTAATGATCAGATCCGCCGCGTCCATATAGGCGGAGATTTCCTTTGTGTACCCCAGCACCCGCAGGCCGGGCAGCTGCAGCTCCAAAAGGGTTTCCTGGAGTTTCTCGTTGCTGCCGCAGACGACCACAGCGGTGGCGTTTTTTGGCATCTGGGCGCACAGACCCCTGACGATCCGCTCCATAGGGCCGCAGCCCATACTGCCGGACATCAGCAGGATCACAGAACCCTCCGCAGGCAGACCCAGCCGGCTACGGACCTGGAGCTTTGGCTCTTTCTTATAAAATACCTGCCGGACAGGGATGCCGGAGGGAATCAGCTTTTTGCGGGGAAGACCTACTTGGGTGAACTCGGGACACAGATCCTGGTGGGGGATGAAGTAGCCGTCCATCTGGCACTGTTCCACTGAGGGGGAACAGGTGTAGTCCGTGGCCACAAAAAAGCATGGGACGCTGATCTCAAAGACCTTTCGCACCTCTGTCATCATAATGCCGGCGAAGGGGTGGACGCAGATCACTGCGTCGTAGTCCTCTGCCTGGACCCGGCGGTACAGCTTGCCGGCACCCAGCCGCAGAATATCATAGATGGGGGACAGATCCTCGGAGTAGGGGGTTATCCGCTCCATCATCCCATAGCCGGCGCTGAACAGCTTGGGCGCATAGCGGTAGATCCGGCTGTGACTGCTGCAAATAAATTTGGAGAAACTGGGAGACAGATAGCTGAGGGTGTCCAGAATGTGGCAGGTATGTTCCTGCTCCTGGAGGACCTCCGCTATGGCCCGGGAGGTGGAGTTGTGACCTTCTCCGGTGTTGGCAGAAAGCAGCAAAATGTGCATATGCTCCGCTCCTTTGTAAACAGTTTGAAAATAGTATATGTACAATGTACAGCCTAGGAACGAACAAATTATGAACAAATTCCTAAGATTTCCGGAATCTGGCATTGTTTTATAAGCGAAATTTGGCACTGTTTTTATTGCCAGCTGGTGCTATAATGGGCGTATCCTGCTTGAGGAGGGAGCATTATGAAAAAACAAAATGCCGCAAAACTGATTGCGGGGGCGGTTATGGCAGCTCTGGGCGTGGTGCTTGTGTGCATTACCCGGGCATACGCCCTGGCAGAAAACGCGTCCGCGGGCCAGACGGTTCCCTTCGCCATAGGCCTGATCCTGATTCTGGGAGGCGTTCTAATGGCGGTGCTGGCGCTGCTGCCGGACCGGGAGCCGGTAAAGGTACGTACCCTGTCTATGGCAGCGCTGTTTGCGGCTTTGTGCTATATTGGATTCAGTTACTGTAAGATCGACATCCCTGTGGGCGCAGAGAAGACCGCGTTCCATCTGGGCAATGTGTTCTGCGTCCTGGCGGCCCTATTCATCGGCGGTTTCTGGGGCGGTATGTCCGGTGCCATCGGTATGACCATCGCGGATCTGACTACCGCTTATGTGACTTCCGCACCCAAGACCTTCCTTTTGAAGCTATGCATTGGACTGATTACCGGCCTGGTGGCCCATAAAGTCTTCCAGCTGAGCCACGAGAAGGAGCGGAAAGTGTCCTTGCCGGTGGCAACGGCCATCAGCTGTGCGGCGGGTATGGGATTTAATATGATAGCCGATCCGTTGGTTGGATATTTTTATAAAATGTATGTCCTGGGTGTACCCCAGGAGGCAGCCAATATCTGGGCAAAGATCGGCGCGGTGACCACAAGCGTCAATGCGGTGGTGGCCATCTTGGCGGCCACGGTGCTGTACGTGGCGATCCGGCCGGCGCTGAAAAAGTCCAATCTGATGCCCCAACTGTGACACCTGCCCGGCAGCTTGATGCTGCCGGGTAAAAAATTGAAAACGGGCGAAAAAAAGGGTTGACAAATCCGATTGTGTCCGCTATAATAACTTCTGCGCCTGGACGATTAGCTCAGCTGGCTAGAGCATCCGCTTGACGTGCGGAAGGTCATAGGTTCGAGTCCTATATCGTCCACCAGAAAAGGAAAGACCACTCATTTGAGTGGTCTTTCTTTTTCTTTATGTCGGGATAGGACTCGAACCCATCCAAATGCAGATGTCCGGTGGACATCTGCTGTGACCAGTGCAAACACTGGTCACTACCAATATTTTCTCTCCTCGCTGAGAGGAGAGAAAATGCAAATCGAGTCCTATATCGTCCACCATATATGAAAAATGCGAACTTATTCCCTATCGGGGGTGCGTTCGGATTTTTGTTTTTCAAGCGGTCAACCGCTTGCAGTGGGTCAGGTCATAGGTTCGAGTCCTATATCGTCCACCAGAAAAAGAAAGACCACTCATTTGAGTGGTCTTTCTTTTTCTTTATGTTCAGATAGGACTCGAACCCATCCAAAAGCAGATGTCCGGCGGACATCTGCTGTGACCAGTGCAAACACTGGTCACTACCAACATTTTTTCTCCTCGCTGAGAGAAGAAAATGCAAATCGAGTCCTATATCGTCCGCTATATATGAAAAATCCGAACCTTTAGGTTCGGGTTCTTGTTTTGGTACTGCCAATAGCAAAGAACCAGTCAAGGAAGCCCCCCTGACTGGTTCTTTCTAGTTCTATAATTCTATTGGGCACCGGTTCCGTCCAGCCGGAAGAACAGCGTATTTTCGTCAGCGATGTCATAGATATGCTGACCTTCGCCCCATTCGATGCCGCCGTCATAATAGCCGAACACCGCGCCGTCGTAATCCACAGGGACGCGGATATACTGGTCAAAGGTAACACTGCACTCAGAAATGTTGGTCTCAGGGTCCTCAACCCACCCGGACCACATAACGTTGGTACGTTGGTATAGGCACTGGGAATAGTCGGTACCGTTGACCTTGCAGCCATACTGGGTCATGTTTACTTCCTCCAGATAGGTCTGGGTTGCGTCCCAGCCTTCGATGTCATAGTAGTTTTCTATGCAGTCATGGAAGGACATGCCCATATAAAATGCGATATTATCGT
>JAZQDH010000057.1:0-14906 GCA_045546655.1 Faecousia sp.
CTCAGCTGGTAGAGTACCCGGTTCATACCCGGTATGTCACCTGTTCGAATCAGGTCGCCGCTACCAGGCCCGTTGGTCAAGCGGTTAAGACACCGCCCTTTCACGGCGGTAACATGGGTTCGATTCCCGTACGGGTCACCATAAAAAACGGATATCCGAAAGGATATCCGTTTTTTATATTCTAAGTACGGGAATCGAACAGTCAAATGCAACGGTCCGGTGGACCGTTGCCCGCGACGGCTTGACGGAGCGGAACCTTAATTTTTGCCACCGGCAAAAATGCAAACGATCCCGTACGGGTCACCATAAAAAACGGATATCCGAAAGGATATCCGTTTTTTATATTCTAAGTGCGGGAATCGAACAATCAAATGCAACGGTCCGGTGGACCGTTGCCCGCAACGATTTGACGGAGCGGACCCTTTATTTTTGCCAACGGCAAAAATGCAAACGATCCCATACGGGTTATCAAAAAAACGGGAATCGACCCTATTAAAAAACAGCCTCCGGATCATCCGGAGGCTGTAAAACGCTCTGATTGTTTGATAAATCCACTTATTTTTTCAGACGCCGGTCGCCGTGGCGGTCAAAGAACACCGCGACAATCACGCTGATGACTATGTAGAACAGCAGCGTCAATCCCGCTTCCCACAGCAGGCACTTTGCGGCCTTTTCCATCATCACATAGGTATCCAATCCGGCAAAGCCCGTGCTGATCATATACATTACAACGCTCAGCACCAGGCCCAGCACGCTCAGGCCAAGGCCTGCGATCCGCTGGGTAAAGCGCCAGGCTTCCACACTGCCCATACCGAAATAGGTGCGGAAACCAAAGCTGTGATTGGCCTCCTTGGGCGGTATCCAAAGATAGATCAAACCGAAAAACAGCAGCACCAAGGGGCCTGCCATTACCGCCCACTTCATTACCGGGGGCAAAACAGCAAGCAGCTTCTCAATATCCGGCAGGACCTTCTCCAGTCCCTGCTCCAGATCGATGCCGTCGATCAAAGCTTTGATCTTGTCCATAGGTGTTGCTCCTTATTTTTCTTCCAGGAATTTATTGATCTCGTGAATGAAGCTTCTCACATCCTGGAACCGGCGGTAGACAGAGGCAAAACGGATGTAGGCAACTTCGTCCAACGGCTTGATGCGCTCCATAACCATTTCGCCGATCTTGTCGGTGCTCACTTCCCGGTCCAGCGTATTCTGAATGGTCTGCTCGATCTCCGTGGTGATCCGGTCCAGCTCCGTGATCTCCACCTGCCGCTTATCAAAGGCGCGGACCATAGAGTTGAGGATCTTATTGCGGTCAAAGCCCTGCCGGGTACCGTCACGCTTGACGACAATGATAGGCAGACTTTCTACGATCTCATAGGTAGTAAACCGGCGCTGGCAGGCCAGGCACTCCCGGCGGCGACGGATGCTCAGACCGTCATCGGAATGGCGGGAATCGACGACCTTGCTCTCCTGGTCGCCGCAGAACGGACACTTCATATACGTTCGCTCCTCTTCTTTTTTTGGCCGGCCAAGCATACACCGGCCACTTTATTTTATTATAGCAGTTATGTCTACCTCTGTCCAGCTTTTTTTCTTCTTGTCAAACAGACCCATCTGGGGTAGAATAAAATATCATTGCAAAGGAGCGGTGGATGTGAAACGAACACTTGCCTATATTCTGTGGGGCTGTATGTATATTGTCTGCGTGGGCCTGGGCACGGTGGAAAACCCCCAGGGGTTCGGTAAGCTGCTGTTGGTGCTGACCGGTATGATCTTTTTCCTGCCCCCCGGGTATCTGCTGTACACCGCCCGGAAAACGGTCCACAAAAAGCAGCTTCTGGTCATCCGCATACTCAGTATCCTCTCTCTGGCGCTGACGCTGGTGCTTCTGGTGATCAATTTCCTGTCGGTTGGTATGGACGCAGCCACCGGCAAGCGGCTGTATGAGCTGCTGAATCTGGTATCGGCACCGATGCTGTGCTGTCAGTATTGGGCGGTGAGCCTGTTCTTGTGGGCCTGTCTGCTTTGGGGCAGCTTTTCCCCAAGAAAGAAAACCTAAGCTTTTGCCCGGAAGCCTATGGCTTCCGGGCCGGTTCATTTTCAGGAACAGTACCCCAGGCCATATCCAGCACCCCCTGGGCCAAGGCCCGGGCCGCCAGCACTGCCTGCTGATGGGTATTGCCGGCAGAACCCACCTCCACCAGAAGCATCCCGGGGTGCAGGTCCTGGTTGTAGCGCTGGGCCCGAAAGCTCAGCGGACGGCAGATACCGGGATTGCGCCGCTGGATGGCCGTCTGCAGCTGCACCGCCAGGTTCAGATTTTCCTGCCAGTTGGGATAGGCCAGGCCGCTGGCATCGGAACCGGATACGATCATCAGCTGGGCGGCGGTATCTCCGCCCAGGTCGGAGGTGTAGGCAATTTGATTGCCGGCAGCATCCTGGGCCGCGTCCCGGTGGATGTCCAGCACCAGACGGATGGACGGATTCTGTTCCAAATGCTGCCGGACGGCCTGCCGGGCCAGGGAGTAGGCATCATCGTAAGAGGGTGTATCATAGACCGTGGTGTCGTGGATCACCTGAACGCCCCCCTCACGTAAGAGCCGCGTTACCTCCGCTCCGATGGACACCATATTGTATTCCTGGTCCAGCGTTCGATAGCTGGCTGTTTCCACATAGTCATTCATATTGTTGTAACTCTCGGTGGTATGGGTGTGCAGGATCAGCACCGCCGGCCCTTCCTGGGACAGATCCCAGTTAAGGGGTGTCAACAGCGATCGCTCCGGGTCTATGGAATAGCCTGTAAGATTGTTGATATCCAACAGCTCCAGATCCGCCTGGGAAAAGGCCAGGGGCAGCTGGGGTTGGGAGATCACCGTGGCCGCCGCAGGCAGCGTCTGCTGGGTGGGTTCGCTCTCCTGGTCCTGGGTCGCTTTCACGATCCGGCCGGTCTGCAAAAACAGGATCGCAGACACCAGATCCTCCCGGTCCAGGGCCTGCAGGCTCGTCCCAAGGGGACTTAAACTCAGCAGTTTTATGGTCAGCGCCAGCATCAGTATTCCAGCCCCCGTCCGCAGGGTACGCTTTTCCCAATCCATTGATATCCTCCCATCATAAAAAATGTGCGGTGCATAGGCACCGCACATTCTGTATCTTTCAGTTTGGTTTTTTCCACTTGGGCCGGGATCTCAGCTCCACCCGCAGATTCTGAAAAAACTCCGTAAGCAGCTGCTGGGACTGGTCTTCCAATACGCCCCACTGCACCCGGGGGTGGTGGTTGAAATCCATAGAAAACAGGTCGCACACGCTGCCGCAGGCACCGCCTTTTTCGTCCTTCGCGCCGATGACCACTCTGGGGATCCGGGCATTGATGATGGCCCCGGCACACATGGGACAAGGCTCCAGGGTCACGTACATGGTACACCTCCACAGCCGCCAGCCACCCAAGTTTTCGCAGGCTTGTTCGATGGCCCGGATCTCCGCGTGACCCAACGCTGTCTTTTCCATCTGACGGCAGTTTCTTCCCTGGCCTACCACCTGGCCGTCGCAGACGATCACGCACCCCACAGGTACTTCTCCCTCTGCGGCCGCCTGCCGGGCAAGCTCCAGCGCAAGCTGCATATACTGCTGGTCCAAGGCCATCCCCTCCTTTTTTGTCCATCATACCTTAAAGCAGGGGATGCCGTCAAGGTTTTCTTGTCCTTATGGTAACGGCCGCCGGGTGCAAAATCCACAGAAACCTGCCGTAGGAAGATTGTAAACTTTCTGCGCCTCGGCGGCTCTTTGTTGCGTAGGGCGAAAAAATATGTTATACTGGTGAAAATATGACTTTTTCAAGGAGAGCTCTATGAAGACCTTGCTGCACATCTGCTGCGCCCCCTGCGCCAACCAATGCGTTGCTTCGCTGCGCGGTGAGCAGATTGACGTTACGGGATTTTGGTACAACCCCAATATCCACCCATTTACGGAATACCGCTCCCGCCGGAATTGCCTCCGGGAGTACGCCCAGGCGGTGAATTTGCCACTGATTGAGAAATACGACTATGCCCTGCGTCCCTTTGTCCGGCAGGTGGCGGGCGATATCGGCAACCGCTGCGTAAAATGCTACGAAATGCGCCTGTTTGAGACCGCGAAGGCAGCCAAAGAGGGCGGCTTCGACAGCTTCACCTCGTCATTGTTTATCAGCCCCTACCAGGATCATCAGCTGATGATGGATGTGGCCCAACGGGCGGCTGTGGAATACGGCGTGGAATTTCTTTACCGGGACTTCCGGCCTCTGTTTAAAGCCGGACAGGAGACGGCCAGGGAGCAGGAATTCTATATGCAGAAGTACTGCGGCTGTGTGTTTTCGGAAGAAGAACGGTACTTGAAAAAAAGCAAGATCATCCCATAGGAGGATTTATGGATAAGATGCAGTTTATCGTGCCCTGTCTGTTCGGCCTGGAAGGCATCGCTGGCGACGAGTTAAGAAGAATGGATCTGGAAAATGTCCGGGTGGAGGACCGCCGGGTCCTGTTCACCGGCGGTTTTGACGCACTGGCCAAAGCCAACATCTGCCTGCGCACCGGTGAGCGTGTGATGATCGTACTGGCCCAGTTCCAGGCAAAGAGCTTTGAAGAGCTGTTCCAAGGGGTATACCGCACCAATCTGGAGGATTTCATCCCCAAGGACGGTCAATTCCCGGTAAAGGGCCATTGTCTGAACAGTCAGCTTATGAGCGTGTCCGACTGCCAGGCCATCATTAAAAAGGCCGCCTCCCGCCGGTTGGGCGAGAAGTACGGTGTCAGCTGGCTGCCGGAGGCCGGTGTGAAATTCCAGCTCCACTTTACGGTTCTGAATGACCAGGTCACCCTCTCTCTGGACACCTCCGGACAGGGTCTGCACAAACGGGGCTACCGGGCTGTGGGCAACGACGCGCCCCTGCACGAGACTTTGGCTGCCGGTATGATCCAGCTGACCCGATTCCGGGGCCGGGAATTTTTCTGGGACCCCTTCTGCGGCTCCGGTACCATCCCCATCGAGGCAGCGCTGATTGCCAAGAACCGGGCGCCGGGTCTGAACCGCACCTTTGCGGCAGAGAGCTACCCCTGGATGCCCAAGGATGTCTGGCAGCAGGTCAAAACCGAGGCTAAAGACAAGGAGTTCTCCGGTAAATACCGGATCTTGGGTTCTGACAATGACCCGTCCTGTGTCTCCCTGTCCTTCGCCAACGCCCGTAAGGCCGGTGTTGCCGACTGCGTTACTTTTAAGGATGGAGATGCCACCAAGATGAGCCTGCCCTGTGACAGCGGCATTCTGGTGTGCAATCCCCCCTACGGCGAGCGTATGATGGAGCAGCACAGCGCCCAGCGGCTGTACAGCGCATTGGGCCGCCACTTCAAATTCGCCAACGACTGGAAACAGTTCGTGATCACCTCCGAGCCGGAATTTGAACACTATTTCGGCCGCCGGGCAGATAAGAAGCGTAAGTTTTACAACGGCAAGATCAAGTGCGATTACTATATGTTCACCGATAACAGCCGCAGAAAGAAGGGAACGAAATGACCCACCTGTTCATCATCAACCCGGCAGCCGGCAGCCGGAATCAGACGGAGGACTACCGGAAAAAGATCGCCAAGGCCTGCGAGGCGCGGGGTCTTGAATACCGGATCGAAGTATCCGGCGCTCCCGGCCAGTGCCGCAAGATCGCCAACCGGGCCGCCCGTTCCGGGGAGGAATACCGCATCTACTCCTGCGGCGGTGACGGTACGATGAACGAGATCGTGGGCGGTGTGGCAGGCTATGACAATGTGGCTGTAACCATGTTCTCTGGCGGCAGCGGCAACGATTTTGTCCGTATTTTTGACGATGTGGAGGCATTTAAGGACCTGGATCGTCTGTTGGACGCGGATGAGACCAGGTTTAGTCTCATCAAATGCAACGACGATTACTGTCTGAACATCTGCTCCGTGGGTCTGGACGCCCGGATCGGCACGGATGTGGCCAATTATAAGCGCCTGCCCCTGCTCAGCGGTTTCCGGGCCTATGCGGCATCCACGGTGGTAAACGTGATCCGGGGCATCAGCGAGCATTATGTGGTGGAAGTGAATGGAGAGCGGATCGACGGGAAACAAACCCTGATCTGCGCCTGCAACGGCAGATTCTACGGCGGCGGCTTCAATCCTGTCCCGGACGCGGACCCCAGTGATAACAAATTGGAGGTGCTGGTGGTACGGGATGTGTCCCGGCTGAAGGTGGCCCAGGTGATCGGCGCTTATAAAAACGGCAAATATAAGGATTTTCCGGAGCTGATCCGGCATTTCTCCACTGACCACGTGAAAATCATTTGCGACAAGCCCACCAGCATCAATCTGGACGGAGAGCTGCGCACCGCCCAGATGGTGGACATCCGCCTGGCCCAGGAGAAGCTGCGGTTCTTCTATCCCAAGGGTCTGGTTTGGCAAAATGCGGCAGCAGTAAAATAAAATTCGGGGCATCCGGTTGGATGCCCCTTTTTTATATAGCTGCACCATTTTGTGCCGACTGCCGCAAAAACGATACCGCGCGGGTTAGGGCAGAAACGACTACCTCCCAGCTAAGCACGCATTGGCAGCCGGCCCTGCCGGCTTAGCAGCAGCCGCAGTTGTTCTCGCAGCCGCAGCCGCAGCCGTTGTTCTGAGCGCAAGTGTTGCCGCCGCAGTTGCACAGCAACAGGATCAGGATGATGATCCAGCAAATGTTACCGCCACAGAAACCATTGTTATACATAATGAATACCTCCAAAATTTGATTGCGGCTAAGCCGCTCATTCCAAGATATTCCCCAGGGGCAAAAAGGTGCGAAAAAACTCGCAGGCCCTGTCCCAACGGAATTTGGAGTTGATTCGCACTAACCTTCTTGCTATAATGGCAGAAAGATAATGACTACCATTTTATGGGAGGAATCAGCTATGCGTGTGGGAATTATGGGCTATGGCAACCTGGGCCGGGGCGTGGCGGCCGCGGTAATGGCCAGCGCGGATATGGAGCTGGCGGCGGTATTTACCCGCCGAGACCCGGAAACTGTGGAGGCCGCCTGTCCGGATGCTGTGGTGGCAGACGCGCGGCAGATCCTGCTGTGGAAAGATAAGATCGATGTGCTGTTCCTGTGCGGCGGCAGCGCCACCGACCTGCCCCATATGACACCGGATCTGGCCCGCCACTTCAACGTGGTTGATTCCTATGACAATCACTCTAACATTCCCAACCACTACCGGGCGGTGGACGCAGCGGCCCGGGAAGGCGGCCGGACAGCACTGATCTGCTGCGGCTGGGACCCGGGCATGTTCTCTCTGAACCGGTTGTACGCAGGCTGCATCCTACCCCAGGGCCGCGACTATACCTTCTGGGGCAAAGGCGTGTCCCAAGGCCACAGCGATGCCATCCGCCGGATTCCCGGCGTGGCAGACGCCCGGCAGTATACCGTACCTGTGGAGCAGGCGATGGCGCAGGTCCGCCGGGGTGAGAATCCCCTTTTGACCACCCGGCAAAAGCATACCCGGGAATGCTTCGTGGTTCTGGAACCGGGCGCTGATCCGGATGCTGTCCGGCAGGCCATCGTCACAATGCCCGGCTACTTTGCCGACTACGACACATCCGTCACCTTCCTGTCCCAGCAGGAACTGGACGAAAGCCACAGTGCCCTGCCCCACGGCGGCAGCGTGATCCGTACCGGCACCACCGGCAAGGGCAGCAAGCAGGTGATCGAATACCACCTGGAATTGGAATCCAACCCGGAATTCACCGGTGCGGTGCTGACCTGCTTCGGCAGGGCAGTCAAGCGGATAGCAGACCGGGGCGAAACCGGCTGCAAGACCGTGTTTGACGTAGCCCCGGTGGACCTGAGCCCTGTCCCCCGGGAAGAACTGATGGCTCACTTGCTGTAAAGAAAAGGACCTGCACAGAATACTTCTGTGCAGGTCCTTGTTGTTTGGGTTATGCCCACAGGCCGTCCGGGTACTTGCCCTGCTGGGTCATCTGCTTCAAGGCAGCCACTACCGCAGGCTTGTCAGCGGCATAAGTAACGCCGTACCACTTATCCGCGGAGTGCAGAAGCTTTACGGTGGCCTTATCCTCATGCAGCAGCTGAGCCACGGTCATTGGCAGGAACATCTCCGCCTTCTGGGGGTTGGCAGGCACGTCCTTTTCCAAAAAAGCTGGGAATCTTGCCTGAATCTCCGCCAGGAAACTGGAGGTAAAGCCCCAGAAGTTCATCGACACGGGGGTGTTTGCAGGCAGGTCCTGCCAGGTCTGTCCATCATCCGTGGTGAAATGGATGCCGCCCTCGTACTTCTCAATACGGGTACGCTCCACCACAGAGGTCACATATCCCTTTTCATCGGCCTGGCACACGCCACGGGCCACAGAACCGTTGTCGGTAACTGTCTTGCCCAGCTCATAGCCTACCATTGCGTAGTTGTAGGTATCGGTATCCTGGGTTGTTGCCAGGAAATCGTATATGACCTTGAATGCGTCCGCGCCGTAGTAGTCATCCGCGTTCAGCACCGCAAAGGGCGCGTCCCCAATCTGCTCTCTGGCGCACAGGACCGCGTGGCTGGTGCCCCAAGGCTTTACGCGGCCTTCTGGGACACCGTATCCCTCCGGCAGCTTATCCAGCTCCTGGAAGGCATAGCGGATCTCCAGCGGCGATTTTTCCAACCGCTTGCCCACCGTATCCAAAAAGTCCTTTTCGATTGCTTTCTTAATAATGATCACTGCGGTCTCAAAGCCGGCCTTGTAAGCATCGTACAGGGAATAGTCCAAAATGGCCTCACCCTGGCTGCCCACCGGGTCGATCTGCTTTAAGCCACCGTACCGGCTGCCCATACCGGCGGCCAGAACCACAAGAACAGGTTTCTTAGACATAGTAAGCACCTCCATATAATGGTAATGTTATTATAACCCATAGCCTTTCAAAAAGCAACCCACTGTCTATTTCAGAAGCTCCGTGTCCAGATAAATGGCATCCCCTTTGAGGTTTTCCCAGGAAAAATGGCCGCAAAGTTCTCTTGCGCTGAGGCTTTCCGGCCGGTCGATCAAGCCGCCGGCATGGGCTAAAATGCCCAGCAGTCTTTCCGCGGATATGCTCTGGCGCAGATATCCCAGATCCAGATCCCTGTCCCGCTTGCTCAGCCGGCGGCCGTCAGCGGCAACCAGCATCGGTACGTGACCGTAACGGGGATGGGAGAATCCCAGGGTTTCCTGCAAGAACATCTGTCTGGGAGACGAACTCATCAAATCCATCCCCCGGACCACTTCTGTCACGCCGGCCAGGGCATCGTCCACTGTCACCGCCAGCTGATAGACGTACGCACCGTCTGCCCGGCGGACCACAAAATCACCGCAGTGGGTTTGCAGATTCTCCTTATATTCGCCCCGGGCCATATCCGTAAACTGCCAGACCCGGTCCGGCACCATTACCCTCCAGGCAGGCTTGCGGTCAAAGGCATCCTTCTGTGCCTGGGTCAGATTCCGGCAAGTGCCGGGGTAGAGATAGGTTCCGTCAGAAAGGTGGGGCGCATTGACGCTGTGGAGCTGGCTGCGGGTGCAGTAGCAGGGGTACAGCAGGCCCTTTTCCTGCAATATGCGAAAATATTCCTCATAGATTTTGCCGCGCCGGCTCTGGGGTTGAGTCTCCTCATCCCAGTCCAGACCCAGCCAGAGCAGGTCCTGCCGCAGGGTCTGGGCATACTCTTCGCTGGTGCGCTGGGTATCCAGATCCTCCATCCGCAGCACCATCTTTCCACCCTTGCTGCGCACGGATAGCCAGGCTATCAGCGCGGCGAAAACATTTCCCAGGTGCATCCGTCCGGAGGGCGTGGGGGCAAACCGGCCGACCGCATCCATCACAATACCCTCCAATACCGGGCTACCCACCAGACCGCCACGCACAAAATACCCACAGCCAACAGACAGGCCAGGATCACAAGGCCGGCAGAGCGGCGTTCCTGGGACTGCTGGAGCAGCTCGTCAGAAAAGGCCTGCACGTCCTGCTCCAGGTGGTCTGTATTGTAGATGCGGTTTCCGTAATTGTTGGCGTGATTTTGATAAGCCGGCGCAGCACCGATCACCTGGGTATCCTCCAAAAGCACATCCAGCTCCCGGTCGGTAAGCAGGTCTTCGTCTTCAGGCTCCTCTTCCCATTCCTGCTCCTGGTCGTATTCTTCTTCCTGGGCCAGAAGCTCCGCCTCCAGCCGTCTGAGTTCTTTTTCCGTGTCCTTGAACATAAAAAAGCACCTCCTTAGTGTCCCTATTCTACTGCAAACGCTGCGTTATGTAAAGTATTTTCCCCTGTTTTCTTTTTGCCACTTGTGAAACGGCCGAAAATAGTGTACAATGTTAAAAACTATGCAAAGGAGGAGCGGTATGGCCCTGGATCCGGAAGAACTGAAAAAACGACGGCAAAAGCGGGAAGCCCAGCGGAAGGCCCGGCAGGCACGCAAGAGGAAGCTGCTCCTTCGTCTTAGCATTGCGGCAGTGGTTTTGATCGGCTGCGGTATCCTGATCTTCACTTTGCGCAGAGACCCCGCCCCTGCGGCAGAAGTGCCCCCCCAAATGTCCCAACCGGAATCAGGTGAGACCCAGACCCCTGCGGCAGCGCCCACCACCACAGTGCGGCTGGCCCTGGCCGGCGATTTGAACGTAACCAATCGGGTGGTGGCATCCGGAGGCAGCGGATATGACTACTCCGCCACCTTTATGGATGTGGCCCATCTGCTGGCAGAGGCAGACCTTTCCATTTTGAATTTTGAGGGAAATCTGTGCGGCTCGCCCTATGGGGAGGGCAGTGACTCCGCCCCCCAGCAGCTGATGGAGGCCCTTGACCGGTCCGGCGTAGATTTCATCCAGCTGGCAAATTCCTATTCCATCGCCAACGGCGTATCCGGCCTGCAGAGCACCATCAACGGTGTCTACGCGGCAGGTATGGAGCCATTGGGTGTATACGCCGATGAGGCTGCCTACCGCCGGGGCAAAGGCTACACCATCCGCCAGGTAGATGGTATCGACATTGCCTTTGTGGCGTTCACCAAGGGTATGGACGGAATGGCCCTGCCCGAGGGCAGCGAAAACTGTGTGAATGTCCTGTATGAGGATTACGACAGCACCTATCAGACCATCGACAAGGAAGGCATCGGTCGGATTCTGGACGCTGCCCAGAAGGAATCCCCGGACATCACGGTGGTGCTGCTCCACTGGGGTAGTGAGTTCAACAACACCATCAGCGAAAGCCAGGAGAAGATCCTGTCCTTTTTGAAAGAAAAGGGTGTGGATGTGATCGTGGGAACCCACTCCCACTATGTGCAGCAAATTGTGTACGACCGGGCAGCCGGTACCTTCCTTTGCTATTCTCTGGGCGACTTCTGCGGCGACGGCAGCCGTCCCGGCTCTGAATACTCCATCATTGTGGAACTGGAGATCACCAAGGACAACGCCACCGGCAGCACGAAGGTCAGCGGCTGGAACTATACGCCCATCTTCTCCGTCAACGAAGCAGATAAACCTCTGCGTGTGGTGCGCATCCAGGAAGCAATGGCCCATTACGAAAAGGGCGGCCTGGAGCGGATAGAGGAGAGCACCTACAAAGCTATGGCCTACGCATTGGAGCGAATTGAGGCCCGAATCAAAGGTGAATAAAAAGGACGGCAACCGCCGTCCTTTTTTGTGGATGATGGGACTTGTTTGCATTTTTGCTGAAGCAAAAATTATGGTTTCGCTCGGTCAATCCCTCGCGACTACCCTGCCCCCAGCAAGGTAGATTTAGATGGTTCAAGTCCCATCTCCACTCTAAAAATAAAAGAACAGACATCCTTTTAGGATGTCTGTTCTTTTATGGGGTGGATGATGGGACTTGAACCCACGATCTTCAGAGCCACAATCTGACGCCTTAGCCAACTAGGCCACACCCACCATATTAAATTTGCTCAAAAAGCTTCGCCTCGGTCTATCCCTCGGCGGCAGCGCTCATCCGCGCTGCATTTAATTGTTCGAGTCCTAGACAAAATCTCCCGCAAAGGACTGCGTAGGATCTTTTGTAAGACTGGCAGTTAAAATGGCACGCCAGAAGGGACTCGAACCCCTGACCTACTGCTTAGAAGGCAGTTGCTCTATCCAGCTGAGCTACTGGCGCATTTACAATGGAGCGGGTGACGGGAATCGGACCCGCGTATCCAGCTTGGAAGGCTGGTGTTCTACCATTGAACTACACCCGCAGATCCTGCGATACCTGGCTTATTTCAGCCAGTAAATTCTAGCACACTTATGAGATGTTGTCAAGGCGGATTCCCAGAATTTCCGGAATTTTTTTATAAATCACATCCGCAATCGCACCTTGACCACAATCGCACACGTTTGTGTAGCGGTCAGCAATCGTTGCGTCCGCCGGGCAGAAGGCATAATCGGCCTCCTCCAGCATAGAAATGTCGTTTTCCGCATCTCCCACACAAACCAGGATCCTTCTGCCCAGGTCATTCAGCAGTTCCCGGGCGGCATTTCCCTTGGAAACGCCTTTTGCGTGGACATCGATAATCCGGGGTGCAGCCCGGTAGGTAACGATCTTATCTCCCAAAAGCTGGTTGATCCGCGCCTCCACATAGTCAAAGCGTTCCTGCTCCTGGGCATCGGTATCATACAAGGTGGCTACCTCATAGGCCTTGGGCGTGCCCATAACCGCAAATTTCAGGAATGGCCCCAGATCCTGGCCATCTTGTACCAGTTCGTACCGCCAACCCATAGTATCATAGAATACCACCGTCTGCGCAGATGGTTCTACTAAGTAGTGGGACTCCAGGCCTTGAACCTCGATATTCATATCCGGAAACTCCCGGACCATTTGGTGAAGGGTTTGCCACATAGGCAGATCGATGCGCTTCTCCCCGAATAAGCGTCCATCCTCCCAGCGGATACTTCCGTTGTACATCAGAATCGGCGCATTTACAGGCACTTTTCCCAGATAATCGCCGAAGGTGACCGCGCTGCGGCCTGTGTTGACAGTGAATTTTCCGCCGTTTTCCATAAAGAAGGCGATGGCATCCAGATTCCTCTGGGGGATCTGAGAATCCGGGCCGGTCAGCGTCCGGTCAAAATCCACAGTCATCAAAACGTCATCAAACAGGGGCATTTACAGCATCCTTTCCAGCTTGTCCAAAACCTGGGTGAAATACTCCGGCAGTTGGGCCACAACCACCACCGGCCTGCCATCCCGGGGGTGGGCAAAGCACAGCACACCCGCGTGCAGGCACTGGCTGTCTTGTCCCAGCTCTTTTTTCTTGTGTCCGTACACAGTATCTCCCAAAATGGGATGGCCTATGTGGGCCATATGGACACGGATCTGATGGGTCCGCCCCGTCTCCAGCCGACAGCGGATATGGGTATAGCCCCGGTAACGCTTCACCACTTCCCAGTGGGTCACCGCGTTGCGGGAATTGCGGGCAGTAACACACATTTTCTTCCGGTCCGTCGGATGCCGGCCGATGGGCGCGTCCACAGTACCGGAATCCTCTTTCAGCGTACCGCAGACAACGGCCTCGTAGGTCCGGGCCATAGAATGGTCCTTCAGCTGGGATGCCAGCACCGTGTGGGCCAGATCATTCTTGGCAACGGCCAGCAGGCCGGAGGTATCCTTATCGATGCGGTGAACAATTCCCGGGCGAAGCTCTCCGTTGATTCCCGAAAGCTGGCCTTCCATAGCGTACAGCAAGCCATTGACCAGGGTGTCGTTCTGGTGGCCGGCTGCCGGATGCACCACCAGGCCCTTGGGCTTGTTGATCACCAGCACATCCTCATCCTCATAGACGATGTCCAGTTTGATCTGGCTGTTGGCGGTGATATCCACCCCTTTCGGCTCGGGGATTCGGACACAGATCCGGTCACCGGCAGACAGCTTGTCGTTCTTTTTTCCGGGTCTGTCATTCAGGGTCACGCAGCCTTCCTCCAGCAGCTTCTGGGCACCGGAGCGGCTTAAATTTTCAATGCTCCGGGCGAGAAAGGCGTCCAGCCGTTCTCCGGAAAGGTCAGCGGTAAGGGTCATTTCTTTTCTTCCTTCCAGAATTCCTTGTTAAACAGGATCAAATGGGCCATCAGCAGGATGCAGCCGCAGGTAATAAAACAGTCCGCCACGTTGAAAACCGGGAAATCCATAAATTCCGTCTGGATCATATCCACAACAAAGCCCAGACGCAGACGGTCGATGGTATTGCCGATGCCGCCGGCAAATATAGCAACGATGAGCCAGCGTTCAAAATTTGTAAAGGGCCAGCGCTTGCGGGAAAACTCCCACACGATGAAGATCGCCATGCCCACAAAGATCACAGCAAACAGCCACTGGGCATCCTGGAGCATCGAAAAGGCAGCGCCCCGGTTCTGCACATAGGTCAGACCGATCAAACCGGGGATCATATCCATATGGCCGTGGAGGGGGATATTTTGCAGGGTGAGGTATTTGGTAAACTGGTCTGCAGCCACCACCAAAGCGGTGAAAACAGCCATCAAGATGTATTGCATACAGGGCCTCCCGGGTTTTCAAAAGTTGGTATCATATTACCATTTTGACCGCAAAAAGTCAACTTTACGGCGGCCAGCAGCCGCAGACAAAGTGCTCCCAGTCAAGCACGCATTGGCCGTCCGCCCCGCGGGCAAAGACCCCCACGCAATCTCCGCAGGAACGTTACCGAGCGGGTTAGGGCAGGAACGATGTGCTCCCAGCCAAGCACGCGTTGGCCGTCCGCCCCGCGGACAAAGACCCCCACGCAATCTCCGCAGGAACGTTACCGAGCGGGTTAGGGCAGGAACGATGTGCTCCCAGCCAAGCACGCGTTGGCCGTCCGCCCCGCGGACAAACACCTTTGTGCATCCTCCCCAGGAAAGATACCGGGCACAATCTGGATGCATAACGATTAT
>JAZQDH010000058.1:0-5401 GCA_045546655.1 Faecousia sp.
ATCTCCACCATTGACGGATTCTTACATTTACGGATCTTTTCCTGCAGTTTGTCGATAGACATTCAAAATCCCCCCAAATGTGCGCTTTTTTCTTATTATAGCACAAGTTTTTCAAAGTGCAAATATACAAAACCTTTCCACTTCTACTTTTTTTACGCCGAGGCATACTAGTGTCGAAAGGGGTGAAATTATGCGTTTGAAAGGTCTTGCCATCACAATGGGTCTGGGCGCGGCAGCAGGTGCAGTGGCAATTATGATGATGCCCAGGAACAATCCCACCAGACGCCTGGCCGCAAAAGCAGCCGACAAGGTGGAAGGTGCTGTCAGCCAGCTGTCCGACAGGATATTCGACAGTTGGGATATGTGACAAACCCGGGAAGGCTGCCGCCTTCCCGGGTTTGTCACACAGACTACATTTTTTTAGTACTTGCCTTGTACGCGCACAATATCGTCAAGAGGATTAAGAGGGTCATTGTTAGGATACATACCAGCTTCATATTCAATTCAGTGCTCTCAAGGGTCATAAACCTTGCACTTGTAACCAACAAGGAGGAAAAACCGTATGCGCCAAAGAATGCAGCCGATAAACCAAACCATTTCCCCGCGCTTCTCTTACGCAGAAGCACCCAAACAACGCAGTTCAAGACAAACAATACTGCTGATCCAATGCAGAGCCATTGCAGCGTCCATACAGGACTCTGAAAACTATTTTTAGTCATGATATTCCCCTCGGGCACAGCATACCCTGCATCCCAAAGTACCGACTCAACAGAGCCATCTCTATAGTCTAAGTAGTAATAATTCACATCATAGGCGTATCGTTCAATTTTCCCATCCTTGGTTATGTGCCCCAAAACAAAGTAGCCTTCCTTGGATGCGTCATTCATTTGCTCAGGAATCTGCACGGGGAACAGCACCCGAATGCGTTGCATAGAATAGATGAATCCACTATGTTTTCCACTCGCGCCAGTATCCAATTCAACACCGTAATATCCGTAAGTTAGATCCGTTGTTTTAAACTTCATTTGCCCGTCATCAAGCTTTTCCACATATGCAATCGCTTCCTCTGCGTTGAGCCAAACAGGAACACTCACAAACATTAGGATCCCTGCTAAAATAGTGATCACCAGCAACACTGCTGCTGCAACTGACCAACATTTCCTGCTTCGAATCATTTTTTTCACTTGATTTAGTGGTCCAGGATCCGTATCTACTGGGATTTTCGCAATACTGCGCATAGCTGACAGTTTTTCTTTGCAGCACACACAGTCAACTATATGCATCTGCACAAGAGCGCGTGTGTCTTCACTTACCATATCCTCCGCATAGAGCGGAAGCAGGTCTTTGATAATATCACAGCTGATCTTCATCTCGTACCTCCATTGCATCTATGATTTTTTGCTTTGCCCGGTGATAGGTCACGCAGGCCCAATTAGCGGTCTTCCCAAAAAGGCCGCCTATATCCTGAAAGGACAGCTGGCCGAAAACCCGTAGGGAGAACACCTCTTTATAGGGTTCTGAAAGATTATGCAGCGCCTTATGTACCGCCATGGCCTGGGCTTTATCACAAAACTTTTCCTCTACATTTGCCGAAGGATCAGAAATGGAAATATCTTCTATCGGCACAGAAGGCTTATGCTTTCGCAAATAGGAAAGGTATTGGTTTCGGGCGATGGTACAGAGCCAGCTTCGGATATCGCATTGCCTCCGAAATGACGGCAACGCATCCAGTGCCTTAAAAAATGTCTGGGCGGCCAGCTCCTCCGCCAGATCGGCGCGCTTACAGAGCGCCAGAAGGTACAGCTCTACATCCCGGAAATATGTGGTGTACACCACTTCAAAATCCTTCAATGTCATCCCCCCTTTCACTAATTAGACGCATGAAAAGCAAAAATCTTACGAAGAAATTTAAAAACCGGGAAGGCAACTGCCTTCCCGGTAGCATTTATTTCGCCGCAACAAGAACCTCACCGTTCTCCACGCGGATGTGGATGGATGCGATGGGTGCTTCGAAGGAATCAATGATCCGCTCGCTGATGGGATCTTCCAGATCTCTCTGAATGATGCGCCGGAGATTCCGGGCGCCGTAGGTCAAAGAATAGGCCTTCTTCACCAGGTATTCCCGGACACTATCCTCCCAAGTCAGGGTCAGACCCCGGGCAGCCAGGCTGTCACGCAGTTCTTCCAGCATAATATCCGCAATTCCGAGGAAGTTCTCTTCCGTAAGGTGATTGAAAGTAATGATCTCATCCACACGGTTCAAAAACTCCGGCCGCAGGAACTCCTTAAGAGCCTTCATTGTCTTATCCTGGATCTGGTCCTGTTGGGTTCTTCCAAAGCCAAGGCCCGCAACCCGGCCCTCAGAGCCGGCATTGGAGGTCATAACGATGATCGTGTTCTCAAAGTTCACCACTCTGCCCTGGGCATCGGTGATACGACCGTCATCAAGGACCTGCAAAAGTACATTTAAAACATCCGGGTGGGCCTTTTCGATTTCGTCAAACAGTACCACGGAATAGGGTTTTCTGCGGATCTTTTCTGTAAGCTGTCCCGCTTCGTCGTAACCCACATAGCCGGGAGGCGAACCGATCAGTTTAGACACCGTGTGCTTTTCCATATACTCAGACATATCCAAACGGATCAGCGCGTCCACAGAATCAAACATATCATTTGCCAGGCATTTGACAAGTTCCGTCTTACCGACACCGGTAGGGCCGACAAAAATGAAGGAGACAGGCCGTTTCTTGGGACTGATACCCACACGGTTTCTGCGGATCGCCTTAGCTACTGCTTCCACCGCCTCGTCTTGGCCCACAATGTGCTCTTTCAGACGCTCATCCAGCGTCTTAATTTGCTGGTATTCCTGGGCCCTGATCTTACTGGCTGGAATCTTGGTCCACAGTTCGATGATCCGGGCCAGATTCTCCATAGTCACCGCAGGAGGCGGCACTTTATCCAGCTCCTCAATTCTTTCAGCCAATTTACACAGCTTACTGCGGATGA
Organism: Faecousia sp.; assembly: GCA_045546655.1. Lineage (GTDB taxonomy): Bacteria > Bacillota > Clostridia > Oscillospirales > Oscillospiraceae > Faecousia. Next base: position 3,004 of record JAZQDH010000058.1, read on the forward strand.
TCGCCAGACGCTCATAGTGCTCATTTTCCGTATCCTCGGTGAGCATCCGCAGCTCCAGCTCATAGTCGTCCCGTTCTTTCTTCAGCTCTGCCAACAGAGAAATCTCTTTGCAGCGCAGGTTCACATCGGAACAGGCCTCATCCAGTAGGTCAATGGCCTTATCGGGCAAAAAGCGGTCAGTGATATACCGCTCAGACAGAACCACGCATTGCCGGGCGATCTCCGGAGAAATGGTGACACCGTGGTAATCCGCATAGCTCTTCGCAATTCCCTGCATGATCTGGCTGGCCTCTTCCATTGAAGGTTCTGCCACAGATACCGGCTGGAATCTGCGCTCCAGCGCCGCATCCTTTTCAATATGCTTGCGGTACTCATTAAAGGTAGTGGCGCCGATCACCTGGATCTCTCCACGGGACAGGGCTGGCTTCAAGATATTGGCCGCATTCATAGAACCTTCCGCGTCTCCAGCGCCCACCAGATTATGAACCTCGTCGATCACCAGGATAATATTTCCGCAGGCCTTGATCTCAGAGATCAAAGATTTCATTCTGCTTTCAAACTGCCCTCTGAACTGCGTGCCGGCTACCAGAGAGGTTAGGTCCAGCAGGAACACTTCCTTATCCCGCAGTTTGTAGGGCACATCACCGGAAACAATCCGCTGTGCAAGACCCTCGGCAATGGCTGTCTTGCCGACACCCGGCTCACCGATCAGGCAGGGATTGTTCTTCTGACGACGGTTCAGGATCTGGATAATGCGTTCTGTTTCCACATCTCTTCCAATAACCTTATCCAGTTTTCCGGCTCTTGCTCGGCCGGTCAGATCCATACAGTAGCTGTCCAGGAATTTATGCTTCTTGTTGCTTTTCTGCTCTTTTTCCTGGTTCTTCTCCGGTTTTTCATGCTTTGCTGGCATATGTTTCCCGCCGTCGAAAAGCTGATTGATCATAGGGAATGTGGCAGTACGGCTGTCGGGTTCTTCGTCTTCACCTTCGTTCTGGCTGAACATACTGCTCATCTCGTCGGACAGCAGATCCAGATCATCTTCAGAAAAACCCATTTGCTTTACCACCTGCTCGATCTGGGGAATTCCCAGGCTGCGAGCGCATTTTAAGCAGTAGCCTTCGTTCATCGTCACGCCGTTTTCCACTTTTGTAATGAAAACAACAGCAATATTCTTCTTACATTTGGTACACAATTTCGGCTGCATACACACTCACGACCTTTCTTCCGGGGAAACTCTTTGCTGGTAGGATACCACAAGATAACCGGAAAAGGAAAAACAATTTATGAATTTTACGGGCACTCAAATTGAGCGACCCCATCATCGTACCACAGGTGGGTCATATAGAGACCCCCGGCCGGAACGGTAGGTCCTGCTGCGGTACGGTTGCCGGAATCCAGGATCTGTCCAATTTGCTCCGGTGGGAACTTTCCCTCCGCCGCATAGACAACTGTCCCTGCCATAGCCCGGGCCATATTGTAGAGGAATCCATTGGCACAGACCTTCAGCTCTATAATGTTACCCTTACGCTCCACGTTATAATAATATACCGTACGTACCGTAGACTTGACATCCGTTCCCACGCTGCGTACAGCCGCAAAATCGTGGGTACCCACAAATTGGTCCGCCGCGGCCTGCATAATCTTTTCATCCAGGTGTTTGGGATAGAACCAGGCCCGGTCCACATAGAAAGGATCCCGGACACGGGAATTGTAGATGGTGTAGGTATATTCTTTACGGGCACAGGAGCCAATGGCATTGAAACCGTCGTGAACTTCAAATGCCTTTGTAACCACAATGTCCACAGGCAAATGGGTGTTGAGTGCATAGGGAAGCCTGTCGGTCGGAATTGTGGATGTGGTACGGAAATTGGCAACATAGCACCTGGCGTGGACGCCTGCATCCGTACGGCCGCAGCCGGTCACGTGGGTTTCATGCCCAACCACCATCGCAATGGCTTTTTCCAGGGTTTGCTGGACCGTGGGCAGGTTTTTTTGCATCTGCCAACCGTGGTAAGCAGTACCCAGATAGGTTAAAAATAAGGCAATATTACGCATAATGACCTCACAAACCAAAGGAAACCAGCACAACCACCGCAGCGATCAGCACCGCGCCAATGGCCATAGCTTTGAAGTCCCCAAGCTTATAGCGCAGCAGCTTCATCTTAGTGCGGCCATCACCGCCCTGGTAACAGCGGCACTCCATAGCCGTTGCCAGCTCGTCCGCCCGGCGGAAGGCGCTGATAAACAGCGGCACCAAAATCGGCACCAAGGCCCTCACGCGCTCCATCAGCTTACCGCTTTCAAAATCGGCACCACGGGCCTTCTGGGCAGACATAATCTTGTCCGTTTCCTCAATGAGCGTAGGAATAAAACGCAGGGCGATACACATCATCAT
>JAZQDH010000059.1:0-9394 GCA_045546655.1 Faecousia sp.
CCGATCAGCAGACGCTTGGGGTCGGTGGACAGGGTGGTCTTGCCGGTACCGGACAGGCCGAAGAACAGAGCGGTGTTTTCGCCGTTCATATCGGTATTGGCGGAGCAGTGCATGGAAGCCATACCGTTCAGAGGCAGGTAGTAGTTCATCATGGAGAACATACCCTTCTTCATCTCACCGCCGTACCAGGTATTCAGGATCACCTGCTCTTTGGAGGTCAGGTTGAACAAAACCGCGGTCTCGGAGTTCAGGCCCAGTTCCTTGTAGTTCTCGACCTTAGCCTTGGAAGCGTTGTAAACCACAAAGTCGGGTTCGAAGTTAGCCAGCTCCTCAGCGGTGGGCGTGATGAACATATTCTTAACAAAGTGTGCCTGCCATGCCACTTCCATCACGAAGCGGATCGCCATACGGGAGTCGGCGTTGGTGCCGCAGAACAGGTCCATAACGTACAGCTTCTTGCCGGACAGCTGCTTCATAGCCAGCTCCTTGCAGACCTTCCATGCTTCCTGGGAAGCGGGCTTGTTATCGTTCTTGAACTCGTCAGAGGTCCACCATACGGTGTCCTTGGAGGTCTCATCCATAACGATGAATTTGTCTTTGGGGGAACGTCCGGTATAGATGCCGGTCATAACGTTAACGGTGCCCAGCTCAGTCAGCTGGCCTTTCTCGAAACCTTCCAGAGAAGGATCCATCTCAGCCTCAAACAGTGCTTCGTAGGAGGGGTTATGGACAATCTCGGTCACGCCGGTAATGCCATATTTGGTCAGATCAATCTGTGCCATATCGTATACCTCTTTCATAATAATATTTTAGGTAACACCGCATTGTAAAACAGTTTTTCCACTCATCAATCCGGTATCCTATATTTTGCAATGATATCATACACGACCAAAGAAAAAAAATCAATAAAAAAGTGTAAACAAATCGATATATTTTTCCTGTTTGCAAAGAAAAACCCTTGCGCCGCTGTAACGTTTTCCGAAATTAGGGGAAAATAATTGTTTACATCTTTTTTATTTTATGTTAAAATGTATGTGGTGGGAGATGGGATTTATCAAAAATTCCAGGATTTTCCTCATCTTTCCGCCTGTTGTACGTATTTTTTGACCGTCTTACAGTGCTCCTGCAAAAGACCGGTCTGAAATAAACGCTTGGCTGTGTAAAGGACGCATAGCTTATCCATTCAGGTCGCTGCGGGCTTTTGCCAGAGCCATTATCAATATTTTTATACGGAGGTCACTCAATTATGGCAAGAAAAGTTCAGTTTGTAGAAACTGTATTGCGTGATGCCAACCAGTCCCTCATCGCTACCCGTCTGCCTTACGATAAGTTCGAGCCTATGCTGGAAACCATCGACAAGGCTGGCTACTATGCTGCTGAGTGCTGGGGCGGCGCAACCTTCGACGTCTGCCTGCGCTACCTGAACGAAGATCCCTGGGAGCGTCTGCGCAAGATCCGTGCAAAGATGCCCAACACCAAGCTGCAGATGCTGCTGCGCGGTCAGAACGTTCTGGGTTATTCCCACTATCCCGACGATTTCGTCAAGCTGTTTGTCACCAAGGCAGTAGAGAACGGTATGGATGTTATCCGTATCTTCGACGCGCTGAACGACGTAAACAATATGAAGGTCGCTATGGAAGCCACCGTCAAGGCCGGCGCCATCGCTTCCGGCACCATCTCCTACACCACCTCTCCCGTCCATACCCAGGAAAAGTACGTGGCAGTGGTCAAGGAATTGAAGGAAATGGGTGCTTCCACCATCTGCATCAAGGATATGGCCGGTATTATGGGTCCCAAGGAGGCTTACGATCTGGTCTCCGCTATCAAGGACGCTGTTGACCTGCCCATCGACCTGCACACCCACTCCACCACTGGTCTGGCATTCATGACCTACCTGAAGGCAGTGGAAGCAGGCGTTGACATTCTGGACACCGCCATCTCCCCCTTCTCCGGCGGTACTTCCCAGCCCGCTACCGAGACTATGGCTTACGCTCTGCGTCAGCTGGGTTACGAAGTGGATCTGGACGATACCTGCACCAAGAAGATGGCCGACTACTTCAAGGGTCTGCGTGTTGCGTACGTGAAGGACGGCACCCTGATGCCCAAGTCCATGGCTACCGACACCCAGTGCCTGACCTACCAGATCCCCGGCGGTATGCTCTCCAACCTGCTGAGCCAGTTGAAGCAGATGAACGCTCTGGACAAGTTCGACGAGGCCCTGGCAGAGACTCCCAAGGTCCGTGCGGATATGGGTTATCCTCCTCTGGTTACCCCCACCTCCCAGATGGTCGGCGTGCAGGCTGTGCGCAACGTGCTGGACGGCCAGCGCTACAAGACCGTCTCCAAGGAGATCAAGGCTTACTGCCGCGGCGAGTACGGCATCACCCCCGCCCCCATCAACGAGGAGATCAAGGCTCAGATCCTGGGCGACACCAAGCCTGTTGACGGCCGCTATGCCGACACCCTGGAGCCCGTAGTTGAGAAGACCCGCGCAAAGCTGGGTGACCTGGCTAAGACCGACGAGGACGTTCTGTCCTACATCGCCTTCCCCAACCTGGCTGAGAAGTATCTGGAAGAGCGCAAGGCCAAGGAAGAGAACGTGGTTACTTACTCCATCGTGGAAGCATAAGGAGGAAGCACTATGACTATGCTGACTTCTCTGGAAAACATCGGCATCGGCGATGCCGGCATCGTAGCTGTGCTTGGCTACGCTGTGGTTTTCTTCGGTCTGATCCTGCTGATGATCGTGGTTATGGCTATGGGCAAGTTCTTCTCCGCCAAGGATAAGAAGGTTGCCGCGCCTAAGGCCGAGGCTCCCGTGGCCGCTCCTGTTGCTGCTCCCGCAGCAGCTGAACCCACTGTTGCCCCCGGCACCGCAGGTCAGCTGAAGACTTACGATGTCCCCCCCAAGACTTGCGCTATGCTTATGGCCATCGTGGCCGACAAGATGGGCAAGCCCCTGAACGAGCTGCGCTTCATTTCCATCAAGGAGGTTAAGTAATTATGAAATATAAAGTTACCCTGAACGGCCGCACCTATGAGGTGGAGGTCGAAGCCGGCAAGGCTATGCTGCTGGATGAATACGCAGCGGTCGCTCCCGTTGCTCCCGCAGCTGCCGCACCCGTAGCCGCTGCTTCTGCTGCACCCGCTCCCGTGGCCGCTCCTGCCGCCGCAGGCGTTACCGTTTCCGGCGGTGAGTCTGTCAAGGCTCCTATGCCCGGCAACATTCTGAAGGTCAACGTTTCCGTGGGCCAGAGTGTCAAGGAAGGCGATCTGCTGTGCGTTCTGGAAGCTATGAAGATGGAAAATGAGATCTACGCTCCCTGCGCAGGCACTGTTTCCGCTGTTCCCGTGGCTAAGGGCGCTACCGTCAACACCGGCGATCTGCTGGTGGCCATCGGTGGCACCGTTGTGGCTGCTGCTCCCGCTCCTGTGGCTGCACCTGCACCCGTGGCCGCTCCCGCACCTGTTGCCGCTCCTGCCGCTGTTGCCGCTCCTGCTGCTGTTGCCGCCGGTGAGCCTGTCAACGCTCCCATGCCCGGCACCATCCTGAAGGTGAACGTCACCCAGGGCCAGGCCGTCAAGGAAGGCGAAGTACTGTGCGTGCTGGAAGCCATGAAGATGGAGAACGAGATTATGGCTCCCAGGGCCGGTACCGTTGCCCAGGTCGTTACCTCCAAGGGCTCTACCGTTGACACCGGTGCTACTCTGGTCGTCCTCGCATAAGGAGGGCCACTATGCAAATCAATGTTGGTGAGATCTTACTGAAGCTGTGGCAGGATTCCGGCTTTGCCGCCCTGTCCACCGGCTTTATGGATGGCGGCTGGCAGAACCTGGTGATGATCATCATTGCCTGCGTGCTGCTGTACCTGGCCATCGTTAAAAAGTTTGAACCCCTGCTGCTGGTGGGCATCGCCTTTGGCTGTCTGCTCAGCAATATCCCCGCTGCCGGCCTGTACAACCAGGAGCTGTGGACCAATTTTATGGACTCCACCCACGAAGCTTATCACAGCTACGGCACCATCCTGGCCAACGGCGGCCTGCTGGATATTTTCTACATCGGCGTTAAGGCAAGCATTTACCCCTGTCTGATCTTTATGGGCGTTGGCGCAATGACCGACTTCGGTCCTCTGCTCAGCAATCCCAAGTCCTTGCTGCTGGGCGCTGCCGCTCAGATGGGCGTGTTCGCCGCATTCTTCGGCGCCATTGCTCTGGGCTTCACCGGCCCCGAGGCAGCTTCCATCGGCATCATCGGCGGCGCCGACGGCCCTACCGCCATCTTCCTGGCCACCCAGCTGGCACCCCATCTGCTGGGCGGCATTGCTGTGGCAGCTTACTCCTATATGGCACTGATCCCCATGATCCAGCCTCCCTTTATGAAGATGCTGACCACCCCCGAGCAGAGAAAGATCAAAATGCTCCAGACCAGAAGCGTATCTAAGACCGAGAAGATCATCTTCCCCATCGTGGTCACTGTGTTCGTGGCTCTGCTGCTACCTGATACCGCGCCTCTGATCGGTTGTCTGATGTTGGGCAACCTGTTTAAGGAAACTGGTGTGACCGACCGTCTGTCCGACACCGTACAGAATGCGCTGATGAATATCGTCACCATCCTGCTGAGCACTGCTGTTGGTGCTACAATGGTTGGCTCTACTTTCCTGACTGCCGAGACCCTGAAGATCGTGGTTCTGGGTGTCTGCGCATTCATTCTGTCTACCGTGGGCGGTCTGCTGGGTGGCCAGATAATGTGCAAGCTCACCGGTGGCAAGGTCAATCCGCTGATCGGTTCTGCAGGCGTTTCCGCTGTGCCTATGGCAGCACGTGTTGCCAATCTGGAAGGCCAGAAGGCGAACCCCTCAAACTTCCTGCTGATGCACGCTATGGGCCCCAATGTGGCCGGCGTTATTGGCTCTGCCATCGCCGCAGGTTTCCTGCTGAGTGTGTTTGGATGATTTTACGTAGCACAATCCCCTGCCAAAAGGCAGGGGATTATGCACTTTTAAAGAACAAATGTGGCAGGAAAGCTGCAAAGCAGGTTTCCTGCTGAGCGTTTTTGGCTAAGCGGCGTGCCACCGCAGTCAATGCGTGCTTAGCTGGTAGGAAATCGTTTCTGCCCTGACCCGCTCGGTATCGTTCTTGCGGATGAATAAAGTAACCCCCACCGTATCAAACGGTGGGGGTATTTGCATAAACACGTGTCGTTACCGGGCACAATCTGGATGCGTAAAGAATACCGACAATCTCGGTGCGCATTGTCCGCGGCGACTCGCCGCATGCCGTATTATTTGAGACGTTTTTCCAATGTATAGGAGCTTAAGGATGTGAGATACACTCTGGCAAGACCGTATTCCGCCGTCAGCACAAAGCTCTTGGGCAGGTCGTCACAGGGTACTACCTGGCCTTCCTTCTCCGCCAGCTTCAAAAACTGCCGGGTCCTCTTGGATGTGGAGGTGTTGTCCATATCAAAAATCCCAATGATGGACGATTCCCTAACCGCCATATCGTTGCCTATTGACAGATACATACAAACCTCCTGCTCTTGTCCTCCGCATTTATGATCGGGGCGAGATTTCAAATCGTCACAGATCCTTATAGAGCTTGCTCTGCTCCACAGCCAACTGGTCACAGCGGTTGTTTTTAGGATTCTCCGAGTGGCCCTTAACCCAGTGGTAGTGCAGCGTATGCACCATAGTCAGATCCAGCAGCACTTCCCAAAGATCCGGGTTCAGCGCCGGCTTCTTGTCGGACTTAATCCATCCCTTTTTCCGCCAGCCCCAGGCCCAGCCTTTTTCCAGCGCGTCGATCACGTACTTACTGTCGGAGTACAGCTCCACAACGCACGGCTCTTTCAGCGCCTGCAGACCCTGGATCACCGCCGTAAGCTCCATCCGGTTATTGGTGGTGGAGCTTTCCCCTCCGGAAAGCTCCTTTTCCACACCGTTGAATTCCAAAATCGCGCCCCATCCGCCTGGGCCGGGATTGCCGGAGCAAGCACCGTCCGTGTACAGGGTCACCGTTTTCATACTTCCGGTTCCTCTTGGGCCGCCACACGCTGGATGGACATCAGCTTGTTGCCCTCTTCGATGCGCATCACGATAACGCCCTGCACATCACGCTTGTACACATTGATATCCGCCGCCCGGACACGAATGATCACTCCGCCGTTTTCGATCAGCATCACGTCGTCATTTTCCGCTACCACGCAGCAGCCTGCCACATTGCCGGTCTTGGGTGTAATGTTATAGTTTTTCAGACCCTTACCGCCTCTGGATTGGGGAATCTTCTCCCCTTCGGGGCCGGTACGCAGATATTCTGCCAATTCGGTCCGCTTGCCGAAGCCGTTTTCCGTAACGGTCAGCAGGGACGTACCCTCCTCGGCCTTCTGGGCGCCGATCACGTAGTCCTCACCGGTTAATAGAATACCACGGACACCGGCCGCGTCTCTGCCCATAGGCCGCACGTCGTTTTCGTTGAAGCAGATGGCCATACCCTGGGCGGTAGCCAGGATGATGTTGTCATCGCCGTTTGTGCGCATTACGTTGATCAGCTGATCGCCCTCATCCAGGGTAATGGCCCGGATGCCGGTCTTGCGGCGGGTATTCAGCGCAATAAACGGAATCCGCTTTACAGTACCCTTGCGCGTGCACATCACCAGATACTCGTTCTCATCAAACTCCCGGGTGATCACCATTGCGGTGACGCTTTCGCCGGGTTCCAGGGGCAGAATGTTCACCATTGCCGTACCCCGGGCGGTGCGTCCTGCCTCGGGGATCTGGTAGCCCTTCCGGTGATGAACGCGGCCCTTGTCCGTAAAGAACAGGATATGATCGTGGGTGGAGGCCACGTTCAAGGACTTAACAAAGTCCTCCTCCTTCAGATTCTGGGCATTCACACCCCGGCCACCTCTACTCTGGGTCCGGTAGGTGTCCACGGGCATACGCTTCACATAACCCTGGTTGGAGATGGTAAAGGCGCAGGTCTCTTCCTCGATCAGATCCTCGATATCGATCTCGTCCTCGATCTCCTGGATCTCGGTCTTGCGCTCGTCACCGAATTTATCCCGGATGGCCAGCAGTTCCTCACGCAGAACAGCCTTGAGCTTATTTTCGTCTGCCAGCAGTTCCTGGTAGTATGCGATCTTAACCTGCAGCTCGTTGTATTCGCTCTGGAGCTTCTCCCGGTCCAGACCCTGCAAGGCCTTCAGACGCATATCCAAAATGGCCTGGGCCTGCACATCGTCCAAACCGAACCGCTCACACAGCCGCTCCTTGGCATCGTCGTAGGCGGAGCGGATGATGCGGATGACCTCGTCGATGTTATCCTGAGCAACCAGCAGACCTTCCAGCAGATGGGCCCGCTCCTGGGCCTTGCGCAGGTCGTACTGGGTACGGCGAGTCAGCACTTCCATCTGGAAGGTCAGGTACTCGTCGATGATCTGCCGCAAAGACAAGATCCGGGGCTGCTTCTGGTCATCCACCAGCGCCAGCATAATGATGCCAAAGCTAGACTGCAAAGAGGTCTGCTTGAACAGGGTATTCAGCACCACCTGGGGATTGGCGTCCTTTTTCAGCTCAATGACCATACGCATACCGTTGCGGTCGGTCTCGTCACGCATATCGGAGATACCCTCGATACGCTTGTCCTTGACCTGCTCGGCGATGGCCTTGATCAGCTGGCGCTTGTTGACCTGGTAGGGCAGCTCCGTCACGATGATGCGCACACGATCCTTGCCGAATTCCTCAAACTCCGTACGGGCCCGGACAACCACCTTGCCTCTGCCGGTGGCATAGGCAGCCCGGATACCGCTGCGGCCCATAATGATGCCGCCGGTGGGGAAGTCCGGTCCGGTCACGTGCTCCATCAGGTCCACCATAGAGCATTCCGGGTCATCCAGCACGCACACGCAGGCGTTGATGACCTCTTTCAGATTGTGGGGGGGAATGTTGGTAGCCATACCAACGGCAATGCCGCTGGAGCCGTTCACCAGCAGATTGGGGAACCGGCAGGGCAGCACCCGGGGTTCTTTCCGGGATTCATCGAAGTTGGGGTCCCAATTGACGGTGTCCTTGTCGATATCCCGCAGCATCTCATTGGAGAGCTTGCTGAGCCGGGCCTCGGTATAGCGGTACGCTGCTGGGGGGTCGCCGTCCACAGAACCGAAGTTGCCGTGGCCGTCCACCAGCATATAGCGCATAGAGAAATTCTGGGCCAGACGGACCATTGCGTCGTATACGGATGCGTCGCCGTGGGGATGGTATTTACCCAGCACGTCACCGACGCAAGTGGCAGACTTCTTGAAAGGCTTGTCAGAAGTCAGACCGCTTTCGTACATAGTGTAAAGGATACGTCTATGAACGGGTTTCAGACCGTCCCGCACGTCCGGCAGGGCGCGGCCCACGATGACGCTCATTGCGTACTCAATATAGGACTTTTCCATCTCATCCACCAGATTGGAGGTGGTGATGTGCTGGTCCGGGAACCGGATATCCTCCGGCTTATAACTGCGGTTGTGAGAAGCCAATTCGCGTCACCTCCTTAGATGTCGATGTTCACCGCGTAGCGGGCATTGGTCTCGATCCATTCCTTACGGGGTTCAACCTGTTCGCCCATCAGAATGGTAAAGATCTCGTCAGCCCGGCGGGCGTCGTCTAAAGTAATTCTGCGCAGGGTGCGCTTTTCCGGGTCCATGGTGGTGTCCCACAGCTCATGGGCGTCCATTTCGCCCAGACCCTTGAACCGGTTGATCTCCACCTTAGCGCCGCTTTCACCCCGGAGCTGGGCAGAAACCAGGTCTCTTTCCTCGTCTGAGTAGGCCACCCGCTCGGTCTTGCCCCGCTTGAGCTTATAAAGGGGCGGCACTGCGGAGTACACGTAGCCGTTTTCGATCAGCGGCCGCATATACCGGAAGAAGAAAGTCAGAAGCAGAGTCCGGATGTGAGCGCCGTCCACGTCCGCATCGGACATAATGACCACCTTGTGGTAGCGCAATTTTTCGATGTCAAATTCCTCACCGATGCCTGCGCCCAGGGCCACGATCAGCGGATACAGCTTGTCATTGCCGTAGATCTTGTCTGCCCGGGCCTTCTCCACGTTCAGCATCTTACCCCACATAGCCAGGATGGCCTGGAACCGGGAATCTCTGCCCTGGATGGCAGAGCCGGCTGCGGAGTCACCCTCGACGATGTACAGTTCGCACAGGCTGGGATCGCGCTCGTTGCAGTCCTGGAGCTTATCGGGCATCTGGCCGGATTCCAAGCCGGTCTTCCGGCGGATGGATTCCCGGGCCTTCCGGGCGGCTTCTCTTGCCCGGTTGGCCATCATGGCCTTTTCCAGAATGGTCTTGGCAATGGCGGGATGCTCCTCGAAGAAGGTAGCAAGCTGGTCATTCACGATC
>JAZQDH010000060.1:0-26183 GCA_045546655.1 Faecousia sp.
AAGAGTTATATTCAAAGCATTTCTTCCGGTAAATCACTCCCTTCTTTTTCTGAATTCTTATACATCTGCGAATATCTTGGCGTAACACCAGTTGAATTTTTTGACGCAGACATGGAGGACCCTCAATCTATCTGCAAGCTAAGAGATCTTGCAAAGCAGCTTTCTTCGGAGGATCTTGCTGCATTGCTCAATATGGCAGAACGACTGGCTGATAAATAAGACGTATCTGTTTGACTGGTTCTATTTCTCTAAGCGGTCTATAGCAATATCAAGATACTCCTGCAGCGTCCTTCTATAGTACCCGGTATTTACACTGTCGTCGACATAGCCCGGAATAACATAGGGAAGGAAAAGGTCTGCAAGCCGAAAACCAAAGTAATGCGCGATTTTGTATCCAGAGGTTTGAAGGTAACTGTAGAAGCCGGTTATATCCTCTGTCAAATCCAGCTTCTCTCTATAGCTCTTCCGCATCATCCCATAGAAAGCATTAATTGTGTCTCGGGCTTTCTCTGCCATTGGCAGCGTTCCAAGACGCCTTTCTCGGTGCAACTCCTCATAATCACCTCGCAGCATTATTGCGTTGATGGGTGCATGGAAGATATCCATGTTAAGCTGGAATCCCTGCCAGCCAATATAGATGATTTCGGAAGCAAATTCCTCTTCCTTCGCTGACAGGAATTCGCCAACAGACGGCGTAATGCTGTCTCCCAGCTCTTTCTCCAAATTAGATGCTGCTGACAAATACTTGACTTCGGTGTCAAAGAACTCCGGATCAATCGTTCTGAGAGTCTCACGGATTTCTGCCATGATTGTTTTGGGATCTGTTAACTGCCCCAATATGGTTTGAACAGTTTTCATTATGTATCGTCCTTTCTGCAGATAGACCTATCTCTCTTTTTGCCCCGGACGCAATCGGAAAGATGGTGTAAAGGTTATCTGCGAGACGATAATAGCATGTTGGCTTTGTCATAATCCCACGAATTTTGTTGGAAAATACAAAAACTTCGGTTTTAAGAAAAAATGCAGCGGCCAGAAAAACCGCTGCATAATAACCATATTATGTATCGCTCTGAGAAAAGGCCCGAAGTGCTCTTAATATGCGCCTCTGTATTTCAGGTGATAAGGGTGCTGCCGCTGCAGAAAACTCACCGGCAAGGGTATCTATTGGCTTATTCAGAAGATCCTGCAACAAATAGTCTGCCGATACACCGGTCGTATTTGCTATGATGATAAAGGTGTCTAGGCGAGGAGTCTTGATACCTCTTTCAATAGCACCAATATGTTTTGCCGTACATCCGACCGCCTCGGCCAGTTCTTCCTGTGTAATTTGTGCAGCTTCTCTTGCTGTTCTTATTCGTTTTCCAATCATTGTAAGATCCATCTGTTGTCCCCCTTTCAATTACTAGGGCTGATTTATGTGGGTGTGTAATGAACACCCCAAAATGCGACACAGATTTTCGTAAATTACAAATATTTTTAAGGGAGATTCCCAAAATGAACGCACGGTATAGCAAAGAAATAGATCGTCTGTACCTGCAAATGTATTCCATGTTATTTGAATATGCCCGAAGCTCTCTTTCCAGCGACGCTTTAGCGGAAGAGGCCGTCCAGGACACCTTCATTATTGCCTGCCAGAAGCCGGAGGCATTATGTGAAAGTCCAAATCCGGAAGGCTGGCTTGTGAACACACTGAAGAATGTTCTTTCTAACACAAAGCGGAGCCAGAACATTGCCCGGCGAATTCTGCTGGAATACTTTGCCGCCAATATCAATGACATCTCTGTATCTGATGACCGGATCGGTGTGGAGGTCCTGTATGACGATATTGCTGATTCAGAAGAGTTTAAGCTTTTGAAAGAGGTCGCTTTGGATGGACTGTCTTACTTGGAAATGGCACAGATCCGAGGAATTACGGTTGGTACTTGCAGAAAGCGAGTAGAACGAGCCAAAAAGGTTTTACAGAAAAAGATTAAATTATAATGTCGCAAAAATGCTATTTTATTACATATACCCTCGAAAGGAGGAACAAAAATGCCCAATATTCAAGACCGCAAGGATGATCGGTTCAGCCGGTTTGATGCCATGAGCACAGAAGAACTTCAGGCATTCTTGCGGGAGGATGCTTCAAAACCAATGGGCGAAGAATCCGACACAGAAGAAATTTTCTATGTGATGGAGGTGCTTGCCAAACGGAGAAAAGAACAAAACGGAGGAAAGCCCCCAGTGGAAGCACTGGAATCCTTCAAGCAAAACTACCACACGGAAAATGAAACTCCTTATATTTCTGAGAGTGTTCCTGTTGCCCGTAAGCGGAACAACAGTGGACGTTGGAAACGGGGCCTTGTAGCAGCTGTAGCAGCTATATGCATTCTGGTTATTGGTAATTCTATCACCGCAAGTGCTTTGAACTTTGATCTGTTTGCGATTATCGCAAGGTGGACGCAGGAAACATTCCATTTTGGGTATGCCGGACAAACTGAGGAAACGAATGCTCCAAGCCCGGATCACAATAATCCGTGTAGTTCTCTGCAAGAAGCCCTCAAAAAGCAAAATATTCCCACTTCGCTTGTACCGACTTGGATACCTGATGGTTTCGAGGAATTCGATGTTAAAACCGTTGAAACCCCAGCTCAGCTACAATTTGTTGCCAATTACAAGCGCGGTGATAATTCTATTCGAATTAGAATTACCGACTATCTGAATTCTCACCCGGCCCAAGTTGAGCAAAGTAACGCTCTTGTTGAGATATATCGTAGCAACGGAATTGACTACTATATATTCGATAACTATGATCAACTTAAGGCTGTTTGGATAAATGGTAATTATGAATGTTCTATAGCTGGCCCCATATCCATTTCAGAGATCAAGGAGATGATTGATTCTATTGGAGAGTGATAATACTATGAAATCTTTAAAATCAATTATTCTTAAAGTTGTAGCCCTATGCCTTGTGTTCACATTATTTACCCCTGCAACTGTCTATGCCGCAGAGGACACTCCCATTTTACCGTACGCAAGCTACTACCTTGATACATACAACACATACATCTGTCGTGTGGGAACCAACGGAGAAATTCAGGTTTGGTTCGATGTTATGGGCACAGGAACGATGGATGAGATAGGTGTTCTTTCTATTGAGTTGTATGAAGTAAGTAGTGGCGGAACCGAAACTTGGCTAAAGACTTTTCGCCATGAGAGTAACTCATCTATGCTTATAGAGGATGATTGGTATCACTGTTCTTATGTGTCCTACCAAGGCTCCAGTTCTAAGACCTACAAAGCCTATGTTTGTATTTGGGCAGGTAAAAATGGAGGCGGTGACACCCGCTATATGTGGGCCACTATGGTGTAAACCATACGCTACAGGAACATTTGGGACACAGAAATCTAAAGCGCTCCCCCAAAAATTATGCGAAAATTCCTAACCATTTAAACGCAAAGAGGGCTTGCTATCTGCGTAATGCAGGCGGCAAGCCCTTTCGTCTATCCTTAGGTTCTTAGGCAGTTGTAATAATCTTAATATAGCCTTGATTCATACAAATGATTCTTTTCTTTGGCACGCAATGTCATCTCTTGAAAAACCGCCTACAATGTGCTATATTATTCAAAGAAATAGTCTACCGCAGATCCATAATCGCATTTGAAATCGTGACCAACTTTTGACCAACAAAAGTCCGGTAAAACAAAATAACTGGTATAATAGCACTACATCTCGAATGCTAATATACCAGCAACCACCACATATCTACAAAGCCAAAAATCCCCCATCGAGTGGGAATAATCCCCAATAGGCTTTTAAGTCCCGAAAAGTGTTGCAAAGTGCGCACTTTTCGGGATTTGCTTTTTGTAGCGGCACACAGGCTGACTTGAAAGAAATGAAACACCATCAACCATTTTTTACAAATGCCTGATCACTTTTCCCTTTACAAAGAACATACGATTGCTATAATAGGCTAAGTAGCGTATTATCTAAGAATGAGATACTTTGAAGGGATCATGTTGCACTGGGAAAATATACCGACCTGGGTTTTCCAGATGATGCAATCCAGTTGAACCAGGTCACGTTCCGCGGCAAGACAGTTTTGTTTGTGAAAGGGGAAACAGTATGAATACACTCCGATCAGGATACGCACAGATCAATATCAACCCTATGCTGGGCATTGGCATCAGCGGTTATTTTGTCCCGAGATTTGCAAAAGGCTTTTTAGATAACCTGGAGGCTTCCTGTCTGGCTCTCACCACGGGGCATACCCCTGTGCTTGTGATCAGCGTGGACAATTGCCATATTGATACAGATGTCTCGTTGCGCTATCGCAAGGCCATCTCACAGGCCGCACACATCCCGGCGGAGAATATCTTTTTAAGCTGTACGCATACACACACAGGCCCTATGCTGAAGCCGGCCGCCTATTTTGATGCCGACGAGACCGTAATCAATCGCTACGCAGACTTTTTGCAGGCACAGTTGTGCGAGCTTGTTACAATGGCACTTGCAGATATGCGCCCTACCCGGATGGGATTTGCAGTAGCTCCGGCGCCGGAACGGATCGCGTATATCCGTCGTTATCGTATGAAGGACGGCTCTACAATGACCTGTCCTCCCATCAACGATCCGAATATTGTCCACCCTCTTGGCAAGTTGGATCAGCGGGTCAACGTCTTGCGTTTTGATCGGGAAGGCGCAGACAGTGTTGTGATCATTAACTATGGCATCCATGTTGATACAGTCAACGGCGAGTTGATTAGTGCCGACTGGCCCGGCTGGACTCGTTCCACTGTAGAAAAGGCACTGGACGGCACAAAATGTATGTACATAAACGGTGCCCAGGGCGATGTGGGAAGCACCAACGTCCACCCCTCTGGGGGAGATATGAATGATACCGAAATCAGCTTTGATAATGAAATGAAGAGTCCCGGTATGGCCCGCTTTGTGGGGCGGGCATTGGCCGGAACCATTCTCCAGGTCTATGACAAGGTGGAATATGTGGATGTGGATACGGTTTCCATTCTGCAGCGCACCATCAGCGTTGCGTCCAATATGCCAGACCCTGCCGATATGCCCCGCGCCCACGAATACAAGGCCCTCCACGAAGCAGGGCGGGACGACCTGATTCCCTATGAGGCAATGGAACTAACCACCGTGGTGGCCGAAGCCATCAGAATGTGTCGGTTGGAACACGGCCCGGCACACTTTGAACTGAATATGACCGGCCTGCGGATCGGTTCAGTAGCACTGGTGGGTATCTCCGGCGAGCCCTTCACGGAAATCGGTGTGAAAATCAAAGAGAATGAGGGTTGGCAATTGATCCTGCCCTGCGGTCTGGTCAATGGATACGACGGCTATTTCCCCACACGGGATGCCTACGAAGAGGGCGGTTACGAAGCACGGTCTTCCAATTACCGTGCCGGTGTTGCCGAAGATATTGTACAAAGCGCCTCTGCCCTTCTGGCGGATTTGCGCAGCGCACCAGATGCACATTAAAAACCGTTACTGGGTTGTGCAGGTTTGACCAACATAAAACCCCCGCCTTGGTTGGCAGATTATTTACTGGACATTTTTGGTTTTAAGAGGTAATATATAGTATATGTATATTTTCGACACAGGTGCCGGAGGCAGCAATTATAACTAGGATAATGTGCTCCGGGAAGGCTGTTGCAGTCCCACGGCCACGGCAGCAGCACCTGACTATGGGATGAGGATACGGGGGTGCTTCTATTTAAGTTAGAAATATGCAAAGATCGATATACGAAATTAACGAAAAGGTGAAGTATATGTATTATTTAGCAATCGATATTGGTGCATCCTCCGGACGGCATATCATCGGATGGATGGAAAACGGCAATGTCTGCACGGAGGAAGTGTACCGTTTCCCCAATGGTGTGCAGGAATCTGACGGCCATTTGCTGTGGGACGTGGATGCGCTGGTAAACAATGTAAAAGAGGGCATCCGCATTGCCAAAGAGAAATACCCCCATATTGAGAGTTTGTCCGTTGACACCTGGGGTGTGGACTATGTGCTGCTAAAGGGCGATACGGAGGTCTTACCTGTGTATGCCTACCGGGACAGCCGCACCGAGGCTGTCATTCCCGCGGTTCACGAAAAAATGCCTTTCGCGGAGCTTTACCGACACACCGGCTGCCAGTTCCAGCCTTTCAACACTGTCTATCAGCTCTATGACGAAAAAGTGAACGGACGGCTGGAGGGTGTCACGGATATGCTGATGATGCCGGAGTATCTGCTGTGGAAGCTGTGCGGCACAAAGGCAAGGGAGTACACCAACGCCACTACCACAGGTATGGTCAATGCCCAAACGGGCCAGTTCGACCTGGAGATCGTAGATGCTTTGGGCTACCCCAGACATTTGTTCCCCAAGCTGACCCAGCCCGGTGCGGTGATCGGTGAATACCAGGGCATCCGGTGTGTGCTGTGTGCCACCCACGATACCGGCTCTGCGGTAGAAGGCATCCCTATGGAGGGCAACCACCCCTACATTTCCTCCGGCACTTGGAGTCTGCTGGGTGTGAAGACGCCGAAACCCATCACCGATGCCAGCAGTGAAAAGGCTAACTACTCCAACGAAGGCGGCGTGGGCTACAACCGTTACCAAAAGAACATTATGGGTATGTGGCTGGTAAACGAGCTGCAGCGTGGGCTATGCCCGGGTACGCCCTTCCCCCAGATCGTAAAAATGGCAGAGGAAAGCACCTGCGATATCTTGGTGGATGCCAACGCACCGGAATTTTTGGCTCCCAAGAGTATGAAGGCCGCTTTTGATAAGGCAACGGAAAACGCCCTGAAAACCATCGGTGATTACTTCCGTTGTGCTTACCGCTCTCTGGCTGTCAGCTACAAGCAGGCCATCGACGAATTGGAGCACAACACCGGCTGTTCCTACGAAAAGCTGTACATCGTGGGCGGTGGTGCCAAGAATACATTCCTGAACGAGCTTACCCAGACAGCCACCGGCAAACAGGTGGTGGCTCTGCCCATCGAGGCAACCGCCCTGGGCAACCTAAAAATTCAAATGGAGGTCAAATAAATGTCTTACTTAGAAGCAAAAGCCAAATATGCCGCCATCGGAGTGGATACCGATGCTGCCATTGCAAAGTTGAAGAACGTTCCCGTGGCACTGCACTGCTGGCAGGGTGATGATGTCCGCGGTTTTGACACCGATCCCTCCAAGCCCCTTACCGGCGGCATCCAGACCACCGGCAATTACCCTGGACGCGCACGGACTCCCGAGGAACTGATGGCTGACCTGGATATGGTTCTGAAGCTGTGCCCCGGCACCAAGAAAATGAACCTGCACGCCAGCTATGCCATTTTTGAAGATGGCCAGTGGGCAGACCGGGACAAGCTGGAACCCAAGCACTTTAAAAAGTGGGTGGACTTCTGCAAGGAGCGGGGCCTGGGCTGCGACTTTAACCCCACCTTCTTCTCCCATCCCAAAGCCTCCGGTCTGACCTTGTCCTCCCCGGACCCGGAGATCCGCAAGTTCTGGATCGACCACGGCAAGGCTTGTATCCGTATCTCCCAGTATCTGGCAGAGGAACTGGGCCAGCCCTGTGTTATGAACATCTGGACCGGCGACGGCTTCAAGGACATCCCTGCCGACCGGATGGGCCCCAGAGTCCGCTACAAAGAGTCCATTGACCAGATTCTCTCCGAACCCTTTGACTTCAACCTGGTCAAGCCCTGCGTGGAAAGCAAGGTCTTCGGTATTGGCGTGGAGGCTTATACCGTGGGCAGCGCAGAGTTCGCTCTGAGCTACGCCGCTGTGAATATGGATAAGTGCATTCCCCTGATGGACAACGGCCACTACCATCCCACAGAAGTGGTTTCCGACAAGATCCCCGCACTGCTGGCCTTCTTCCCGGAGATCGCGCTGCATGTCACCCGTCCCATCCGCTGGGACTCCGACCACGTGGTGCTGCTGGACGATGAGACCAAGGAGATCTGCAAGGAGATCGTCCGCTGCGGCGGCCTGGATGGCCGTGTAAAGATCGCGCTGGACTACTTTGATGCTTCCATCAACCGCATTTCCGCGTGGACCGTTGGTTTCCGGAATGCCCAGAAGGCCCTGCTGATGGCCCTGTGTACCCCGGACTTCACTGCAATGCAGAATGAAGGCAACTGGACCGAGCTGATGGTGCTGCAGGAAGAAATGAAGACTATGCCCTTCGGTGAGATCTGGGAAGCCTACTGCCGTGAATGCGGCGCGCCTGCTGACGGTGAGTGGTTTGCATCCGTCAAGCAATACGAAACCGAAATACTGAGCAAGAGAGGATAAAATTATGTTTTTTGGAACAGATGCACAGCGTATGGAAGCTTTTATTAAGCTTTCCCACATCGGCGGCAGCCGTGCCGACTACGTACAGGGCGGCGGCGGCAACACCTCCGTAAAACTGGAAAACGGCCTTATGGCCATTAAAGCTTCCGGTTTTTGTCTGAAGGATATCGAAAAGGACACAGGCTATGCCGTGCTGGACAGCAATGCCCTGCGGAAGTTCTACCGGGAGAATAATCCCGAGGATTTTGCAGATTGTGAAGCAGCCGGCGCCCAGTGCACCAAGGATAACATCCAAGTCATTGAGGGCCTGCCCCAGCTGCGGCCTTCCGTGGAAGCTGGCTTCCACTCCATTCTGAAGACCTATGTACTGCATACCCACAGCGTATATGGCAACCTGGCGGCCTGTGCCGTGGGCGGACGGGAAGTTGCCCAAAAAGCTCTCCAGGATGCTCCCTACACGTGGGGTTGGGTAGACTACCAGGACCCCGGCGCAAAACTGGCCTTCGCCATTCGGGATGAACTGGACCGGGTAGAGAAAGAGACCGGCAGAGCTCCCTCTGTGATTATTATGCAGAATCACGGCATTATCGTCCACGACGATGACGCGGTCAGCTGTCTGGCCATCCATGCCGATGCCAATGTACGTATTGCTGCCCAGTACGGTCTGGCTGAAAACGCCTTCCCCTCAGTGACCATCCAGGAACTGGCCGGCGGTGTTTATATGTCCACCACACCCTACCTGAAAGCGTGCTTGAAGGAAGCTATCTACACCCAGGATCAGCTGCAGGGTGAGCCCCTGTATCCCGACCAGATGGTATTTCTGGTAGGCACCTACTTCCAGGACAAAGAGGATATCGACAACGGCCAGGCGGTTGCCAACACCAAGACCGGCGAGCTGCTGATGCGTATGAGCCAGCAGAAGGCACAGGCTCTTGCGGAAGTGCTGACGGGCGTATTCTTTGTTATGGAGCAGATCAAGAAGAACGGCTACGCTGTTTCCACTATGAGCGATGCCGCCAGAAAGTTCATTGACAACTGGGAAAGTGAGAAGTACCGCAAATCTCTGCACGAAAAGAAGTAAGAGGGAGGCATTATGAATATCAATTATATCCATCCTGCCGACCAGTTGGTCATGTTTATGCATCGTATTTACGACAAGGGTATGACCACTACCTCCGGCGGAAACCTGTCCATTATGGACGAAGATGGCAATATTTGGATCACGCCTGCCGGTGTGGACAAAGGAACGCTGAACCGCAATGATATTATCTGTGTCAAACCTGACGGCAGCACCGTGGGTATGCACAGGCCCTCCTCCGAGCTGCCCTTCCACGCTGCAGTCTACAAAATGCGCCCGGATCTGAAGGCCGTTCTCCACGCCCATCCCCCCGCACTGGTATCTTTCTCCATTGCCAGACGGATTCCCAATTTGGACCTGATGCCCTCTGTGCGGAAGATGTGTCCGAATGTGAAGATCGCAACCTATGCCGTACCCGGCAGTGATGAGCTGGGCGACAATATTGGCAAGTGCTTCCGGGAAGGCTGCGATATTGTGATGCTGGAGAACCACGGTGTGTGCATTGGCGCACCGGATATGTTTACCGCTTTCCAGCGCTTTGAAACACTGGACTATGCGGCCAATCTTGAGATCCTGGCCAACAAGATCGGCAAGACCAGACCTCTGGATGCCGCGGCATACCAGGTCAGCCAGACCCGCACACACTTGAAAATGGACGACTTTATTCCCAGCAGCCACTCTGTGGAGGAATTGGCTGCCCGCCGGGATATGATCACCCTGATCCGCCGTTCCTACAAGCAGGGTCTGTTTACCGCCACCCACGGCACTTACTCTGTTCGCCTGTCCGATGGCAGTTTCCTGATCACCCCCTTTGGTATGGACAGAGCATACCTGGAAGAGGACGATCTGGTCCGTGTAAAGGCCGGTATGAAGGAAATGGGTAAGACACCTTCCCGTGCAGTAGGTTTGCACGAGAAGATCTACGCTGCCAATCCGGAGATCAGCGCGGTGCTGCTGGCTCAGCCTGTCCACGCTATGGCATTTGCCGTGACGGACACGGAATTCGATCCCCGCACCATCCCCGAAAGCTACATTCTGCTGCGGGATGTTAAGCGGATGCCCTATGGTCAGAACTACCTCCAGCCGGATATCACTGCAGAATATTTCGGTGAAGTGACCCCCGCCGCTATGGTGGAAAACGATTGTGTCATTGTTACCGGCAATACCCTGCTGCAGGCATTTGACCGCCTGGAAGTTATGGAATCCACCGCCCACTCCATTATCAACGCCGCTGCGGTGGGCGACATCGTACATATTTCCAAGGCGGAAATCGACGATTTGAAGGTGGCTTTTAATCTAAAAGACTAATTGCATTTATCCGTGGACGCTAATCTGAACAAAAGGATTCGTCATCAATAGAATTATAACCACCGGCCGTGTGTCCGCTCTTATCTTGGACCTTCACATTGCCGGTGGTTTTTTATGAAAAAAGAGGCGCCAAAGCGCCTCTTTTTATTTGTTCACATCTCTTACTTCTCGTTCTTGTAGATTTCCTTGAAGTACTTGTAAGTATCTACCTTCAGTTCGCCGCAGGCAGCCTCGTCACAGGCAACAATGCCATCGGGGTGCATCTGCAGAGCGCTGATGGTCCAGGCGTGATCTACACCGCCTTCCACGCAGTGGCGCAGGGCGCGGGCCTTGTTATGGCCGCTGATCACCAGCAGAACCTGCTTGGAATCGCAAACGGTGCCGACGCCAACGGACAGGGCGGTCTTGGGCACCTTGTTGGGGTCGTTATCAAAGAAGCGGGAGTTGACGATCAGCGTATCTTCGGTCAGGGCGCGAACGCCGGTACGGGAAACCAGGGAGGTACAAGGCTCGTTGAACGCAATATGGCCGTCCACGCCGCTGCCGCCCAGGAACAGGTCGATGCCGCCGTAGGAAGCGATCTTGTCCTCATAACGCTGGCACTCTGCCTCCAGGTCCTCAGCCATACCGTTGAGGATATTGATGTTCTCTGCGGGAATGTCGATATGATTGAAGAAATTGTCGTGCATAAAGTACCAGTAGCTCTGGTCGTGCTCTCTGGGCAGGCCTACATATTCATCCATATTGAAGGTCACTACATTCTTGAAGGTCACAGTGCCGGCCTTGTTCATATCAATCAGTCTTCTGTACACACCCAGGGGAGAAGAGCCGGTGGGAAGACCCAACACGAAGGGACGGTCTTCCTTATGATTATTAATGGCATCAGCAATGTGCTGTGCTGCCCATGCGCACATCTCATTATAATCGTTCTTGATAATAAGCTTCATAATCGATCACACTCCAAGTTTAATTGGTGGGGGAGATCCGCAGACTCCCCACATAAATTTCATTATACACCTTTTTCCAGATTTGTCTATATCTGTTCAAAAAAAAACTGTCCAGTGACTATGCTTTTTGACATAAGACCCTTACCAAACAAACACTCCCGAATTATCAGAATCTGGGAGTGTTTCCTGTTATTTACGCAGAGCCTTGCGCAGTAAAGGCACGACCAAAAGCGCCGCCGCACCGCCAACCAGTGCCGTTACCAGCTGGGGCCAGCTGAAGGTTGCCGACAGGGCATAGAACATAGGTGCTTTCATAGCGCCTGCCTCCAGCAGGGGCTGTGAAAACACACCGCAGATCAACCAGACCACAATGGCATACAAAACAGAAAATTTCGCAGCCGCTGCCAAAATCCAGCCGATCACCTGCCGTAAAATGTTTTTGCTGCTGCGTCCTGCCAGCAGGCGCAGCACCACCACGTACACCGTGTTGCCTGCCATAATCGCCGGCACGGTCAGGAGCTGGGGCGCAATGCCCAGCAAAAATGCTAACACCGGGGAAATCAGCGCTACCGTAATGCCGCAGCCGATGCCCCCCACAAGGGCGGACACCGCCAGCACAGCATTGACGCAGGAGCCGGTAACCAGCTGTCCCAAAGGCTTGGTTACGGCCTGCAGCGTCACCAGCACCGCCAGCATAACTGCCGTTTCCGTGATCCATCGAATGTTCTTGTTCATTCTTTATTCCTCTTTTCCCTTTCAATCTCTTTAAGAATAGCAGTTTTTTCTCCTCTGTCAAGGGAAAATATTTGGAAAAATGCCGGCTCTTCTGCAGTCCATCCTCTGTACTGCACCCAACCGCAACCTTTGTTATAATGAAAGAAAAAACTTGGGATCACACCTATGATACTTATGCGCCTTTCCGATTCGCACATTGGCAAACGGGTCAACGAAGTGAATATGCTGGAGGATCAAGCCTATATTCTGGATCAGATCCTGTCTATTTTGGATCAGGAAAAACCCCAGGCTGTGTTGATTGCAGGGGACGTTTACGACAAAAGCATCCCTTCCGGAGAGGCTGTTGCCCCCCTTATATATTAATTAACCCCGGTACAGGTACGGTCCTGCGCCGGGGTTATTTTTTGTAATTTACTCTGCGCTTCGCTGTTAACTGTGATGGTTCTCCGCCACCGCACCGCTGTGGTATGCGTCCAGCAGACGCAGCAGATCATCCACACGGGATTGGAGCATCTGACCCTCGTCGGTCTGGGCCACCTTCATCCGTTTTTCCAGCTTTTCAAACACAAACGACTCATTGTGAATATCCTGGTTGTGCAGGATCGCCTCCCGTTTTCCCACAAAGGGCTGGTGAGAAACGATTCGGAAATGCCGGGAATTGAAGATCAGCGTGTAGCCTGCGATACCGGAAGTAGCCTGGTAGGCCTTGCTGAAGCCGCCGTCGATCACCAGCAGCTTACCGCCGCCCTTCACAGGACTTTCCCCCTTCTTGGCCTTCACCGGCACATGGCCATTGATAATATGGCAGTGCTTTCCCTCCAGATCGAATTCCTTCAAAAGCATCTCGCACACAGCCGGATCCTGGTAGAAGGCGTAGTAGGGATTCTTGGGTTCTGCCCAGGCGGATTCGTCCTTAATGAACCGGCGTTCAAAGGTGGTCATCCGGTCACGGCCGAAGATCGGACTGTTCCTGCCGGCCCAAAGCCACCACAGCAGGTCAAGACCCAGGATGCGCTCCTTACTGCCCCACTTGTCATAGTAGGCCTTACGTGCTGCCTGCTCTGCATAGTCGCAGAATTCCTTACCGGAGCGCTCCTTGCCGCCAATGTTAAACGACAGCAGCGTGCCGTCTTCTTTCATAGGAATACAGCCGTGGAACAGCAGATTACCGTTCATTATTTTATAAAGACCGCCCTTGGAGTAAAGGAATCGGATATGCCTTTGCAGCTTCTCCGAGTGCCAGAACGAGTCGGTGAGCTGCTTGATCACCTGCCGCTCCTCCTCTGTGAGCTTGTAGGGGTCTGCAGGATCTACTGTTGGGAAGTCGCAATCCTCCATCTTGTAGATCTTTCCGCCAATATTGACGGTCTGGTTTTCATAGTCGATCTTGTCCAGCAGCAGCCGGTCTTCCATTCCAAACTCCGGATGGCGCAGGATCTTCTGCCCCTCCAGCTTAAAGAGGATGATGGTGATGGCCTTGTACATCCGCGCGGACAGCAGCTTTTCCTTTTCCGAGTACTGATCCGCATCATCGCCGGTAAGCTTCACATTAAAGCAGTGGGTGTCGCTGTTTTTATACACCTCGTTGGCAAACACGGAAAGGGGCCGCAGGGAAATACCGTAACCGGTCTCGATCACGTCCAGATTGTTGTAATGGATGGAATTGCTGAGCACCGTCGCCACCAACGTACGGGAACCGGATGCGGCGCCCATCCACAGCACATCGTGGTTGCCCCACTGGATATCCACGCTGTGGGTGTTCATCAAGGAATCCATAACGATGTCCGCCCGGGGTCCTCTGTCAAAAATATCCCCTACGATGTGCAGAAAATCACAGGTCAGCGACTTGATGACACCACAAATGGCCTGGATCACCGCCGGTGCTTGTCCAATACGTACAATGGAAGCAATAATATTCTCATACCGGTCGTGGGGAATGCCGCTCTGACCGCACAGGGTGATCAGCTCATCGATCAGCTCCTCATAGCCTGCGGGCATATAGGCAAGGATCTGCGCCCGGGTGTGCTTCACTGTCACACTGCAGCAAAACCGAACCAGCTGATGCAGCGTGGTGTTGTACCACCGCTCCAGATTCTCCTCTTCCTCCGAGACCATATTCAGTTTTGCCTTGGGATAATAAATAAGCGTTGCCAGATTGTTCCGCTGTTCCTCCGTCAGTTCCGGGCCAAAACAATCCTTCAGCTTTTCCTTTACTTCACCGGAGCTGGAGTTGAGTATATGCAGAAATGCCTCATATTCACCGTGGATATCCGACATAAAATGTTCCGTGCCCTTGGGCAGGTTCAGAATGGATTCCAACCGGATGATCTCATTGCCTGCAGACTGGATCGTTGGATACTGCTGAGCCAGCAGCTTCAGATACCGCAGCTCCCCAGGGGAAAAAGTGATTTTACCTTTCATAAATGAAGCCTCCAATCAGCCGCCTAAAAAACAAGGCCGTGCCGTATAAATCATACGCTATTCATTCGTTTCCTTCTATTATAACCGGTATTCCAACGGCAAACCGGCGAATTGTGTTGCGGTTTTATAGTCTTTCATTGTATATTATATCCGCTGTTAGCCCTAATGGCAAGAAAAATCCACACATTTCTCCTTTAGCGGACGAGCCTTCCCTGCCGTCCCTGTGCAACGCCTTTTGTGACCCAGATTCGGGGAAATGTCCCATTTCCCTGTTATTCTTTGAATTCTTTCCATAAAAATATTTTACTTTTTACCATTTCTTTGCTATAATTTTTTTGTCATTTTTAGTATTTAAGAGAGGATATCATTATGCTGCCCGCAATTATTCTGTTTGCCGCAACCTATGTTTTGATGCTCACCTTCAGTAAGTACCGTCCCTACATCGCTCTGGCTTCCGCCGTTGTGTTTATCGCCACAGGTATGCTGCCCCTGGACCGGATCTGGCCCAGCATTGACCTGAACGTTCTGCTGATGATCGCCGGTACTATGGGTCTTGTGCAGTTGTTCATCGACAGTAGGATGCCTGCCTTGCTTGCTGACCTGGTTATGGAAAAAGTGCCCAACGTCCAGATGGCTGCCGTTGCTCTGTCCCTGTTTGCGGGCATCATCTCCGCGTTTGTGGACAACGTGGCTACCGTTCTGATGGTGGCCCCTGTTGCCTTGGCCATCTGCAAGAAGCTGAACACCAACCCCGTTCCCTTCATCATCGGCGTCGCCGTTTCCTCCAACCTGCAGGGTGCCGCTACCCTGGTGGGCGACACCACCGCCATTATGCTGGGTTCTGCTCTGGATATGAGCTTCCTGGATTTCTTCGTATACAAGGGCAAGCTGGGTATGTTCTTCGTGGTAGAGCTGGGTGCTGTTCTGTCCTGTCTGATCCTGATGTGGATCTTCCGCAAAGAAAAGGGTGCTATTCCCAAAGCCGCTGCCCGTACCGAAGTCACCGATTTCGTTCCCTCCTGGCTGCTGGTCGGCACCATCGTACTGTTGATTGGGGCATCCTTTATTCCCGGCAAACCCGACATCACCAACGGTCTGATCTGCTGTGTGCTTTTGGTGATCGGCCTGGTATATAACTACATCAAAAACAGGAATTTTGACGCTGTGACCGAGCCCCTAAAGGCCATTGACTTTGAAACCATCGGCCTGCTGGTGGGATTGTTCCTGATGATCGGTGGCATTTCCCATATGGGTGTTATTGACGCCTTGGCTTCCCTGCTGGCCAAGCTGGGCGGTGGCAACGTGTTCGTGATGTACACCGTAATCGTATGGGCATCTGTGATCATCTCTGCTTTCATCGACAACATCCCCTATGTGGCAACTATGATCCCGGTCATTGGTAGTCTGGCCATTGAGATGGGTTGTGACCCCACGGTCCTGTACTTTGGCCTGCTGTCCGGCGCTACTCTGGGCGGAAACTGCACCCCCATCGGTGCTTCCGCAAACATTACCGGTATCGGCATTCTGCGCAGAGAGGGTTATGAAGTCAAGAACGGCGACTTCTTTAAGATCGGTATTCCCTTCACCCTGGCTGCCATTGTTCCCGCCTACATTTACCTGTGGTTGGCATTCGGCATCTGATTTTAAACAGCAGATCCCCGGTTCTGACGAACCGGGGATTTTTTGCTTCGTTTATGATTTTTCTACTGTGTAGCTGCAATCTTCTTGATTCAGTACATCGACCACGCGCAAATCTTTCTGGGTATGGCGAATTACAAAGTCTTCGTACCAGATACTTTCAATTCCTGTTTCCGCCAGGCCGGTCAGCGCCTGTTCATCTAGCTCCGCCGTGATATACACCGGTGCGATCCGCATCAGGATATCACCGCATCCCAGGCCGGTGCTGTAACTCACCAGGTCCGTGGCTGCGCATCGGTTTGCACCATCCCGGGGGTCTAAATGGCAGGAGATCACACCCTGGCTGCCGGTATGGTAGTATGCGGTATCCCGGGAAAGCATGGGGTAATCCCGCAGAGCTACAATAGCGGTTGGCACATTGTAAACCATCGTGCCTGCGGGGAAAATAGTACTGCCCACCCGGTTAAACAGGTTAAAGGAGAAGTCTGTTCCCTCGCTTAAATTACGGGTATAGCCATCCCAGCTCACAATGTAGCCGTCAGTATACCCCTTATCCAGACACAGTTTGGCGAAGTAATCGATGATAAAGGCATTTCGCATCCAGTGAAAATCGATAAAATTCTCGATCTCATTTTCCCTGGCAAAGGCCGCATATTCCTCACTGACCTGCAGCCGCACTCTGTTATCCCCCAGAAATTCCAGCCGCACCGAATTTTCGTCCCTCACAAAACCGGCCAGCTCCTGTAAATATTGGGCATTTTCCGGCTCGGTCGGGTCCCAATACTGAGCCTGCACCTCATCGGCACTATAAAAAATATTATCGTAGTAAGCGTACACCGGGCCCAGGTACAGATAGCGCATACCGCTTTCCTCCATTGTGGAGAGCGCATGGTAGAGCACCGGGTCCACGGACACTTCCTTCCCCACGCTGTGGTTAATGGCATAGACATTGGTGTTCCCTGCATCCGGTTGGTCCGGTGTAAACATCCAGTAGGCCTTTTCCGTGGCGTCGGAATACATTGCCACCAGGTCCTTCTGGATCAATGTGGCCTCACTGCCTTTGTTGGAGAAACAGTACTGGAAGGTAAAGTCCTGGGCGCAGTTTACGCCATCCGCCAGTGCTTCCACCTCTTGCCAGCCGGGGTCCACATTCAGAAAGTCTGTAATGCCTGCGCCAATGGCCACCACTGCGATACCCAGAAACACACACAGCAGGATAATACGCAATTTTCGGTTTTCATCGGAGATAAAGATTTCCCGGAATACAGGCCGTTCCCTGTTGGAAAACAATTTCATTGAAAACACTCCCGTAAAATTGTTCCCCAGTCAAAGGTATCTTTGACTGGGGAATTGCATCAAAGTACAGCAGCCAGCAGAGCCAGACCAAACAGGGCGACAATTGCGCCCAGGGTGCAGAAGCCGGCAATCGCACCCTTTTTGCAGGCCTTGAAATTGCGGATGTGGTTGAATCTCTTGAAGATCCAACCGGCAATCAAGCCAATGGGGGGCAGGAAGAAGGACGCGATAGAGTAGAACTTGCTGCCGGTGTCGTGGATGGGACGCTCCAGAATATCACTGTAGGAAGCAGACAGCTCCTCCTGTGCCTTTTCCACGATTTCATAAGGCTCGTCGGCATTACGAATCGTGATAGACTTCATAGGAACACCCTTCTCACGGATAGCCTTGTATTCCTCAATCTCCTTGGCATTGCCGTAAACATAGTGGTTATGGCCAATGCATGTCAGCTGGGGCTTATCCTCGCTGTAATCGTGGACGCTGGGATCGTAGGTAAACAGGACCTTATTCTTCTCCAGCTGGGGATCGGGAATAGGAATGGCAGAGATCAAGCTCCGGGTATAGGGATGCAGGGGATAGTCAAACAGTTCCTCAGCATCGGCAATCTCCACGATATCGCCCTTGTAGATAACACCGATGCGGTCAGAGATGAACCGCACGATGGAAAGGTCGTGGGCGATAAACAGATAGGTGATGTTGCGCTCCTTCTGGAACTTCTTCAGCAGATTCAGAACCTGGGCGCGGATAGACACGTCCAGTGCGGAGATCGGTTCGTCGGCAATGACCAACTCCGGCTCCATAACCATGGCACGGGCCAGGCCGATTCTCTGGCGCTGACCGCCGGAGAATTCGTGGGGATAACGGGTCAGATGCTCGGGAAGCAGACCTACCTCCTCAATGATCTTCTCGACCTTGCGGATACGGTCTTCCTCGTTCTCATACAGATGGAAATTGTACAGGCCCTCGGAGACAATGTAGTCAACGGTAGCGCGCTCATTCAAGCTTGCTGCGGGATCCTGGAACACCATCTGGATATTGCGGATCACTTCACGGTCCAGAGACTTGGTGGTCTTACCGGAAATGCGCACGCCCTTGTACTGGATCTCGCCCTTGGCACAGGGGTTCACACGTATCACGGCGCGGCCGATGGTAGTCTTACCGGAACCGGACTCACCTACCAGGGAGAAAGTCTCACCCTTGTAAATATCAAAGGAGGCGTTCTTGACGGCCTTAACGGCATTGTCGCCCTTACCGAAGGTGATATCCACATTCTTCAGACTCAGCAGAATCTCTCTGCCGCTGCCATCGATGGGGCCCTGCTCCGGCAAATGGGAAATTTTATTTTTCTTGCTCACAGCCTACACCTCCTCAGATATTAAATGCATTGATCAGCTTTTCGTGAATGTTCTGAATAATTTCAGGCTTCTCCACCTTAGGAGCTCTGGGATCCAACAGCCAGGTCTTGGCATAGTGGGTATCGCTCACCTTAAACATGGGAGGCTCCTTCAATGTATCGATCTTCAGACAGTAGGGGTTACGGGGAGCAAAGGCATCGCCCACGATCTTGTTGTACAGAGAGGGGGGTGTGCCGGTGATGGAATAGAGCTTGGTGTTCCGCTGAGCCAGCTGGGGCAGACTGGACAGAAGCGCCCAGGTATAGGGGTGACGGGGATCGTAGAAGACCTCCTCACAAGTGCCCTGCTCGATGATCTGGCCGCCGTACATAACCGCAACACGGTCCGCAACGTTAGCGACAACGCCCAAGTCGTGGGTAATGAACACGATGGTAAAGCCGAATTCCTTCTGCAGATCCTTCAAAAGCTTTAGGATCTGAGCCTGGATAGTAACGTCCAGAGCGGTGGTAGGCTCATCGCAGATCAGAATTTTGGGCTGGCAGCTCAGAGCAATGGCGATAACGATTCTCTGGCGCATACCGCCGGAATACTGGAAGGGGTAGTCGTCAAAGCGGTTCTCCGCATTGGGGATGCCGACCTTCTTCATCAGCTCCAGGGCCCGGGCTCTTGCCTCCAGCTCAGAGCAGTTCTGGTGCTTGAGAATAACGGAGGTGATCTGCTTGCCGATGGTGATGATGGGGTTCAGGCTGGTCATCGGATCCTGGAAGACAGTGGCGATCTTACCGCCGCGGATTTTGGTCCAGTCCTTTGCATACTGGACCTTTGCCAGGTTCAGCACGCAGGTGCCGTGCAGAGCGGTCTCGGTCTCGTCCAGATACTTGACACGGAAGGTAACCGTGTCAAAGACGCTGTTGCGGGCCTCTTCGTCAAACAGATCCACACCGATGGTCATCGCATCCTTGAAGGCCTTCAGCAGCTTCTTCATCATAACCTGGCTCTTGTATTTGCCGTAACGGCCAACAGACAGGTACAGCTCCTTGGCAATGACAGCATTGCGGGCCAGCACAGATTCATCCACAGT
This sequence comes from Faecousia sp., assembly GCA_045546655.1. Taxonomy (GTDB): domain Bacteria; phylum Bacillota; class Clostridia; order Oscillospirales; family Oscillospiraceae; genus Faecousia. The sequence goes on from JAZQDH010000060.1 coordinate 20,152, forward strand.
ACCGGCGATTGCCTGTTCATAGGCGCTCTTCAGCGCCGCCATCTTCTCGTCCCATCCCTTCAGATACTCGGTATCGTTCTTGATTGCCTTGGTATGGGCGGCGATGGTCTCCTTACGAACCTTTTCCAGCTCTTTGATCTTCTTGTCCATCTCCGCGATCTGCGCGGAAACAGCCTTGTAGCGTTCCTTTTCCTTGGAGGAATCAATGGTCTGCTTCAGATTGAACGCCTCGGTGCGCTGATAGATCAGCTCGTCGATCTCAGCTCTGGAGGCCTTTTCCTCTTCCTCGCTCATAGTTGCCCGGTGCTTCTTATCATCCTCCAGCGCCTTCATCTGGCGGTAAATGGAGGCACCCAGCTCCAGCTTGGCGTACTGGTTCAGCTTATGCTCGGCGTTTGCGATCAGCCTTTTCTGGAAAGGACCAACCTGCACGGTGGTGTCAGCCAGTTCCTCATCGTTGAAAATGATAGAGCCTTCGCTGATGAAGCCATTGGTCTCCAGCATACCGGCAAATGTCTTGGTGAAGACGGACTTGCCGGAACCGGACTCGCCCACGATGGCGACAGATTCGTTTTCATAGAAATCCAAAGAGACACCACGGATGGCGCTGAGGATTCTGCCGCGAACCCGGAATTTTACGTGAAGGTCCTTAACGGACAGCAATACTTTTCTATTTTCCATATCGCGCACCTCTTACATATGGGTTCTGGGGTCGGAAGCGTCGCCCAGATTCTGGCCCACGATATACAGCACGACCGCAATAATGGATGCCACAGCCACAGGACCCCAGAATTCGAAGCCCCAGCCGGGAGTGACCATTGCGCTCTGTGCGGACTCGATCAGTTTACCCAAGGACATCTCGGAAAGACCCATACCGATATAGCTCAGGAACACTTCGTAAGAGATGTAGGAGGGAATTTCAGTTGCTGCCAGCGTCACGATGACGGAGGTCATAAAGGGCAGGATGTTCTTGGTTGCGATCCGGGTGATGGGGGTGCCCAGGCACCGGGATGCCAGGTTGTACTCCCGGTCACGGATAATAATGACCTGGGTACGGATAAAGTAGGCAATGGCCATCCATCCGGTGACGGTCAGTGCAAAGACCATACTCCAGAAGCTGGCGCTCATAACCAGCACCACCACGGAGATGAGCAGGATATAGGGGACGTTCGCAACGATGTTGTAAACTTCCGTCATAAAGATATCGATCTTCTTGCTGAAACCCCAGACCGCGCCAATGGCGATGCCCAGCGTCATATTGATCAGGGCGCACACCAGAGCCAGGGAGAAGGAGATGCTGGAGCCGTACCAGATGGCATCAAAGGTGGATTCACCGGAAGCGCCGGAACCCAAAATCCAATGGAGGTTGTAACCAAACTTTTCCATTGCAGCAGTGGGCTTCAGGTGCTTTGCAGTGGAGTCCATCAGGTTAATGAAGGGGTTCACGTCCGCCTGGTAGTTGATGATCTGGGGGTAGACATAGCTAAACACCAGAATCACTGCCAGCAGAGCTAGAACCACAATGTTCAACTTATTGCGGAAGAACACACGGAACACAGAATGCCAGTAGGAGTAACGGGGCGCGGTGATCTTTTCAGATTCCAGACCGTCATTGTTCACAGGGGCGAACAGCTCTGCGTCGGACATATTAAATTCGTCAAGATTATGCAAATTTTCTGCCATAACGCATTACCTCGCTTTCGAAGTGAAGGAAATTCTGGGATCCATAATGGACATCAGCACGTCGCCCAGAATAATGGACACGATGGAAAGCACCGCATAGAACAACGTAACACCTACGATAACACCGTTATCGTAAGCATTGATGGCCTTGGTCAGCACGTTACCGACACCAGGAACCACGTACACACGCTCCGTAATGATCGCACCGGTCAAAGAGAACAGCACGCTGCTGGGAATGCCGTGAACCACAGGGATAATAGCGTTCTTCAGAATGTGCTTGCGGAAGATCTCGCTCTCGGAAAGACCGCCGCTGCGGGCAAACTTAACATAGTCGGAGTTCATCTGGTCGATCATATACCGGCGCAGCCACTTCATCAAGTTCGCAATGGAGGGCAGTGCCAGGGACACGATAGGCAGCAGATACATAAGTCTGGTGGGACGTTCCATATCAAAGGTGGTGGGTAATCCGAGCTTACCACCAATTGCCTTGAACAGGAAGATATAGCCCAGGGAGGGAACTGCCATAATGAACACAATATAGAAAGTACCCAGCTTGTCAACAAGCTTGTCCTTCTTCAGTGCCATCAGAATACCCATAGGGATAGCCACCACGTAAGCCAGCATTACAGAGATAATACCGATTACGAAGGAGTAGCCCATTCTGGACAGGCCGTCCTTCTTGACCGCTACATTGGTATAATCGTCCACGTAGTAGTTCGCAAACAGCTCGCCGCCGGAAGCCAAAGAACCTGCCACATAGGTAGCAGAATGCAGATCATCCGCCGTGGTCTCTACCGTACCGGTGGGGTAAGTGACGGTGCTCAGCTTAAAAGCACCCTGGGACTGGGTCATCGTATCCCAAACGTCGATACCACGGTTGATAGAATAGGAAGCACCCAGATCCAGATCGATCAGATTCTGGTGGATATAAGGGAACTCATCTGTGCAGTACAGCAGATACTTATGGGTTGTACCGTTACCGATGATTGCCGGGGAGAACTTTTCTCCGCCGTAGACCGGATCATACCAAGTAAAGGTCAGACCGCGCTCGCCGATATCTTCCTCAACATCGTGGATGTTATCAATATTGATAAGGCCGGTAAAGTAGCGCAGAACACGGCCGGTCAGGGGCACATTCCGGATTGCGACAGCATAGGGCTGACCGCCGTCCTTATACCTACCTGAGCGGCCCTTGGTGTCACCATCAGCACGGTCGATCTCATAACCCTGGTCCTCATAGTATTCTACAAACTTAGCATAATACTCAGCAGTATACTCCTTGTCGGAAGAGCCATCCTTTTCCTTGCCAAGGACTCTTGCCTCGTCAAGGATCTCCTGGGTGATCTCGCCTTCCCGCTTCAGCTTGTTCAGGTACTCGTTGTAGTTAACCACGTCCATATAGCCGTAGCGTTCCCACTGCTGGTACATATACAACTGCTTGGTGTTACTCTTCATCTTGGAGAAGACCGGGTCACTCTTAAAGATCGCCGTCTTATCCAGACAGGAGTAGATCAGCACCATAACGATACCCACGACCATAACCACAGAGAACAGACTTCGCAGGATTCTGTTGATCAGATATTTCGTCATATTACATCACTCATCTCGTCAATTTTGTGTGTAGCTTTGGTCATTGCAAGCCAGTCCACACGACCAGCGTGGTAATCTCCCAATGCCTATGGGATTCCCACGGCTTGCTTTGCAAGCCTCGGAATGACAAAAACTGTTATAAGCACGTACAAAAAGCACTGCCCTCAACGTCCTTAAGCGAGGGAACTGTATGCGCAGCGCTGAGGGCAACGCTCTTTGCTCGCTTTTTCGTGCCTCTCAAAGAATAGGCAGATAGGAGGATGGACGCAGGGTCCATCCTCCTCCGCTTAAAAAGGTATCAATCGAAACGGCAAATTAGAAAATACCGATAGCCTTGGTCATGTAGCCAGCATAGTCAGGCAGCATGGTATCCAGGTAGGTCTGAGGATCGCCGTAGTCGGGGCCCCAACCGGAGATATCGCAAACGTCGTAGTTGCCTTCAGCACCGGTGGGAGGATAGTAACCAGCGTAGTACCATTCCATAACGTCAACACACTCAACCATATTGACGATGACACAGCCGCCCAGAGAAGCCTCAACGGACTGCTTGTAAGCGTTGCCACGGTTCAGGTAGTCATCGTTGGAGGTCCAGACAGGCAGGTCAATGTAGATGGGGTTCTCAGCAGAGACCTCAACACCCTCAGCTGCCAGTTCCTCGATAGCGGCTGCCAGATACTCAGCAGCGACTTCGGGGTTGTACCAGCCGGAGAAGCCGTCGGAAGAACCAATGCCTGCTTCCAGAGTGGGATCCCAAGCGGTGATCTTAATGCCGTCAGCATCCAGCTGATCCTGGATAATCTTACCATACTGAGTACCAGCGGGGTAAGTGGTAGCAGTGCCGTTGATGTCGATAGTAACTTCTTCCTTCAGCTGAACGAAGTTACCGGGTGTGTAGGTGTTACGCAGAGAGACCAGCTTCAGATCTTCGCCAACGACCTGTGCATTGTAGGTGGGCAGGTCAACAGCGGTAGCCAGAGCCAGACGGAAGTTCTTGTTCAGCATAGCTGCGTCAGAACGAGCAACCTGCTCCTCGGTCTTGGGGGAGACAACAGCGTTCTCGTCGTTGTAGTTGTGCAGGATGCCGCGGCGCAGGTTCACGAATGCGTTAAAGGTGGTAGCGTCACAAGAGGAAACGTATGCGTACTTCTCGAAGTTGCCGTCAGCCCTTGCAGCCTTAACAGCGGAAGCGTTCAGGCCGGCGCCGTCGATAGCGCCCGACATGCAGTCGTTGTAAGCCTTCAGAGGATCCTCACCGTCGTTGTACATCCAGGTGATCTTGTTCATGGTAATGCCGTCAGCATTCCAGTACTTGGGGTTAGCAGAGAACACGATGGTGTTTTCAGCAGTGTGGTTGGAAACCAGGTAGGGACCGCAGTAAGCGATGTCGTTAGCAGTCTGGCCATAGGTGCAGGTGCCAGCGTCAACAGCTGCAGCGTATTCCTCAACGCCAAAAGCGCCGCCCTTGGACAGGAAGTAATCGCGGTTCATAGGCGCGAACACGCCGTAACCCAGCATGGTCTGGAAGAAGGAGCAGGGCTTTGCCAGCGTGTACTCAAGAGTGTAGGTGTCAACAGCCTTAACACCAACTTCGTTGAAATCAGTGATCTGAAGGTCGATGTACTCGTAGGAATTAACAATGCCAGCAGCCTCATAAGCCAGGTATTCCAGGCCGCCTGCTGCGTCCATCATGTGCTGCATACCGGCGACGAAGTCGTCAGCGGTAACATCAGCAACTTCACGGCCCTGAGAGTCGACCCACTTTGCGCCCTCGCGGATCTTAAAGGTCCAGGTCTCGGTGCCGTCGTCATTAACCTTGTTGGACCAGCTCTCAGCCAGAGCAGGCTGCAGCTTGTTCTCTGCATCGTACTCAATCAGGCCGTCGTAGGTGTTAACAATAGCTTCGGAGTCAGCAGCCATAGAGGTAGCCAGAACGTCCCAAGTCTGGGGATCGGAAGAGTAACCGAAGGTGTAGGTATCCTGCAGGGTGTAGCCCTTGCCTTCCAGGAATTCCTTAGCCCAGTCAGCGTAGTAGACTTCGTCATCAACACAAATCTCAGCCCACTTTGCCTTCATCTCGTCACGGTCAGCGGGCAGCAAAGGCTCGGTAGCGACCAGAACGTTATGATAGCGGTAGGAGTCGTTGCCCCACAGAGCGGAAGATGCGGTGTAGGGAGCAACACGGGAGATAGCATAGTTACCGCCTTGGGCGCCCAGGGGCAGGAAAACACCGGAGCCCAGCAGCTTTGCCTCAGCAACAGCCATCTTTGCCCAACGCTCGGAAAGGCTGGAATAATTTTCCTTAGCGTCGGTGTAAACTTCGTAAAACTCGCCCAGGACATCTTCATAGATAGCCCAGGACAGCTCGTCGTAGTCGTCAGCGGGTGTGTCGTCATCCGCTGCGGGTGTGTCTGCAGCGGGCTTGGTATCATCTGCAGGTGCATCGGTCTTATTGCAAGCAACCAGGCCGAAAACCATAACCAGAGCCAGAAGCAGAGCAATGATCTTCTTGGAATTCATTTCAAATCCTCCTTTAAAATTCAACTTATTTCCCACTTTGAGAATAAGCATATTCATTATACTAAGTTTTCTAGGGTTGTCAAGTATTGCCGGGTGATTTTCCAACTTAAAAAAAGCCATTTGCCCTTTATTCGTCAGTTTTCCCTAAATATTCAGCATTTCAAGGAGATTTTACTTCTATTTTCACAAGGTCTTTTTGTGTTTTTTGGGGTTGACAAGTGTCATTCTCCCGCGGTCATTTC
>JAZQDH010000061.1:0-17932 GCA_045546655.1 Faecousia sp.
CCCGCCGGTACGGTCCTGGGACTTTCCAAAAAGGGGCTGCGGATCGCCTGTGGACAGGGCGCTGTGGAAGTGCGGATTTTGCAGGCGGAGGGCGGTAAGCGGATGGCCGCGGCGGATTACTTCCGGGGTCATCCTCTGGAGGCCTGACCATGGGCGCCAGAGAGACCGCGCTGAACGTATTGATCGCCTGCCGGACGGAGGACGGCTGGTCCAACGGGCTGCTCAAGTCTTATCTGAGCCGTGATAAGCTGGATCCCCGTGAGGCGGCTCTGGCTACCCGGCTGTGCTACGGCGTACTGCAGAACCGCTTGAAGCTGGATTTTTATTTGCAGCAGCTGCTTACTGGCAAGGTGAAAAAACTCCACCCTGCGGTGCGGGATATCCTCCACCTGGGCCTATACCAGATCTATGAGATGGACAAGATCCCCGAGTCTGCGGCGGTCAATGAGTCTGTGGATCTGGCGAAAAAATACTGCCGCCGGCAGCAGGGAACAGCAGGACTTGTAAACGGTGTTCTGCGCAATGCGGTGCGCACCAAAGGGCAGCTGAAAGAACCCAAGTCCCTGGAGGACCTGTACAGTCATCCCTGGCCGCTGATCGCGCAGCTGCGTGATTATGTGGGCAAGGACCGGATCGAACCCATGCTGCAGGCAAATAACGATGCCCCAGACACGGTTGTGCAGGTCAATACCTTGCGCATCAGCACCCAGGGGCTGAAAGCCCGGCTGGAAGATGAGGGTGTCAGCGTGCGCAGCCACAGTTGGATGAAGGACTGCCTGGTCCTTTCCTCCACCGGAAGGCTGGAGCAGCTGAAGACTTTCCGGGACGGTCTGTTTTACGTACAGGACGCGGCGGCAAAACTCAGTGTTTTGTGCGCCCAGCTTCCACAGGAAAATGTTCAGGTGCTGGATTGCTGCGCCGCCCCCGGCGGCAAGACCTTTGCTGCTGCCATAGCAATGGGCGGCAAGGGTACGATCCACTCCTGTGATGTGTATGAACACAAGACCCGCTTGATCGAGGGCGGTGCTAAGCGCCTGGGATTTGAGAATGTACGGGTCTATCAGCGAGACGCCGCTCAGTTTGTACCCCAGTGGGAGCAGAAAATGGACGCGGTTATCGCGGACGTTCCTTGCTCCGGCTACGGAATCATCCGGAAAAAACCGGACATCCGTTATAAAGATATGGAAACGATGAAGGAGCTTCCCCAGCTTCAGTACAGCATTTTGTGCAACCAGTCCCGGTATGTAAAACCCGGTGGTTTGCTGCTGTATTCCACCTGCACACTGGTACGCCAGGAAAATGAGGCTGTGGTAGAACGCTTTTTGGAAGAACATCCCCAATTCAGAGCAGAGCCCCTGCCTTTGCCGACTCCTGTTGTGGGGGGCGAGGGCGGTATGCTGGCTCTTGTGCCGGGAGAATATGACACAGACGGCTTCTTTATCTGCCGCCTGCGGAGAAGTAAATGATGGACCACTTGAAATCAATGACAATTCAGGAGATCGGGCAGCTGCTCAAGGATATGGGCCAGCCCGCTTTTCGTGCCAAGCAGATCTATACCTGGCTCCACAAGGGCGTGCGCAGCTATGATGAGATGACCAATCTGCCCCAGAATCTGCGGACCCAGCTGCAGGAGCAGTACCCCTTGCACATTCCCCAGGTGGTGCGCAAGCAGCAATCCCAGAAGGACGGTACGATCAAGTACCTGTGGAAGCTGCGGGACGGTAACTGTGTGGAAACGGTGCTGATGCGCTACCACTACGGCAATACGGTGTGCATTTCCACGGAGGTGGGCTGCCGGATGGGCTGCGCCTTTTGCGCCTCCACCCTGGGCGGCCTGGTGCGCCGTTTGGAACCTTATGAGATGTTGGACCAGGTGCTTTTTACCCAGGTGGATTCCGGCCTGCCCGTGTCCCATATCGTGCTGATGGGCATTGGCGAACCTCTGGATAATTTTGACAACGTGATGCGCTTTCTGGAATTGGTGAACAGTCCGGAGGGTATGAATATTTCTATGCGGCACATCAGCCTGTCTACCTGCGGCCTTGTGCCTAAGATCGACCAGCTGGCGGAGAAAAAACTGCAGCTGACCCTATCGGTGTCCTTGCACGCACCCTCCGATGAGATCCGCAATACCATTATGCCGGTGAACAAAGCCTATCCTACCCAGGAGCTTTTGGATGCCTGCCGCAGGTATTATGCCAAAACCGGCCGGCGTATCTCTTTTGAGTACGCCATGATCAACGGTGTCAATGATACGCCGGAGGCAGCGAAGCTGCTGATCAAGCGGCTGAAAGGTCTGCCTGCCCATATGAATCTGATTCCGCTGAACCATGTGGAAGAAAGTCCTTTGAAGCCAAGCACGAAACAGGCGGTTTTGCAGTTCCAGAAAATGCTGGAGGATGCGGGGATCCCCGCAACGGTCCGCCGCAGTTTGGGCGGCGACATCGACGCTTCCTGCGGTCAGCTCCGCCGGAAGTATACCCAGCTAGAGAATACCCCTTGAAAGGAGTGAATACCCTGTGAGATATTGGGGCCTTACAGACCCTGGTTGTGCCAGAAGCCAAAACCAGGATACATATCAGATCCAGGTGCTGGACCGCAACAGCTTGTTGTGCGTTGTGTGCGACGGTATGGGCGGTGCAAAATCCGGTAACGTGGCCAGCACTCTGGCGGCGGATGTCTTTGCCCAGGAGGTAAAGCGCACCTGGAAAGCAAGTATGGATACGGAAAAGATCGACCAGATGCTGCAAAACGCGGTGAAACTGGCAAATTATACAGTATACGACCAGGCACTCCAATTTGAGGAATTCACGGGAATGGGCACAACGCTGGTCGCTGTGCTGATTCAGGGAAAAATGGCTTCCATCGTGAATGTGGGAGATAGCAGAGCGTATTATGTAAACCAAGACGGCATCCGCCAGCTGACCATCGACCACTCTCTGGTGCAGCTGATGGTGTCCCAGGGAGAGTTAACTCCTGAAAGAGCCAGAAATTATCCTGGCAAGAACCTAATTACCCGGGCAATCGGCACAGAGCCTGTGGTAAGCTGTGATATATTCCACTGTAAAGTGGAGAAGGGAAGTTACCTTCTGCTCTGCACAGACGGACTTTCCAACCTTGTGGACGATCAGGAGATTTTGTTCGAGGTGGCCCACGGCGAAGAAAAGGAAAAATGCTGCCAGCACCTGCTGGATATCGCCGTTAACCGTGGCGCACCGGACAACGTGACCAGCCTTTTGGTCGCGTTCTGATGAGCCACGAAAGGAGAAAAGGATTATGGATAAGTATATTGGCAGATTGCTGGATAACCGATACGAGATTCTGGAAGTGATCGGTACCGGCGGTATGGCCGTTGTTTATAAAGCGCGTTGCCATCGGCTGAATCGGATGGTGGCGGTGAAAATACTGAAGGATGACTATCTGCAGGATGAGGACTTCCGGCGTCGTTTTCACGCAGAGAGCCAGGCTGTCGCTATGCTCAGCCACCCCAACATTGTATCTGTTTACGATGTGTCCACTTCTATTATGGCGGACTACATTGTGATGGAACTAATTGAGGGTATCAGTCTGAAGCAGTATATGGAAAAGAAGGGAATCCTCAACTGGAAGGAGACGCTGCACTTCGCCATCCAGATCGCTAAGGCGCTGGAACACGCCCACAGCCGGGGGATTGTTCATCGGGATATCAAACCCCATAATGTGATGGTGCTGAAAAACGGCTCTGTAAAGGTTACGGATTTCGGCATCGCCCGTGTCATGTCCAAGGGTAATACACTGACCAAAGAAGCCCTGGGCTCTGTACACTACATCTCTCCCGAGCAGGCCCGTGGTGGACGGCTGGATAATCGTTCCGATATCTACTCGCTGGGTGTAGTGATGTATGAGATGATGAGCGGCCGTCCCCCTTATGACGGCGATTCGCCTGTGTCGGTGGCGATCCAGCATATCAATGGCGGTGCGCCTATGCCCTCTACATTGAATCCAAACATACCCGGCGGCCTGGAGCAGATCATTATGAAGGCTATGGCCCGGGATGTGGGCGAGCGTTACAGCAGCGCTACCCGGATGCTTAGCGATATGGACGAGTTCCGCAAAGACCCGGTGCTGCTGTTTGACTACAATGTACCGCCACTGGATGCGGTGACCCTGATGCCGAAGCCGGCCAGCGTCACCCCTCCGCCTGTAAGCACTGCCCAGCGGGTGGCCCAGAGAAATGACCCTGTCAGATCCCGTACATCCACAAGGCAGCCACCGGTGCGTCAGAGCCAGCCCCGAAGCCAGGAGGTACAGCGCAATCGCCAGACCCAGGATGAAAAGAAAAATAACCGGGTAGCTGTGATTGCTATTGTTACCTGCTCTGTGGTGGCGGTGATCGCTGTGGCAGTGTTCCTGCTGACGTTGTTCGGCAATGGAATGGTGAAGCCAAAGGAAAATATGGTGGATGTTCCCAACTTTGTAGGGCAGATTTTCGCGGATCTTCCGGAGCATCCCAACCTGGATATTGTAAAAGAGGAAGTATATAACGATACGGTGGAGGCTGGAAGAGTCATTGAACAGAAGCCGGGCGCGGACTCGCCCCCTGTGGTAGAAGGTTCTATGGTGGTACTCACTGTTAGCCTGGGCCCCACACCCAAGGTCGTTCTGATGGAGAATCTGGAAGATGTGGTGCTGACCCGTGCGGAGAGTTTCCTGAACAGTATGGAGATGGATCTGAATATTATCATTGAGATGGAACACAGTGAAACCATCACAGAAGGAAACGTGATCCGTACCATTCCGGAGAAAAATGTTGAATTGACCGCAGGACAGGACATTGTCCTTTGGGTCAGTATGGGCCCGGAAATCAAGACCGGCTTGATGCCCGGTGTAGTAGCGGAGACAGAGGCCAGTGCCAAGAAGATCCTGAACAATCAGAAACTGGAGCTGACCATCAGCACAGAGCAGGTGTATGATTCCCTGGTCCCTGTGGGCCACGTGGTCCGTACGGATCCGGAAAAGGGCACACCCCTTCAGACCGGCCAGGCTGTGAAGCTTTACATCAGCCAGGGCCCGGAGCTGGCAAAAATGCCCAATTGTGTGGGCCTGGACATCGAGAAGGCCGTGAACATTCTGATGGCCGCCGGCTTTAATATGCCCAATATTGAGCAGGTGGACAGTGACGAGGCCAAGGATACGGTTGTGAGCCAGTCTGAGGAAAAAAATACCTTGGTGGATGTGACCAAGGAAATCACGCTGGAGATATCCAAGGGTAAAGAAGAACCGCAGCCACCCAAGGAAGTGACCAAGGATGTGGTCATTGACCTGAAGAGTGAGGCCGATACTACCGATATCGAGGTAGAAGTGAAACGTGATGGTGTTACGGTATTCAGTCGTCAGACAGTCGCGGCAGGAACCAAAACCATTACGATCCCCGCGCAGACCGGAACAGGACAGGTTCAATACGAAGTGATTATCAACGACGATTATGGATGGCAGGAGCTGGTGACGTTTACAACCGATGGCTAACAGAAAGACGGGGCGCATTGTGCGCTCATTGAGTGGATTTTATGAAGTGCAGACCACCGAGGCATTGGTAACCTGCCGGGGCAGGGGAAACCTGCGCCGTGGAAACGAGAGCCCTCTTACCGGCGATCTGGTGGAAATTACCGTGGAAAAGGGTAAGGGAATGGTGGAGAAGATCCTGCCCCGCCGCAATCGGTTTGTTCGGCCGGCGGTAGCCAACGTGGATGCGCTGGTGGTATTTGCTGCCAATGCCAACCCGGTAACAGAACCCTTTCTGATCGACCGGGTGGCGGCCATTGCCGGCGACCAGGGCGTGGGGGTTTATATCTGTATCAACAAATGTGACCTGGACCCGGCTATGGATCTGAAAAGGATCTATGAACACGCAGGATTTCCCGTGATCGCTGCCAGCGCCCAGACGGGCCAGGGAGTGGAGCAGCTTCGGCAGCTGATCCAGGGCAAGCTGGTTGCGTTTACCGGCAATACGGGTGTGGGCAAGAGCAGTATGCTCAACTGCCTGTGTCCGGAGCTTGGCCTTGCTACGGGCGAGGTCTCGGAAAAGCTGGGCCGTGGCCGCCATACCACCCGGCACGTAGAGCTGTACCGGTTGGATGAAAATACCTATGTTGCCGACACGCCTGGTTTTTCTTCCTTCGACACGGACCAGATGGATTTGATCCTGAAGGAAAATCTGCAGTACTCCTTCCCGGATTTTGGCCTCTATTTGGGCACTTGCCAGTTTCACGACTGTTCCCACCGGGCAGAGCCAAACTGCGCTGTGCGGCAGGCTGTGGAGCGTGGTGAATTGGAGAAGACCCGCTATGAAAGCTATTTGAAGCTGTACGAAAAATCCAGCCAGATCAAGCTCTGGGAGCTGAAATGATCAAATCCCCTTCCCTATGGAAGGGGATTTTTTGTGGCCTGCTACAGTATTTGTATAAGAAGCTTGAAAAAAATGGGTACACTGTGTATAATTACCACTGCTTCCAAAGCAAGGCATTCAACGGAGGTGTAGGATCTTTGAAAGAATTATTTGGAACGCTGGCCGATGGACAGCCGGTGCACCTGTATACGCTGCAGCGGGATGGGATCAAGGCTCAGATTATGAATTTGGGTGCAACCCTGGTGCGCCTTTTTGTACCTGCTCCCAACGGGAAGGTAGACGACGTGGTTCTGGGTTACGACGACCCCAATGCCTATCTGGAATCTGACGGATTTCTGGGCACAGTGGTAGGGAGAAATGCCAACCGCATCAAAAACGGCGCGTTCGTTTTGGATAACAAGACCTATACAATCGATCAGAATGATAACAGGAATAACCTGCACAGCGGCAATGCTTACTTTTATAAGCGTGTCTGGGAGGTGGTTTCCTCTGATGATACCAGTATTGTATTTCAACTGGAGAGCCCCGATGGAGACCAGGGGTTTCCCGGCAAGGCGACCATCCGTGTGACCTACGCGCTAAACCCGGGAAGAGAACTTTCTATTACCTATGACGCAATCAGCGATAAGGATACGGTGTTCAATTTCACCAATCACAGCTATTTTAATCTGGCAGGCCACACAAATACCCATATGGCTATGGGTCAGGAGCTGATCCTCCCGGCCCGTGTGTTTGCTATTGCGGATGCTGAAAGCATTCCCACCGGCGAAATGCGCGCTGTGGATGGAAGTCCTATGGACTTCAGGGCGGCTAAACCCATTGGCCGTGATATCGACCAAGACTATGACGCCCTGAATCTGCAGGGGGGCTACGATCACAATTTTGAAGTGTTTGCCAACCCCTGCGCGATTTTGACCGACCCTGCTTCCGGCAGAACCATGGCAGTGTATACGGATTGCCCCGGTGTTCAGTTCTACTCTGGTAACTATCTGAACAACCCCGGTAAGGAAGGTGTGTTCTACTGTAAACGCAGCGGCATTTGCCTGGAGACTCAGTTCTATCCGGACTCTGTTAACAAACCCCAGTGGCGGCAGCCCTTTGTGGAAGCAGGAACACCCTATCACAGCCAGACCAGGTATATCTTTAAATAAGCAGAGCAGGGTTTTACCCTGCTTTCTTTATTGCACAGACCGCCTCTTTGCGCATAAACTGTCCTATAAGCGATGTTTGCTTATCCCAAATTTGTGCATCGGAGGTAATACTATGACAGAGCAAAGCCAGGCAAACACCTGTTGCGATCCTAATGATCTGCAGCAATGCCTTTCCATCCATACCCGTAAGATCACAGACAGCTGCCGGGACAAAGATTGTATTGAGGACCTGCGCGTCTACCTGACCCGCAGCTCCCAAGGCATTCTGGATAAATGCTCCAGCGCCAAAGTCCGCTGCGCGCAGCTTTTGTACACATACATCGATGTGGAACCGGTGGCATTTGACCGGAACCATTACTGCATTGATGTGACGTTCTTTTACAGAATTCTGGCAGATGCGGTTCTGGGCACAGGCCGTCCGGCAGCATTGCACGGCGTGGCGGTTTTCTCAAAACGGGCAGTCCTGTGTGGAGAGGAAAGCAAGGCACATATTTACACCAGTGCAACCCGCTTGGGCGGTGCGGATGGACTGAGTCTGAAGAGCGCGAATCTGCCGGTAGCCGTTGTGGAGGTGCTCGATCCAATGGTCCTTAGTTCCAAGGTGCGCCAAAGCTGTGAGTGTATGGGCGATAATACAGAACAGATCCCCGACGGAATTTGCCAGATGTTCGATGAAGAACTTGTGCTGACCGGAGAAAGCCGCAGGCTGTACGTAACGCTGGGGCAGTTTTCCATTATCCGCCTGGAGCGGGATGCTCAGCTGGTGGTGCCAATGCTCGATTACAGCATCCCCACCAAGGAATGCTGCGACTCTCCCGGTGGGGGAGAGGATCCCTGTGAATTGTTCAGCAGGATCCCGTTCCCGGCAAACCAGTTCACGCCAAACGGCTGCGACAGGCAGAATGAATGTAAGGATGGGTGTCCTTCCCCCTGCGAAGTATAACAAAACTGCCGGAGATATCTCCGGCAGTTATTCTTTATCTCTGGCTCATAATGCGCCTGCGGGCAATATTGATGGGGCCTTCGTTCATCTGGTTGATCCATGCCAAGCTCTTTCCGCACCCATAAGCGGCGCAGGAGGCAGGATCGTCGGCCACCCGGCAGGCGATGCCTGTACGTTCGCTGAGCAGCCGGTCCATACCCAGGATCTGGCTGCCACCGCCGGTGAGGGTAATTCCGTTGGCGGCGATATCGCCGACCAATTCGGGGGAGGTGTCCTCCAGGACGGAAAGAACTTCGTCGACGATCCTGTTGGCAGGGCGCATCAGCACCTCGCAGATCTCGGAAGCCAGCAGCGTGATCTCTCTGGGGACACCGGACTTTGCGTCTCTGCCCTTGACAGACATGCTGTTTTCTTCACCGGTGGGATATACACTGCCCAGCTGGATCTTAACATCTTCAGCGGTTGCCTGACCGATGATCACACCGTGTTTACGCCGGATATGGCGGGCAATGGCCTCGTCAAATGCAATGCCGGCCACCTTCATAGACGAGGAACTGGCTACGCCGTTCATAGACAGAACACCGATGTCGGTGGTGCCGCCGCCGATGTCCACCACCATATGGCCGTTGGGGCCGCTGATGTCTAGGTTTGCTCCCAGGGCCGCGGCCAGGGGTGCTTCGATCAGATACACACGGCGGGCACCGGCCTCAATGGCTGCATTGATAATGGTGCGTTCCTCAACTTCGGTAACACCGCTGGGGACACACATAACCACTCTGGGCTTGGGGCTGAAAACACGGGCCTTGGTCGCTTTCTGGAAGAACTCTTGAAGCATCTTAACGGTCAATTCGTGGTCGGAGATCACCCCGTCTTTCAGCGGATGCATAGCAACCACATTGCCGGGAGTGCGGCCAAGCATATTTCGGGCAGAGGAACCCACCTGCAGGATCTTGCCGGTGTTGCGGTCCACGGCGATCACAGCGGGTTCCCGGATGGCGACACCGTGGCCATCCACATAGATCAGCGCATTGGAAGTGCCCAGATCCAGACCCATATCATTGGAAAACAGTTGCATATTCTTTCACCTACATTTATTTTGTCTTATTGTGGGCAGCCACAGCCACTGCGCCACAGATTACCTCACTTGCTCCGGCGGTCAGCAGTTCCCGGGCGCACTCTGAAATGGTAGCGCCGGTGGTAATAATATCGTCCAGAAGAAGGACGCGCTTTCCTGCCAAAAGATCCGGCTGGATCACCCGGTATGCGCCCAGCACATTGGCCCGCCGGGCAGCGGCGGAATGGAGTGTGGACTGGGAGGGAATGTTCTTTTTCCGGAGTGTTGAAACGGCCTCCACACCCAGTTCATTGGCAACAGCCAGGGCAAGCAGCTGACACTGATCGTAACCACGGGTGAATCTGCGCAGGGCACTGACAGGCACCCAGGTCAGCACATCAAAGTCGGTCATATTCTGTTTGTGCAGCTGCATCGCTAAGAGCCGGCCATAGCATTGGGCATAGCTGCGGCGGTTTCCAAACTTAAACCGCAGAATGCTGCCCCGTACAGTATCTTTATAATACCACACCGCGGCCCATCGCGCAACAAAGGAAAGCTTAAATTTTCCTTTTCCTGCCTCATCCGTGCGGTCGCGGCAATTTCTGCACAGGTCGGTCTCCTGCTTTTCCAGAATACTCCGGCACAGTACACACTTGGGCGGAAACAGCAGATTCCAAAGTCTGTGCAGCATAGCCTATGCCTTTCCTTGCAGGCGCAGCTTCAATCCGGTATACCGGCGGCCGGTTTTTGCGTTTTGGACCATAGTGGCAATGGTCTCTTCCCGGCCGACGATGATCAGCAGCTCCCTGGCCCGGGTAATGGCGGTGTACAGGATGCTCCGGTTCAGTAGATAAACGGAGCTGTTCCAGGCGGACAGGATCACGGCCCGGTATTCGCTGCCCTGGCTTTTGTGTACCGTCATAGCAAAGGCAGGCTCCAATTCATTGAGCTGGGTGAAGTCGTAGTCTACATACCGGTCGTCGAACAGTACGCTGACGGTCTCCATATTGGCATCGATTTGTTGGATGATTCCGATATCCCCGTTGAACACACCGGTACCAACCATACTGCCGTCGGCTTTTTTCCATACCATATCATAGTTGTTGCGTACCTGCATCACCCGGTCGCCTTCCCGGAAGGTATATTCTCCAAAGGTGCGCTCCTTTTTCTGTGGGTCGGCAGGGTTTAGACTATCCTGCAGGACCCGGTTTAAGTACACAGTGCCCGCACCGCCTTTTTTGGTAGGGGAGAGCACTTGGATCTGATCGGAGGGGATGCCCATATTTTTAGGCAGACGGGTGGAGCAAAGTCCCTGGATGGTCTGGGACACCAATTCTTCTGTTTTGCAGGGCAGGAAGAAGAAATCGTTCTTTATGTCGCGAAGCTGGGGCATCTGACCGCTGTTGACCCGGTGGGCATTCATAACGATCAGACTCTGCTGGGCCTGCCGGAAGATCTCTGTCAGACGGACAGCGGGAAGACATCCGCTGCGCAGCATATCGCTAAAGGGAAAGCCCGGGCCCACGGGCGGCAGCTGATCCGGGTCGCCCACAAAGATCAGCCTGGCATTGGGCGGTACAGCCTGCAGTAGACTGTGCAGCAGCTGGATGTCCACCATAGACATCTCATCCACAATGATCACATCTGCTTTCAGCGGATCGGATTCGTCCTTGCAGAAGAACAGCTTTCCTGTGTGGGGATCGATACCTGCGCCCAAAAGCCTGTGAATGGTAGAGGCGTCGTGACCTGTGACCTCGGTCATCCGTTTTGCGGCACGGCCGGTGGGCGCTGCCAGAAGACAGGTCATACCCATTTGTCCGAAGATGCTGAGGATACCGTTGACGATAGTGGTTTTGCCCGTGCCGGGTCCGCCGGTGATCAGCAAAACGCCCTGGGTGAGGGCATCGGCAATGGCCTGCTCTTGCTGGGCAGAGTACACGATTTGGCTTTCCTGTGCCGCCCTGCGCAGCTTTTTGGAAAGCTGCGCAGGCTGGGGGTACTGACGCTCAGCATAGGACAGAAGCTTTTGGGAACAGTAACACTCCGCGTCATGCAGAGCGGGAAGGTATGTAATGTCGATGCCTGCCATATGGCCGCAGACCAGCATCTGGCCCTGAACCAGCCGGGACAAGCCATTTTGCACAGCCTCCATATCCACAGACAGAAGCTGTGCGGTAGCGCCAATCAGCTTTTCCGTGGGAAGAAAACTGTGTCCGGCGGTCAGATTGTAGCGCAGTTCGAATAGGATACCTGCCTCGATTCGCCGGGGGTCCTCCGCATCCACGCCCATATCCACCGCAAAACGGTCAACTGCTCCAAATGGGGCCTCCAACTGCTCGTCCATCAAAAGATAGGGATCGTCATACAAAAGGTCAATGGCAGTCTCACCATAGAGCTTATATACTTTTACAGCCAGCTCCGCAGGCAGATGGTGTAGGGTAAAAAACTCCATCAGATGGCGCATGCCCACCCGAAGCCGGAACTCCTCGCCGATAGCCAGGGCCTTGGCATCGGAGACGCCGCTGACCAGACTGAGCCGCTCAGGCTCCCGTTCCATCACCAGAAGGGTCTGGTCACCAAAGGTATCCACGATCCTGCGGGCCAGTACCGGGCCGATACCCTTAATGGCCCGTCCGGATAAAAAGGTGAGGATCTCCTGGGTGGTCTGGGGCAGAAGCCGTTCCAGAAATTCTGCCTCAAACTGCCTGCCGTAATTCGCGTGGGAGTTCCATTTTCCGGTCACCATCAGCCGTTCACCCACACTGGGCAGTGGTATGGTGCCTACAACGGTGGCGGTATCACCGCCGGGTAGATTCAGACGCAGTACGGCATAGCCATTATCGTAGTTCTGATAGACAACAGCGCCGATGATGCCCTGTAAAATTTCCAATTCAGCTTCAAACAAAACCATCTCTCCTAATCTGTTGGCAGAGAATATTATCTTTTAAATAGTTTACAATATTTTGTGTGGATTGAAAAGACCTTTTCTACAAAAAGTGTTCTATGAACAAATTGTAAGATTACGGAAAAATAACTTGAAACAGGTAAAAGAATACTATATAATAACTAAGATACAGTAAAGATGTAAAAGGGTTTATCAGTTGACGGTGGTATGATGAAGGATGTAAATCTTTTTGTTTGGCTCACACAATTAGGTCTTTCTGTGGCAGTCCCCCTGGCGGGATTCATCCTGTTGTCCGTGTGGATTCAGCAAAAATGGGACCTGGGCAAATGGGTCATTGTGGTGGGCGTGCTGCTGGGCGTTGTCAGCGGAATCGACAGCCTGCGCCAATCCTTAAAGACTATGGGCCGTATGGGTAAGGATAAGAAGGAAGAACCACCTCCTGTATCCTTCAATGATCACGACTGACACAGGGGGTGCCCAATGGATTCTCGTAAACTTGTAATGCAGCAGACAGGGATCATTGCCATCGGCCAGGCAGTAGGTGTCGGTGTTATGCTGGGCGTTTTTGCGCTGCTGGGAAAATTTGACCTGTCTGTCCTGCTGGGCGGTGTGATCGGCGGCACGGTGGCCCTGGTCAATTTTTTCGTAATGGCCTTAAGTGTCAATATTGCCGCGGATAAGGCAGCAGACCAGGACGTAAAGGGTGGACAGGCTACGGTTCGCTCCTCCTACCTGCTTCGCACGATCGTGACTTTCGTGCTGCTGTTTGCCTTTGCTAAAAGTGGTATCTGCAACGTGATCGCGTTGGTGATCCCCTTGCTATTTACCAGGCCGACCTTGACTGTGGCGGAATTTTTTAGAAGAAAGCCGGGTGAGAACAAGGAATGAATATTAGTGTTACTGGTGCGTTTGTCTATTTTACGATCCCGATTTTCGGGGGAATACCCATAACCCAGACTACGGTGTCCTCGCTGATCGTGACGATCATCCTGTGCTGGCTGTGTATTGGGCTGGGCAGGAATCTGAAAAAACGTCCCGATGGCAAACAGGTGTTGGTGGAAAAGGGTGTGATGATGCTCCAGGATATGGTGGTATCCACTATGGGTGCCCACAACGCCTATTGGACACCGTTTATCGGAACGATCTTCCTGTCATCCATTTTTGGTACGCTGATCGGTCTGACCGGCTTCCTGCGCTCCACAACGGCGGATATCAGCTGTGTGGCTGTCTGGGCGGTGATGGTCAGCGTGATCATCTGGTACAACAATATCAAAAACAACGGTTTTGTGGGTTGGCTGAAGGGTTTTACAGAGCCCATCGCGGTCATGACCCCTATGAACATTGTTTCTGAGATTGCCCAGCCGGTTTCCATGGCATTCCGTCATTTCGGAAACGTGGCTGGCGGCGGCGTGATTACAACGCTGATCTATGCGGCACTGAGCGTGCTCTCCGCCGCTGTGCTGAATTTGATTACTGCCAGCGGCTGGATCGTGTCCGCAGTACTGATTGCCGCAGGTGTAGGCCTATTCTTGCTGTTTAAGAGGAACGGTAAGAAGGTATGCCTGGTGTTTGGCATCATCAGCGGTGTGCTGGGCCTGTTTGGCCTGCTGGAGGCCACCGGCATCCTGGTAGGTGTTCCCATCCTGTCTTTGGGCATTCCTGCGGTATTGTCGTGCTACTTTGACCTGTTCTCCGGCTTCGTTCAGGCTTATGTATTCAGCCTGCTGACGATGGTGTATATCTCGGGATCTCTGCCGGAGCCGGAAGAGACAACCGCGGCTTAAACTTGTTAACCATTAAAATTTATATACAATATCTGAGGAGGAACAAATTATGGAATTAGCATCTGCAATCGCAATCGCCGGTAAGGCAATCGGCGCAGGTCTGTGTATGGGTATTGGCGCAATCGGCCCCGGTGTCGGTGAAGGTAACGCTGTTGGTAAGGCTCTGGAGGGTATGGCTCGTCAGCCTGAGACTTCCGGCACGCTGCGTTCTACTATGATCATGGGCTGTGCAATCGCGGAGACTACCGGTATCTACTCTCTGATCATCTCTCTGCTGATTATGTTCCTGCTGTAAGGCTTTCAAAATACTTTACGAAAGGAGTCTGTATCAGTGGGATACTTTCAAGCGTTTATCGGCGTAAACTTCTGGGATGCGTTGTTTGTTCTGCTGAATACGCTCACCATTTTCTTCGTTGCCAGAAAGTTCCTGTTTGGACCTGTGATGAAGCTCATCAAGGAGCGCCAACAGGAGATCGACGACCTGTACACCAAGGCCGGACAGGCCAAAGAACAGGCGTCTGTGCTGCGGGGCGAGTACGAGCAGAAGCTGTCTGAAGCACAGCAGACGTCCGAGCGGATCGTCAAAGAGGCGGTTGCCCGTGGACAGAGCCGGGAAGAGGAGATCATCCGTCAGGCAAATAATATGGCCGATGCTATCCGTGCCAAGGCAGAGGCAGACATTGCCCAGGAGAAGAAAAAGGCCATCAACGAAGCGAAGAACGAGATCTCCGATCTGGCAATGACCATCGCCGGCAAGGTGGTGGGCCGCGAGCTGAGCGGTGAGGACCAGACAAAGCTGGTAGACCAGTTTATTGCTCAATTGGGTGACGGCGTATGACAGAGGTTGCCAAGACATATGCCCAGGGTCTGTATGCCCTGGCAAAAGAGGAGGATCTGGCAAAGTCCATTTTGGATGAACTGTCTATGCTGGAGTTGAGCTTTGCCCAGACCCCGGAGTTTATCCGGCTGCTGGCAACCCCCAATGTTTCCAAGCAGGAGCGCTGCCAGATATTGGATGACAGTTTCCGGGGCAAAGTCCAGCCCTATGTGCTGAACTTTATGAAAATCCTAACGGAAAAGGGCTATATCCGCCATTTTTCCGACTGCTGCCGCTCGTTCCAGGAGCAGTACAACCAGGACCATGGGATCATTTGTGTCCGTGCGGTTACCGCACAGCCATTGCAGCAGGACCAGTTGGAAAGACTGACCCGGAAGCTGATACAGGTTACCGGCAAGACAGTTACATTGGAATGTTCGGTGGATCCCCAGTGCCTGGGCGGTATCCGTCTGGATTACGACGGCAAGCGGGTGGATGGTACGGTGCGCAGCCGGCTGGAATCCATCAGCAAACTGTTGAAAAATACCATACTTTAACAGAAAGTGGGTAGAATATGGAATTACGACCCGAAGAAATTACAAAAATAATTCGTAGTCAGATCAAGAACTATGAAAATAAACTCCAGACCAGTGAAACCGGTATTGTGATCCTGGTCGGTGACGGTATTGCCAAAGTGTCGGGCCTGGACAAGTGTATGGCAGGCGAGCTTGTGGAGTTCCCCAACGGTGCTTTTGGTATGGCACAGAACCTGGAGGAGGAGACGGTTTCCGTTGTCATTCTGGGTGACGACGCAGGCATCAAGGAGGGCGATACGGTCAAGCGCACCGGCAAGGTTGTGTCCGTTCCTGTGGGCAAGAACCTGATCGGCCGTGTTGTGAACGCACTGGGCGAACCCATAGACGGTAAGGGCGTGATTGAGGCGGAGAGCTATCGTCCCATTGAAAGTCCTGCCCCTGGCATTATCGAAAGAAAGCACGTCAGTGTGCCTCTGCAGACCGGTATCAAGGCCATCGATGCTATGATCCCCATTGGCCGTGGCC
The DNA here is from genome assembly GCA_045546655.1 of Faecousia sp. Classification (GTDB taxonomy): domain Bacteria; phylum Bacillota; class Clostridia; order Oscillospirales; family Oscillospiraceae; genus Faecousia. Next base: position 16,101 of record JAZQDH010000061.1, read on the forward strand.
AGCGTGAGCTGATCATCGGTGACCGCCAGACCGGTAAGACTACGATCGCAACCGATGCCATTCTGAATCAGAAGGGCAAGAACGTGATTTGCATTTACGTCGCCATTGGCCAGAAGCGTTCCACCGTTGCCCAGATCGTGAACAATCTGACCCTGGGCGGCGCTATGGACTATACGGTTGTGGTCTCCGCAACTGCTTCCGAGCTGGCACCTATGCAGTATATCGCACCCTACACGGGCTGCGCCATTGGTGAGCACTTTATGCACCAGGGTAAGGATGTGCTGGTGATCTATGATGATCTGAGTAAACACGCGGTGGCATACCGTGCCATCTCCCTGCTGATCCGCCGTCCTCCCGGACGTGAGGCATACCCCGGTGACGTCTTCTATCTGCACTCCCGTCTGCTGGAGCGTGCGGCACAGCTGTCTGACGAGCTGGGCGGCGGCAGCCTGACGGCTCTGCCGATTATAGAGACCCAGGCAGGCGACGTCTCTGCCTACATTCCCACCAACGTGATCTCCATCACCGACGGTCAGATATTCCTGGAGACCGAGCTGTTCAATGCCGGTGTTATGCCTGCGGTGAACCCCGGCATTTCCGTGTCCCGTGTTGGCGGCGATGCCCAGATCAAGGCTATGAAAAAGGTGGCCGGCTCTTTGAAGCTGCTGTATTCTCAGTACAGAGAGCTGCAGAGCTTTGCCCAGTTCGGCTCCGATCTGGACGCTGATACAAAAGCGAGACTTGCCCTCGGTGAACGGATCGTGGCGGTTTTGAAGCAGAAGAATAATGCCCCTGTGGAAGTGGCACACCAGGTGTGCATACTCTACGCGGTTACCAACGGCTATCTGGAAGATGTGCCCGTGGACAGAATCAGCGAATTCCAAAAGCAGCTGCAGGATCTGATGGACAACCGCTATTATGATGCCCTCCAGGCCATCCGTACCACCGGAAAGCTGGAAAAGGATACGGAAGCATCCATCCAGGCAGCCATCACCGAGCTGTTGGAACAGTTCTGTACGGCTGTGTAAGGGGGGAGCGTTATGGCAGGTGTTTCCACCAAGGAGATCAAGGGCCGCATCCGCAGTATGGAGTCTACCAAGCAGATCACCAAGGCAATGGAAATGGTGGCTGCCTCCAAGCTGCGCCGGGCACAGGCACAGGTGATCTCCTCCCGCCCATATTTTGAGATCCTCTACGAAACCATCCATGATATCGTGGGGGCAGACAGGGAGCTGTCCTCCGCATACTTGCAGCAGCGCCCCGGCAAGAAGGCGTTATTTGTGGTGATTGCCGGCGACAGGGGTCTGGCAGGCGGCTATAACAGCAATGTGCTGAAAATGACCCTGGCAGAAATGGACGGTAAGGATGCCGTGGTTCTGCCCGTAGGCAAAAAGGCTGTGGAGTTTTTCAAGACCCGCCGCGTGCCGATCCTGACAGACAGTTACAGCCAGGCCGAGGATCTGTCTATGAGCGACTGCTTCAGCATCGCAAAGCAGCTGTGCAAACAGTATCTTTTGGGAGAGTTCGACGAGATTTATATGGCATACACCAACTTCGTGTCGGTGCTGCAGCAGACCCCCAGTGTGCTGAAACTGCTGCCGCTGATCCATCAAAAAACAGCTGCGACCACGGCCCCGGGAAGTGATATGCTCTACGAGCCGGACAGTGAGACGGTGTTCAACGCTATCATCCCCGAGTATCTGGGCGGTGTGCTGTATGGTGCTCTGTGCGAGAGCCGTGCGTCTGAGCAGGCTGCCCGCCGTACCGCTATGGACGCGGCCACCTCCAATGCGGAGGAGATGATCGATCAGCTGAGCCTGCAGTTCAACCGG
>JAZQDH010000062.1:0-8706 GCA_045546655.1 Faecousia sp.
CGGGTCTCGGAGGAAACAGCGCGGATAGAGCCGATCACACGACGGCGTGCGCGGTTGACCTCGGTGATCTTCAGCTGCACGGGCTTGCCGACCATACCGGCCATATCGCCGCCCTTAGCAACACCGGACTGGGAAGCGGGGATAAAGACGCGGATGCCCTTAATATTGGCAACCAGGCCGCCCTTGTTCTCTTCGGTGATGGTGCCTTCGATGGTAGTCTTCTCTTCGCACCAGGCAGCCATATCGTCCCACACCTTCATGCCGTCCAGCTTCTTCTTGCTCAGCTGGCAGGTGCCTTCCTGATCGTTCACGCGAACGACAAATACTTCGATCTCGTCGCCGACCTTTAGAATGTCCTCGGGCTTAACGGTGGGATCTGCGCTGACTTCATCATAAGGAATATAACCGGCGTGCTTGGTGCCCAGGTCGATCTGCACTTCAGTGGTGCCAATACCGGTAACGATACCCGTAACCTTATCTCCTGTATTTAAAGTCTTGATGGACTGCTCGAGAAGCTCAGCAAAGTTCTCCTCCTGTACAGCCTCAACATTGATAATTTCGCTCATAGTCTTGTTGACCTCCTTTATAATCCACGCCGGTGTAGACGCACCGGCCGTGATTCCAACATCAGCCACACCGCGGAAAAAAACGGGATCCAGCTCACTGGCGTTGTCCACCAGCACCACCCGATCGCAGTGCTCCCGGCAAATCATTGCAAGACGGCCTGTGTTGGAACTGTGCGTGTCACCTACAACGACCATGGCTTGACAATTCGTACTTAATTGTGCCGCTTCGCTTTGCCGAAATTCAGTAGCTTTACATATTGTATCAAAGATTTCCAAGTTAGTAAACTGTTTTTTTGCGATTTCAACACAATTTTTCCACAAAGATTCCGTGGAAGTGGTCTGGCAAACCATACAAATTGGTGAATCTGCAGGAATTGCGCCAGATTCTGTCCAATTTTGCAGCTGTTCCGCCGTTTCAAAGATCTGGCAGTGGCCGCACCAACCGGCGATTCCCTCCACCTCCGGGTGGGTACGGGTGCCGATGATCACAGGAAGTCTGCCCGCCTGCTCTGCCTTGCACACCAGTCCGTGGATCCGTTTGACAAAGGGGCAGGTGGCATCCACTATCTGACAGCCCTGCTGCTGCAGGCACTGCATTACTTCCCTGGTCACACCGTGGGACCGGATGATCACCGTGTCCTGTTCCGTGGCCTGGGAGGGGTCGTCGATCACCCGTACACCCATCCGGCGGAACTTGTCCACCGCGTGGCGGTTGTGGATGATGGGTCCCAGGGTGCAGACCTGTCTGCCCTCGCCGGCAGCCTCCTCCACCAGCTCCACTGCCCGGCTGACTCCAAAGCAGAATCCTGCGTGTTTGGCTACGGTAATGCTCATACGCCGATCTTCTCCCGGATGATCCGGCGCATTTCGGCCATCACGCCGGGGATATCCAGCTCAGAGGTATCCAGTTTGACGGAATCCCTTGCCATCTTCAGCGGCGCGATGGGGCGATGGGTGTCCTGGTAATCCCGCTGCTGGATCTCCTTGAGAATGGTCTCCAGTTTTGCCTTCTGACCCTTTGCGATCAGCTCGTCATAGCGGCGCTTTGCCCGGACCTCAGGCGCAGCCGTCAGGAAGATCTTCACATCTGCCTTGGGCAGCACCACCGTGCCGATGTCCCGGCCATCCATAATCACGTTGTGATTTTTGGCCACTTCACGCTGCATATCCAGCAGCACCTCCCGTACCACCGCGTGGGCGGAAACCAGGCTGGCCTTCTGGGAGATGTCCTGGGTACGGATCTCGCCGGTGACATCCATACCGTTCATGATCATATGCTGCTTACCCTCTTCGTCGTATTCGATCTGAATGGTCAGCTCATCGATGTAGCGCTCCACACCGTCCACGTCCTTGGGGCTGATACCCAGAAGGTCCAGGAAATAGGCCACTGTCCGGTAAATGGCGCCGGTATCCACGTAATAGTAGCCCAGCTCCTTTGCCAGCGCTCTTGCCAATGTACTTTTGCCCGCGCCGGCAGGGCCGTCGATGGCGATGGAATACTTCTTTTCCATATTTCTTCTCCTTCTATCCTAGCCCTGCAAGCGCAGCTGCGCCAGAGCCTGTGTTTCCCTCTGTATCACTTCTTCCGGGGTCAGTCCCAGAGCCTTTCCCGCATCCTGGGGGGACATCGGCAGCCCGCCCTCCAGACCGTAGCGGAGCGTCAGAAGCTTTGCGTCCTCTTCGGTCAGCGTGCTCAAAAGATCCAATATCCGCTGGCGCATTTGGAAATATGCCGTATTCTCCACAGACTGATCGTCCTCCGCAGATTCGGCCGCCGGCTCCCGGGCGTCGTCAATGCGCTGCCTGGATCTGGCCTGCAGCTGCATATCCCCATACACCTGCGCCTGCTGGGCTGTTATGTGCATAGCCTGGGCGATCTCCTCCAGGGTGGGGTTCCTGCCCAATTCGCCCAGCAGCCGTTGGTCCACGTCCCGGTAATCCTCCATACCCTGGCGCAGCTTCTGGCCCAGGTCACCGGAACGGGCCTGCATCAGAACGGCCTTGGCAATATACTGGCGGATCCACCAGTCCCGGTGGGTCTCAAAATCGCCGCCGTTGTAGTGCAAAACGCCCTGCCAAAGGCCCAGACTTGCCTCCTGGATCAGATCCAGCAGCAACACGCCCCGGCCTGTATGTTCCATTGCCAGCTCTACCGCACGGCTCAGCGACAGGTTTACAAGCCGTTCCGCCGCGTCCTGCCCGGCCAGATACTGCCCGGCCAATGCGTCCACATCACCCTGGCTGGGGATGGCCGCCAACTCCTCCAGATACAGCCGCAGAGGATCGTTTTCCTCCAACTCCTGCATCAGGCGGCCCTTTTGCACCAATTGCTGCTCCTGCCGCAGACGGACCGCCGCCTCTCCGGAAGCAACGTTCTCCGGCAAGCGGCTGATGTCCAGGCTGACGGCCCGTTCTTCCAGCTCTGTCATCTGCTCCAGCAGTGTATCCTCGTCTTCGGCCTGGGCCAGGGCCAGCACCTGCAGCGCGCACAGGGTATCCCCCGGCTGCAGACGCTCCAGCTCCTGTTCCCAGGGACTCACTTCAAATGTAATGTCCAGTTCCCTCATTCCAGGAAATCCTCCAATCCCAGATCCGTACCAAGCTGCTTCAGCTTGGCTATGGCCTGGTGTTCAATCTGTCTTGCCCGTTCCTTGGAAATGTTCAGCTTCTTTCCGATCTGTTCCAGGGACAAGCAGACACCATCCTCCATACCGTAATGCAGCCGCAAAACCTGCTGCTGTCTGGCCGTTAACTGTTCCAGCAAACTCTCCAAGGTATCCTTCAGCTGGTTTCTTACCAATTCCTGCTGGGGGGTGGAGGTTTGTGTATCCTCCAAAAGCATTTGCAAGGTGTCTTCCTCGTTCTCTCCCACAGGGGCATCCAGAGAGCAAACCTCCGGAATCAGCTCCAGAAGACGCGCTGCCTTCTGCTTTTCTATACCGCACTGGGCAGCCAGTTCCTCCAGGGTGGGCTCGCTGCCGGTTTGCTGCAGCAGCAGATACCTCCGGTTCAGTACCCTCCGGATCTGGGTTGCCGTATGAGCCGGCACCCGGATCAGTCCCGCGTGGTTCATAATGCACCGGGTCACACCCTGGCGGATCCACTTTGTGGCATAGGTAGAAAAACGGTATTCCAATGTATAGTCAAACTTTTTCGCCGCTACCAGAAGGCCGATACTTCCCTCCTGGATCAGATCCAGCAGCGGAACGCCCCGTCCGGCATATTCCCTTGCCACGGAAACCACAAGACGCAGATTGGCAGACACAATCTGCCGGATGGCATCTTCATCTCCTTCGGCACATTTCATCGCCAGCATCCGTTCCTCCTGGGCCGTCAGCCGGGGATATGTACGGATCTGGTGCAGATAATGCTGCATATCATCCTCTGCCGCCGGGTCCCCATTCACTTGTTTCTGAAGCAGCTCTAAGCTCATTTTGTTCCTTTACTTTCCTTTAATCTGTTTCTGAACGCCATCAGATCATCGTCCGTGCTGACGTTTTTGCTCTGGTGCTGTGCCTGGACATTTCGCACACAGTCGGCAAATGCCTGTTCGTTAACTGTCCCCTGGTGACGCTGACAGATCCCGGCAATGTGAGACATCTCCTCCGCCGACAGATCCGACAGCACGCCAATGGACACTTCCAGTCCGGTCCGGTGCCGATCATAGAGCTGGTCAAAGGTCCTTCCCAGCAGAGGCACAGAGAAGTCACTGCCCCGCAAAGACCCCGCACCGTCCAACAGCGCAGGCTCACGCAGCACCTGGGCAAGGATCGCCTCCTCTGCCATAGCAGACTTCATATTGTCATAGCGGATGGTCCGCTCCTTAGGCTGCAGTGCCTTGGCCGGGGCCAGGTCGATCTTCTCCTGCTGCTTGCGCATCCGGGCCATCCGGCGCTTAAAGGCCTTGCTCACTTCCAGCTTCATAGCCTCCATACTGATGCCGGCGGCCTCAGCGATCCGACCGCCGTAGACCTCCCGCTTCACCGCGCTGTCCAGGGTGCCGATCAGCTCCGCCGCCTCGTGGACAAAGCGGACCTTCTGGTCATCGTCGCGCAGGTCATATTTTCTGCGAATGGCGTTCAGCTGGTATTCCACCCGGTTGGAAGACTCCTCCAGCAGGAGCTTAAACTTGTCCGGGCCAAATTTCTTCAAAAACTCATCCGGGTCCTTGGCGTCCCGCATATGCAGGACCTTGATGCGGATGCCCGCCTTTTCCAGCATCGGGATCGCCCGGCGGGTGGCATTCTGACCGGCCTGGTCAGCATCATAGATCAGATATACCTGCTCGGTGTACCGGCTCAGCAATGCCGCGTGTTCCTCGGTCAGAGAAGTGCCCAGGGAGGCCACCGCACAGTCAAATCCGTACTGGTGCAGGGCAATGGCATCCATATACCCTTCTACCAGGATCAGATATCCCAGCTTGCTCTTTTTGGCCAGATTCAGGCCAAAAAGGTTCTTGCGTTTGTTGAAGATCAGGGTTTCCGGAGAGTTAAGATACTTAGGCGTGGAGTCGTCCATCACACGGCCGCCGAAGCCGATGATATTACCCCGAACGTCGATGATGGGGAACATCAGCCGGTTCCGGAACCGGTCGTAGATCCGTCCGTTCCGCTCGGACACAAGGCCCGCATCCGTTAACTCCTGCTGGGTGTAACCCTTGGCCTGCATAGCGTCGATCAGGCTGTTCCAGGAATTGGGGGCAAAGCCGATGCCGAATTTTGTCAGGGTGGATCTGGGCATACCCCGTTTCTGGGCATAGGCCAGTCCCTCTTTCCCCTGGTCGCTGTAAAGCTGTGCGTGGAAGAAGCGGGCAGCCTCCTTCATCAGTGCCCACAGCCGTTCCTGCTGGCGGTAGCGGCTCTGGTACTGCTCGTCCTCCGGCACTTCCATACCGGCCCGTTTGGCCAAGGCCCTTACCGCGTCCGGGTAGCTCAGGCCCTCCACTTCCATCATAAAGTTGATGGCGCCGCCGCCCTTGTGACAGCCGAAGCAGTAATAAATTCCCTTGTCGGGAGCAACGGAGAAGGAGGCGGTCTTTTCACCGTGGAACGGACACAGACCAAACAGATTGGCACCGGAGCGCTTCAAGCTCACATACTGACCCACCACATCCTCAATGGGATTTCGGGCCAGCAATTCATCGATAAAAGATGGCGCGAATGCCATAGCCTGCCTCCTTTCCAAAAAATGGTTATCGTTTATTATAACATATTACCCGCGAATATGCCACCCTGCCGGGATAAAAAGTTCCGTGTATTTATCCACCGCGTAGTTGTCCGTCATACCGGCTATGTAGTCACACACGGTGCGCTCCATTCCGTCAAAGGACAACTGGGGCTGGAAATCCTCCGGCATCGCCTCCGGATGGGTGTAGTAGTACTCGTAAAGCCGTTTGAGCATATCCTTGGCCTTGGTTTCCTCTCCCTTTGCCACCGGGTTGCGGTAGACCCGCTCAAACATAAACAGGCGCAGTTCGTTCAGTGCCTGCCCCACCTGGTCGGACAGCTGGATGGTTTTCGCCTCCCGGGAGGTATTGATGGCATCGCACACCAATGTGTTAATACGCTGACTGTGGCTTTTGCCCAAGGTTCTGGACACGCTCTTGGGCAGATCCTCATTTGTCAGAATACCGGCCCGGACCGCATCGTCAATATCGTGGTTCACGTAGGCCATCCGGTCCGCGATCCGCACGATCTGTCCTTCCAGCGTCTCCGGGACAAATGTACCGGTGTGGCCCAGAATGCCCATCCGTACCTCATAGGTCAGATTCAAGCCTTCACCGCCGTTTTCCAGCACATCCACCACCCGCAGGCTCTGCTCGTTGTGGCGGAACGGCTGTCCCATCACATCGGAAAGAGCGATCTCGCCTGCGTGTCCAAAGGGCGTGTGTCCCAGATCGTGGCCCATAGCCTGGGCCTCTGCCAGGTCTTCATTCAGTCCCAACGCCTTGGCAATGGTCCTGGCGATCCTGGCCACCTCCAGAGTGTGGGTCATACGGGTACGGTAATGGTCGCCCTCCGGCTGCAAGAACACCTGGGTCTTATGCATCAGCCGGCGAAACGCCTTGCTGTGTACGATCTTATCCGTATCCCTCTGGTAAACTGTGCGCACATCCTCGCATCTGGGTTCCTCCGGACGAAGCCTGCCCCGGCTCTCATCGGAAAAAGCCGCTCTGGGATCCAGCTGCAAATGCTCCTGCCGCTCCAGTTCTTCACGTAAAGTCATAAGCATTTCTCCCCCGGTATCATACCGTTTCTTTTTCCACCGGGAATGCCCGGTATTCCTGGCCTGTCTCCATACCCTCCACCGTGGCAGAGGTCATATCCGTCAGCCGGTCCAAAAACCGCTGGCAATCCGGCTTGGCCACCAAAATCTCCAATTCCACTTCCGCGCCGAACTGGGTATCCCGGATGATGCCCCCAAAGGCCGCCACCTCCAGCTTTACCCGTTCATAAAAGGTGTAAGGACAGGGTACATACAGCACGCTCCACACCCGTTTCATAGATTTACCGGCGGCATCGATGGCGATCTTAGCACCTTTAGTATAGGCTCTGACCAAGCCACCGGCACCCAGCAGCACACCGCCAAAATACCGGGTCACCACGCACACTACATTATAAATGCTCTCCCGCTGCAGCACCTGCATCATAGGATTTCCGGCCGTACCGCCGGGTTCTCCGTCGTCAGAAAAGCGCATGGGGCCGTCTTTGATCACATAGGCCCAGCAGTTGTGGGTAGCATCGTAATGCTGTTTCTTCATCAGCTGGATTTTTTCCAGTGCCTCTTCCTCGGACTCCACAGGCCAGACCCTGCCGATGAATCGGGACTTTTTCTCTATAAATTCATCTTCACCGAACCCGGTGGGCACCAGATATTCGTCCAAGCTCAGCACTCCTTTGTGATATACTCTTTCAGTCTTCCGTAGAGAATCGGGTCTACAATGGTCTCCACCTGGATTCCCTCACCGGTGTACTCCACATTCAGCACCTGGGCATTGGAGTGGAGGGTGTCCACCATTCCGCCCATAGAATAGGGCATGCTCACCACAATATGATGTCGGCTGTGGCCCAGAGCTTCCTCGATGGCCTTTAAGAGGCTGTCCATCCCGTAGCCTTTCTTAGCGGAGATCTTCACGATATCCCGGCCCACAGGAATGTCCTCAGAGCTTACCAGATCTGCTTTGTTGTAGCATTGCAGCACCGCTGTGCCGGGTTTTGCCAGTTTGGCAATCAAGCCATCCACCACGTCGATGTGTTCCTGCCGGTTGGGATCGGCAGCGTCGATCACGTGCAGCAAAAGGTCCGCATACTCCAGCTCCTCCAGGGTGGCCCGGAAGGCATCCACCAGATGGTGGGGCAGTTTGGCAATAAAACCTACGGTATCCGACAGGATCACATCCAGATTGTCGGAGACTGTCAAAAGCCGGGATGTGGTATCCAGGGTATCGAACAGACGGTTGTTGGCAGGGATCCCCGCATCCGTCAATTGATTTAAAAGGGTGGATTTGCCCGCATTGGTATAGCCAACGATGGCCACCACCGGCACAGAATTCTTCATTCTCCGTTCCCGCTGGACACCGCGGACCTGGCGCACCTGCTCCAGCTCGTTCTGAAGCCGGGAGATCCTCTCCCGGATGTGGCGCCGGTCCGATTCCAGCTTGGTCTCGCCGGGGCCCCGGGTACCGATGCCACCGCCCTGCCGGGACAGGCTCTTGCCCATACCCGCCAGCCGGGGCAGCAAATATTTGTACTGGGCAAGCTCCACCTGGAGCCGGCCCTCTTTGGTTTTGGCCCGTTGGGCAAAAATATCCAGGATCAGGGCACTGCGGTCCAGTACCGTCACACCCAAAATCTCCTCCAGGGCCCGGATGTGTCCGGGTGAGAGTTCATTGTCAAAAACAACCATAGTGGACGCGGTTGCCTCCACCAGCATTTTTACCTCCAGCGCCTTACCTTCACCGATAAAACTGTGGGAGTCCGGGGTATGCCGGTTCTGCAATACCTTTCCGGTGCAGAAGCCGCCGGCGGTCTCCAGCAGTGCTTCCAGCTCTTCCAGCGTCTCATCGGTGGCGGTCTGCGCCTTTGTAAAGCAGTCCGCGTTCAAGCCTACCAGCACTGCCCGCTCCTGCACGTGTTCTTCA
>JAZQDH010000063.1:0-8498 GCA_045546655.1 Faecousia sp.
CTTAGGAGGCGATCGCTCTATACGACTGAGCTACTGGGGCATATTTGCTTCCATAGCATTGTACCCAAAAAACCCGGCGGTGTCAACCATAATCGGAGAAAACCTTATAACTGAAAACCGTAAATAATGGAGAAAACACAGGTGTTTTCTTGGGAAATCCGCTATTACCTCTTTACAGAACGGAAGAATTGGAATATAATATATCGGCGAATGTAAACTTGAAGAAATGAGGATATCACCCATGAATCTGGAATTTGACGTATATAAGCAGAAATTGGGCGAAGTAAAGCCTACGCTGGACGGTCTTGCCGATTCCCTGAATATGGAGGGTATGCGCAATGAACTGGAGCGCCTGCACGCAATGCAGGAAGCTCCCGGCTTCTGGGACAATCCCGAAAAGAGCCAGCAGGTCGTGATGAAGACCAAGAACATTGAGAATAAGATCGAAAACTATGAGAAGATGGTATCCTCCTGGGAGGATCTGGTGACCATCTGTGAAATGGCAGCAGAAGAAGATGACGATTCTATGCTCCCCGAGCTGAAAGAGGGTTTCCAGAAGCTTAGCGAGGATATGGAGCGCTGCCGGCTGCAGATGCTGCTGACCGGCAACTATGACCGCAACAACGCTCTGGTGTCCTTCCAGGCCGGTGCAGGCGGAACGGAGGCACAGGACTGGTGCCAGATGCTATACCGTATGTACACCCGCTGGGCGGAAGCTCATGGCTATACCTATAAAATTATGGACTACCAGGAAGGTGAAGAAGCCGGCCTAAAGTCTGCGGACATTCTTATCGAAGGTGAGAATGCCTATGGTTTCCTAAAGGGGGAAAACGGCGTCCACCGCCTGGTTCGTGTCTCTCCCTTTGACGCCAATGCCCGCCGGCAGACCTCTTTCTCCGCAGTGGAAGTGATCCCCGAGATCGAGGATGACAGTGAAGACTTTGAGATCAAAGCAGAAGATTATGAGATGCAGGTGTTCCGTTCCTCCGGCGCAGGCGGCCAGCATATTAACAAGACATCCTCTGCGGTGCGTCTGATCCACAAGTCCGGCATCGTGGTTTCCTGTCAGACTGAGCGGAGCCAGTTCCAGAACAAGGAGACCTGTCTGCGTATGCTCCGGTCAAAGCTGGTAGAGATCCGTGAACGGGAGCATCTTGAGAAAATTTCTGACATTAAGGGTGTCCAAAAGAAGATCGAATGGGGCAGCCAGATCCGCAACTATGTGTTTATGCCCTACACCTTGGTCAAGGATACCCGTACCGGCTGCGAGACCTCCAATGTCAATGCGGTAATGGATGGAGCGCTGGATCCCTTTATCAATGCGTATTTGACCTGCGCTGCCACCGGCAACTGGGTTACAAAGTAAATTGCCAAAGAAAAACGTATAAAATACTTGCTTTTTCTCGATGTCTGTGCTATAATTACCAAGATTGAAATAAACCCGGTTTGTCCGGTTAGTATCTATTGTGATCCGCTGTCTGCCCACAGGCTGAGCGGTAAGCGGAGGGAGGTTGCAAAAATGGAAGTTCTGAGAATTATCGTCACTGTTCTTGAAGTTATCGCCAGTGTTGCCCTGATCGCAGTGGTTCTGCTGCAGTCCGGTAAGGAAGCAGGCCTGTCCGGCGCCATCGCCGGTAACAGCGACTCTTATATGAGCAAGGGAAATGGCAGCAGTATGGACAAGATGCTGGCATCTGCTACCAAGTGGATCGCTCTGGCTTGGATTCTGCTGACTCTGGCACTGAGCCTGATTCCCCAGGCGTAATGCAGGAACTGAAGACCACAGGTTTTTTCCTGTGGTCTTTTTTGTGCGGTAGATTTTTCTGACGGTATATGATAGAATACAGTCAGCTTGAAAAAGGAGTAACTGTTTATGAAGGCTGTTAAACTGGCTGGCTTAAAGCCGGAGTCTGTATTTGCGTATTTTGAAAAGCTTTGCTCGATCCCTCACGGCAGCGGAAACACCAAGGCGATCAGTGACTACCTGGTGTCCTTTGCCAAGGAGCAAGGTCTGGAATATCTTCAGGACGCTTTGAACAATGTAATCATTTTTGCCGACGCAACCGCCGGATACGAGGAGCATCCTGCTGTGATCATCCAGGGCCATATGGATATGGTCTGCGTGAAGGATGCGGATTGTACCATTGATATGGATACCCAGGGGGTAGACGTGACCCACGACGGGGAGTTTGTGTATGCCAACGGGACTTCGCTGGGCGCAGATGATGGAATCGCCGTGGCCTACGCATTGGCGATCCTGGCTGACAAAACGATTGCCCATCCCGCCCTGGAAGTTGTGATCACTGTGGACGAGGAGACCGGAATGGATGGCGCTGCGGGTATCGACCTCAGTATGCTCAAGGGCCGGAAGCTAATGAATATCGACCACGATGAGGAGGGCACGTTCACCGTTTCCTGTGCGGGCGGTGTCAAATCAACCATCTCTATGCCGGTGGAGCGCCGGGCGGTCTACGGTCCTTGCGTAAAGCTGACGGTTGAGGGTCTAAAGGGCGGCCACTCCGGTGTGGAGATCCATAAGAACCGGGCCAATGCCAACAAGGTTATGGGCCTGTTCCTGGACAGAGTCCAGCAGCTGATGCCCGTGTGCATTACCAAGCTTACCGGCGGTGAGAAGGACAATGCCATTCCCAATTTTTGCCAGGTGACACTGGTGGCGCTGGGAATGTACATTGAGCGGATCAACGATGTGGCGGAGCAGCTGCAAAAAGAGATCCGTGAAACCTTTGATGAGCCGGATTGTGTGATCCGTGGAGACGACGTGGACGCTCTGGGCGGAAACGCTTTGACCACCCAGGATTCGGCGAAGGTGATCGCTTTGCTCAATGCCGCACCCAACGGCATCCAGGCCTGGAGCAAGGAAATTGAGGGGTTGGTGCAGACCAGTCTGAATCTTGGCGTGGTCTCGTTGGACGAAAGGCTGAATTTGACTTTTGCGGTGCGAAGCTCCGTGAACCGGGAGAAGCAGAATCTGGTCCAGCGGCTGAATGAGCTGGCTGCCTTCCACGGCGGGGAATGCACCCATAGGGGTGATTATCCCGCGTGGGAATATAACCCGGATTCTGACCTGCGGGAGACTATGATAAGGGTGTACCGAGCTCGTTATGGCAGCGATCCCCAGGTGCTGGCCATTCACGCCGGGCTGGAGTGCGGCCTGCTCAGCGAAAAGATTCCCGGTCTGGACTGTATTTCCTTCGGCCCACAGGCCTTTGACATCCACACCAGCCGGGAACGGCTGAATATTGCATCTACCCAGCGGGTATATGAATTCCTGGTAGAAGTTCTGGGACAATTGTAATAAAAAACGTCGGAGGTCATCCTCCGACGTTTCCTTTTTTACGTAACAATCCACTGACCCAACGGAAATCCTCTCCTTTAAGAACGTTGAACAGACACAAACTGCTGATAAACATAAGGAAGAACGATAAGATCCGGATCCAGGGGTAGGGCAGTACGGAGGCGGCAACCATAGAAAAAGCGGCAGCTCCTGCACACAGCAGTGGGACGTGCCAACAGATCCGGTGTTCGGAAATCTTGACCAATCTGCGCAGACTTAATGCAAAGTTGATCAGATGGGTCACCAGGAAACTGAAGAAATAGCCCTCCAGCCCGTAGACGGGCAGCAGGAAAAACAGAAACACCACATCCAGAAAAGAGGTGAAGATGTTATAGCGGACGCAGACCTTTTGCTGCCCCAACCCCTTGACCATAGCGTCTGTTACCACATCGCAGTAAAGCATAGGCGCAAGAAGTGCAAAACGCTGCAGCAGATCGCCGGCATCCGTGCTGCCGTACAGCCGAAGACAGATATCCTGGGCGCAGAGGTACAGAACGGCGCAGCAGGCAAAGCCGTAAAACATAGCCACCCGTAGGCTTCGCCCCACCAGATACCGGATCCGCTGCCAGCTTCCCGCGGCGTGGCAGCGGGCAAGCTCCGGGATCAGCAGCTCGCACAGACCAAATAAAATGGCTGCCGGGAACATGAGAACTGGGAACACCATACCGCTGACCATACCGAATGCGGCCAGAGGATCAGCGGTCAGACGATGGAGGGCCAGCCGCTTGGGTACCATCAGATTCTCCGTGGTGGAGATACCGGCTTTTAAATCATCCCCCAGAGCCAGGGGGACAGCCGCCTGCATTAAACGCTTTCTGACAGCAATTTTTGGTTCATTTGGCGAACGGTCCCGCAGTCTAAGTAAGGATAATGTGGCCAATGTGAAACAAGCACCAGACAAAGATCCGGCAACAACACACTGGCAGGCCTTTGCCTCGTCGTTTTTGGCCCACAGGAACAGAGCCGCAACGGTTACAGCCATAGTCAGCAGCTGTTCAGCCACCTCTACCGCAGCCAGCGTGCCGATTTTCTGTTCGGCGGTAAAGCACCCGGTCATTACACCGCACAGGCAGCTGATGGGGACGGAGAATGCCAGAAGCCGTATCGCCGGCGTAACAGCGGCATTGCCGATCCAATTGCCTGCCAGCCACGGTGCAGCCGCATACACAGCTATGGCCACCGCAATGCTGCAAACCAGGCTGTAACGAAAGCATCCCCGGAGGATCCAAATCACATTGCCGGGCTTGTTTTTTCCCAGTTCCTCGGCGGTTAAATACATCGTGGCTGTACGGACGCCGGCCATTCCGGCGGTCATTGCCAGCATCCCCACGGACAACACCAGCTGCACAAGGCCAATACCGCCTGCACCGATCCTGCCGGAAAGATACACCTGGAAACTGGTAGAGACCAGACGAAGAAGCAGATTGACACCGGTCAGCAGCAACGCGCTGTAAAATATGGGTGTTTTTCTTGCCAAAAGAATCCCCCCTTGTCCCAATACTATTCGGACAAGGGGGATTTATTACTGGCCGTTTATGTACTGACAGTGAATGGAAAGGGGACACTGACCACACTTTGGGTTTCTGGCGGTGCAGATATCTCTGCCAAACAGGACGATCCGGTGGCAAAAATCGCTGCTTTCATCGGGAGGAAGAATTTCCCGCAGCTGACGCTCCACTTTTTCCGGTTCTTTGCCCTGGGAAAGGCCCAGACGGCCGCAGATGCGGATGCAGTGGGTGTCACAGACCACACTGCCCGGTTCTTTAAAAATGTCGCCTAACAGCAAATTGGCGGTTTTTCTGCCTACACCGGGCAGCTTCAGGAGCTGCTCCATCGTGCCGGGGACCCTTCCGCCGTGCTCTGTCAGCAGCATCTGGCATGCAAGCACGATGTCCTTGGCCTTTTGCCGGTAGAAACCGCAGGAATGGATGTGTCGTTCTACATCCGAAATGTCAGCTCCGGCCATTGCCTCCAGGGTGGGATAGGCCGCGAACAGGGCCGGCGTGATCAGATTTACCCGGGCATCGGTGCACTGAGCAGACAGCCGTACTGCGATCATCAATTCATAATCCTTCTCATATTGCAGGGCGCACAGGGCGTCTGGATAACGTTCTTTCAACACCTCGATAATATGTATGGCTTTTTTCTTCAATGCATCCACCTTCTTTTGCCTGTTTTCTCAATAGTAGCATAAAGCGACCGGAAAAGAAAGAAGAATTTCCTTCCTCACCAAAGGGGTGTCAGGTGGATACAATGGTATAGGATACCGTGGCAGCGATCCTGGGATGGCTGCGTGCGTGGCTTTGGGAAGACAGGATCTGTCTTCCCGGCTTGGCACTACTGCTCGCAGGGCCAAATATCCGCACTCAAAGCGGAGATCTCATAGGCAGTGCGCTGGACAGCACCGTCCGGAGTGAGTTTCGTGTAGGTTCTGCTTTGCAGTCTGCCGCAGACCTGCACGGTGTCCCGAATGTTGCAGGCGGCTACCTCCTGGGCAGTACGTCCCCAGAATATGCAGGGAAGATAGTCTGCCCGCCGGAAGGTCCGGGGTATAGCCAGCATAACATCACAGATCTCTCGACCAAGAGGCGTCCGACGGAAAGTAGGTGTCCGGCAAACAGTACCTGTGATCAGCACATCATTCACAGGAGGTCCGCACTCAACTGTGATTGCAGTTGCGAACACAAAGATCATTAGATGGCGGGCACCGTCTATCCTGTGATTGTGAGAGCGGATCTGACCAGTTATGGTAAGCATATCGCCGGCAGAAGGGTCTATGCCGCCCACAAGACCTTCCTCGGCAATTACCGGCAGGTGATCCACCGTGCCCGACAGCCGGGGTACTTCCAATATGAATCGAAAGAAACGCTTGCTGTGATTCTCATGGGAAAAGCAGGGCAGCTCCACTAAGCTTCCCCGCAGAGTGATTGTATTGGATGTTTGTTCCATATGTACCACCTCAAAACCAATGTATGGTCCATTGTATGTGGATTTTAAAGAGAAAGAACATCCAATGAGCGTAAAAAAGCACCGCCGTAGCGGTGCTTTTTATATAGAATTATTCAACAGGGGAGGCCAACTGGTTCAGATCATTCTGGAGCATACAGTAGTTCACGATGCCCAGTCCCAGCAGCCCCAGGATCAGATAAAGAATGGAATTGTCCTTTTTGTCAACACCTCTTGCCTGACAGCCTTCGTAGAATTTTTTCTCTGTCAGGTAGAAGCCGAGAAAAGGCAGGAACAGCATCAGCACGATCTCCAACACGCCGCTGTCGGCGGAGTCTTTTACGCTGATTGCATCGCGTGTCATAACGATCACCCAATAGATACCGTAGATACCGCAGGTGATGATGGTGAGCAGAATGGCTGTTACAATATTTCTGGATTTAATGTTCATAGAGAACCCCCCTTTCAAGGATAGTTTAACAAAGGAAAAAAGTGCTGTCAACAAAAGATTGCATTTTTCTACACGAATCTTTACAATAAAGAAAAAACGAAAGTGGGGATGGCGATGTCGGCGGAGAAGAGAAAACGACTGCACAGGACACTTTTGGTCTGGGCGGCGGTTGCCGGGGCGGGAGCGGTAATGTTGCTGCTGGCCTGTAACGGAATCCGGATTCCCTGCGTTTTTCGAAAGCTGACTGGGCTGAATTGCCCGGGCTGCGGGAATACGAGAGCGGTGGTAAATCTGGCTAGGGGAGATATCCTCAGGGGACTGTCCTATAATTATCTGTTTCCGCTGGAGGTATTTTATTTGGGGTGGGTTCTCACAGTGGTATCTGTACAGTATATTCGTACAGGCCGCGCGGGATACCGGCCGCCTGCGCCATGGATGGATGCACTCATATTGACAGCAGTTGTTATATGGGGTGTGGTTAGAAATGCTCTGGGCATTTGAGATGGTTGACATTTGTGTGGGAAAATGATATGATTTACCGGCACGGAGAGTTGTCCGAGCGGTTTAAGGAGCCAGTCTTGAAAACTGGTGATGGGGAAACCCACCGTGAGTTCGAATCTCACACTCTCCGCCAATAAGAAAAGCCACCCGATGGGTGGCTTTTCTTATTGGCTTTGAGGGGAGATTCGAACCATTAAAATGCAATATGCCAGTGGCATATTGCTGCCACCAGTTCAAAAACTGGTGGCTACCGAAGTGAAACGAATCTCCACTCTCCGCCCCAGAAAGGGGCGACCCGATGGGTGGCGTTACATATTGGCACATATGACTGTATGGATTTGTATTATTGTTGCATTGTGGAAACCTACACGGATATCTGTGTCACATTGCACAAAAGTGATCGTTGTTTTTTGGAGATTATGGCGGTTGTTTGTCGTTGACTTTATTTTGAAAAAATGGTAGAGTTAATAAAACGAACGCGATGATGAAACCTAGTACGCGCCTTTCATCCTTCTATCAGAGAGCTGCCGCCCGGTGCAAGACAGCAGAAGGATCGCGCCGAATTCCTTTCTGAGCGGCTCTGCTGAAACCTTGAGTAGGCGGAGACGGGTGCGCCCGGTATTGCGCTTACGGTCTGTTGGGATCGGATGAGGCCGCGGTTTCGCGGTAAATTGAGGTGGTACCACGGGGTAAACTCGTCCTCTGCTCGATGCAGAGGGCTTTTTTTGACCCCATGTATACTATAGAACTTGGAAAGGCTAGGATCTTTATGGTCATTACGGATTATTTGGAACGCAATGCCAGACTATATGGCGCGGAGTCCGCTTTGGTGGAAATCAACCCTTCAGAAGAACGTGACAACGCTGTCACATGGCGTGACTTCAACCTTATTGAAAATGCAAATCCCGACGCTCCTTACCGCCGTGAATTGAGTTGGCGTGATTTTGATCGGCGGGCCAATCGCTTTGCCAATCTGCTGCTGAGTCGTGGGCTGAAAAGAGGCACGAAGGTAGCGATCCTGCTAATGAACTGTCTGGAGTGGCTGCCCATTTACTTTGGCATCCTCAAGTCCGGCGCCATCGCCGTGCCCCTGAACTTCCGCTACACCGCCGATGAGATCAGCTACTGCGTGCGTCTGGCGGATGTGGACGTGCTCTTCTTTGGACCGGAGTTTGTGGGCCGTGTGGAGAGCATTGCCGACGAGCTGGATAAGGACACCATGCTCTACTACGTGGGTGATGCCTG
>JAZQDH010000064.1:0-2463 GCA_045546655.1 Faecousia sp.
GGCAGCAGGGCCAGCACATCACTGAGGACATATGCCAGATCGGAATTGGCGAAGAAATTAGGCACAAAGATCAGGATAAAGGGAATCGTCGTGGCAAAGACGGAACTTTTGGTCTTGGCGGATACCCACATACACAGGAACATCATAAACAGGATTCCAATGTAGCAGCTTATGACAAACAGGAGATAGGTCTGCCAAAAGGTCAGATTGTAGAAAGACCGGTAATACTCAAACTGAATGGCGCAATTACCACCGTCAAAACCGCAGAAGCCAAGTGTAAACAGGGTGCATATCAGCACGCCGCCCCAGTAAAGCACGGATACCAGAACGATGCCTGCTTTGATTTTTGCGGAAACTGCCTTGCTGCGGCCATGGTAGGTGGTGAAAAAGACCGCATCAGACTTCCACTTGAATTCGTTGGAGAAGATGCCGGATACCAAATAGCCCAGAACCAGTGTGCCTAACAGCATAATAAAGGAAAGATTGTTGATGACCTGATGCCAACCCCTGTAATAGTCATAATAGATGGGGCCTTCCAGCTTCTCATACTGGCTGATCAGGTATTCCTTTTCACGGTCACTGAGAAGTTTCGCGTCCGTATTATCCTCTTCATAGAGGTAGGACCGCAGCAGCTCCACCCGGCGGGAATAAAACTCGCCAGCCACAGAGGGACTCAGGGTTTCGGCTATGTAATAGTTGAAATTTTGCAAACCGGGTGAGAAAGTACGATAGAGCAGATACCGAACGGGATCAATACCCATCCGCCAGTGAAATGCGATGTCGTTTTGCTTATAATCATCGGACTGGTATTCCGGGGTAGCTGCAATGCGGTTCAGTTCCCGGATGATATCGGCCAGATGCTCCTCATCTAGCTCACCCGCCCACTCATTTTGGGCTTCCCGCAGCTTTTGATGGGCAGCATAGCCATATTCCGCATCGCCCTGCTCATTGACCCAGACCAGTTCTCCGTATTCGTCACCGAGAATTGTTATCCAGAGGGACAGAATGATCACGCAGACAAACAGAAACAGGGCGATCTTACCGCTGGGTCTGCCCAACACTTTCTTGATTTCAAACCATACCATCGTCCTCACCTGCACTTTCTCCAAAATGGTACAAGAACGCATCCTCCAGATTCGGTTCTGCCGCAACTGCAGCAGAGTTGGGGCGCACCGGGGACAGCACCCGCAGCTCCGCACCGCCGGGAATTGTTTTGACATTGGCAACCTTGTAAGCCTTCAAATAGGCATCGATCTGCGGCTTGGGAACAGCGAATGTCCAGACCTGCTCGGGCATGGATGCTACGATCTCCTCCGCCGTGCCGGACATGGTGATGCAACCGTCCTTCATCAGCAGAATTTCGTTTGCAATATACTCGATATCTGAAACAATGTGCGTAGACAGTAACACAATCCGATCTTCACTCAGTTCGCTGATCAGATTGCGGAACCGGATGCGCTCACTAGGGTCAAGGCCAGCGGTGGGTTCGTCCAGAATAAGAATCTTCGGATCATTTAGCATAGCCTGTGCAATACCTGCCCGCCGCTTCATACCGCCAGAGAGAGTCTTCATTTTCTTGTGCCTTGCCCGGACAAGACCGACCTGTTTCAGCAGCAGCTTCACCCGCTCCTTCGCCACCGCAGGCCGGATGCCCTTGATGGACGCAATGTACATCAGGTAATCATAGATAGAGAAGTCAGGGTAATAGCCGAAGTCCTGGGGCAAGTAACCAAGCAGCTTCCGATACTGGCCATCCAGTGCGAACACATCCTGACCATCCCAGAGAATTTCGCCGGAGGTGGGCTTGATGAGGGTGGTTAGCATCCGCATGAGTGTGGTCTTACCTGCACCGTTGACACCTAACAGGCCGTAGACACCATTTGTCATGGTAAAATTCACATGGTCAACTGCCCGCAGTGTGCCGAATTCTTTCGTCAAATCTTGAATTGTTAATTCCATGAAGCTTTCGCCTCCCATGCTTTATAAATCGTCTTTTGTCCTCTGCACAGGGTATACACCAGATAGGCAAAGGACAGAACCAGCATTGCAACCCAGACCGGGACGGAAATTGCATCATACAGAGTTTCGCTGGAAATTACCAGAAACCACAGACCGCACCAGACAGAGCAGAGCAGCACACAAAGTGCTTCTGACTGGTTGCGTCCGCCGTAAAGACACCGGAAACAGATGCAGCAGGCCACATTAAAGGGCAGCAGAAACTGGATCATCAGCTCCCAGAGGGTGATACGGGTAAAGTAAGTTGCGCCGAAGAAGAATGCCGTGAGCAACAGCAGATCCACCCAGGCAAAGAGGGTCAGTCGGGCAGCATAGACCTGCCGAATCGTGTAAAAGGTCGTGCCCTCTACCTCCATGGCATCATAGCTGCGGTTTTTCCAAAGCTCTGGCAGAATGAGGATCACAAACAGAGGTGCAGCAACACCTAAGCTGCGGCGAATGTGTAGC
>JAZQDH010000065.1:0-14743 GCA_045546655.1 Faecousia sp.
CATAAAATAAGCCACCTCTTCGGGAGTTGCAGTGAATACTTCTTCCTCGCCGTAGAGGTAACTGTCAGCATGGATGCTTACCTTTGCTTCCTGATCCAGTTCGCTTAAGAAGCCCTCTAACTTGCGCCAGCCTTCCAGATCGTCGTAATTTTTCGGAAGTCCCGATACAAGGAACTCCGCTTTTTCGTTGCCTGCGGTTGCTGTAACCACAGAGAATTGCACAGCCATATATTACATCCCTCCCAATTTCAAGTCGCTTTGCTGTTGCAAATATTCATCAAGCTCGGTCCGATCTTTGACGAAGTAATCGTCGCCGTTGTTCCAGAGCGAGACTCTGAGTGTACCGTCTCCGGTTTCAATGGGGCAGTCTTCCAGAGATTCAAACGCACCGTCTGAATTCTGTCCATGCACCCAGTCTCGGAGAGCTTCTTTTTCTTCTGCCGTAATCTGATCTCTCAGATGGAGCGTGCATCTGCCCATCAGCAGATGATCGTCAATTTCCTCGACGGACCACACGGCGGATACCAGTTTTGCCTTGAGAGCTGTATCTCCCTTGAAGAAGGTGGCAAGATCTTCTACATCCCGAGTCTGCTGAGCATAAACCGCATCGGCGATATCATCCCAGTAATCGTGGATGTATTCGTCGCTGGCTTCGAAGGGTCCTTCGTCGTATTCATAGAACTCACCGGATATCGGGAAGAGGAAGACCAGTTTGAAGGGGCCGGCGTTATAGGTCTGATCCCGAATATCGTCGATGAGTTCTTCTGCGGAGATATATTCATCGGCCAGGACCTTCTGCTGAATGCCTTCTTTTATGGAGTAGTCTGCGTTCTGGAGCAGATAGGCTGCCAGATTCGCCGTTGCGAGAGTATCGTCCGTTGTGAGCATTGCACCTAAGTGCTGTCCCAACGGCTGTTCTGAGAAGACCTGGACTTCGATATCGCCCTCATCATCGAACAGCTTGATATCGGAGGGCGACGACCGGACACCAGAAGATAACAACTCTAGTCGCAGGTCCATCAGGCTTTTGGGTAGTTCTGCAATGACGGTAATGTCACCCTGCCGGATAATTGCATTTAACATCTTTACATTCCTCCAAAGCTGACTGCCTGATCTTCTGTGCCACGCAGGACATTTTCCAGATAGCAGTCCTGGTCCATACAGACATAACCGGCATCCACGAACTTGCCGTCGTAGAGCTCAGCCATATGGTTGCCAAAACCGTCGTAGTCGAAGTAGTCTTGCAGATCGTCGTGCAGGTAGTAGTCATTGTCTCTTTCCACAAAGTATCTGACGACCTCTTCCATATCATTGGCACCGGGCAGGAACCTAAAGTTATCCAGCCTTTCTGCAAGAGCGATGATGGCAGGTGCGTCGGCCCTGTCTGCATACTGCATAACTGCGTTCAGTTTCGTCAGGTCTATGGTGGCATAGTTGAGAGCACCCGCAACTTCGTTCATCTGATAGATGCCGATATCAGGCATCAGTTTCTGGAGACGCATAAACCATGCAGGGTTGTCAAAGCTGGTGTCTGCAATTGTGAAGTCGATTTCGTCTACAGATTCGCAGCCAAGGCGGTACATCGCCTTGGTAATGGCAAGGTCTTCGCAGGGAAGGTAGAGGGTTTCGATTCGTCCGGCGTGCTCTGCTTCGACTGTCAGAAGCTCACCGCCGTAGTAGTTGTACTGGGGGAAGGTGCTGCCGTCGTAGACTTCTTCATACGGTACATCCTCGTTTTTGAAGAGGATACCATGCTGTGTTACAATGCCCTTACCGGACTGCATGAGGTCCCGACCGATTTTTGCGAAGTCGGTCGCTCTTTGCTCGTCCGGAGTCATAACCTGATTTTTGGAAAGATAGTGGTGCTTTCCAACAGCTGCCAAATCACTCATATCCTGAATGACAGTATAGCGGGGAAGATTAAAGGTGAGGTTGATGAGGTCCTTTAGATTGGTGTACTTTTCATAGGTGGCACCGGCGTAGAACTGCGTCAGTTCTCCGTGAGACATGCCATCCATTCTTTTGGCGAGATAGTTCAGCTCGTCCAAATCTACGAAGCGGTCTTCCAATAGCTTCAGCTGTTCCGGTCGGTGCATCGAGAGGAGGAAGATGCCCTCTGGGGATGTGTCGACAGATCTCAGGTCTTTGATAGCTTCCGTCAGATCTTCCTCTGAGCAGGGAAAGTTGATCTCGACATAGTTTTCCATCCATCTTGCGGTGATGTGTATCATTTCTTTTCTGTTCCTTTCATTGATTTCGTGATGTCCATACCATAGCGTGCGATTTCCAAGGCACTGACGATGAGCCCGAATGTTTCCTTAGAGATGTGCGTGGAGTCAGCTAAGTCGCTGAGCGATACGTTCCTGGTGTCAAAGAAAATGTCCTTCGCACACAGGAGCAGGGTGTACTCTTCACCACTGCAGCCAGCCAAAGGGAAGTCATCAAACCGGATAACATCCTTCTGGACAAACAATTTGATCCGGTTCCACATGGTGCGCTGAGAGGTCAGCAGGAAGAGAACGGCAAGATATTCTTTGTCGGTGTTCTTCCTGGTGCGGACTGCTTCGTTGAAGATTCTGCGGTGTACATAGCTTTTAAAGTTCATTGTGTGTTCCTCACTTTCGGTTGTTTTGAAATAAAAAAACCGACCGTGAATTACGGTCGGAGAATTTACGAAGTTATGTTGTTGATGTATAATGAATGCATAACCAGCACTCAATTTGCATTGTTGTTTTTGTGTACCAGCTGTGGGACGAGCTAACCTTACTCTCATTATACTCTCATAAGAGGTTACCGTTAGGTACTGCTCTGTGCGGAAATATGCGGTTGTAATGTTCTGAAAACCGCACTGTATGAGGCTATATACCGAACTGTACGGAGGGGTATGGATTGACCCACTGGGTTCAAGTCCTTGTCCCCCTGCCAGAAAAGCCCGCCGGCTTTTGCTGTCGGACTTTTCTGCTTTGGAGCGCTGGATCTGAACTGTATAAATGCAACAGTCCGGTGAACCGTTTCCGACGAGGGCTTCCCGCAGTGATGTGGCGTACGGAGGTACACACAAGCTCCAGTTAAACAGCTGTTCGCATCATCTTTCCGGCCAAGTTAGCTTGATAAGGATTGTTTGTTATGCTATTATGAAAAACATCCAAAGTTATTACATAAGAGAAAATGCTGGCACTTCGGGAGGTATTATGAGCACAACATTGATCTTTGTACGACACGGGCAAAGCAACGCAAACGGCAGCGGATTTTTCGCAGGACAGCTGGATATTGATTTGTCCCCACGGGGTCTTCGGCAAGCTGAACTAACAGGTGACTATATTAGCAAAACCTATCGTGTGGATGCGATCTATTCAAGTGATCTGCAAAGAGCATATCACACAGCGCTGCCGATTGCGAAAGCATGCGGAGCAGAGATTATTAAAGCCACACAGCTGCGTGAGATTTTCGCGGGACAATGGCAGGGACTGTGTTTCGATGAATTGCAGACACGATATTTTGACTCCTACGGGATATGGCTGAACGACATTGGTAAGGCGCACCCGACAAAGGGCGAGTCTGTAGAATGCCTGTCTTCCAGAATTTGGAATGCGGTTCAGGAAATAGCCAATAGGGAACAACATAAAACGGTGGTAATCGTTACCCATGCCACACCGATCCGCGCCTTCCTGTGCCGGGTAAGAGGCCTGGGACTGGATCAAATGAAGAACATCCCTTGGGTGTCGAATGCATCTGTGTCTGTTGTCCGGGTGGAGGATGACTGGAAGTTGGATCAGGTGGGGTTCGATGCGCATTTGGCAGGCCTCAAGACACAGTTTCCTGCGAATGTGTAGGGCTGCACCTTACAGAACGGGGAAGGGAGTTAGTGCGGACAGCGGCACCGCCTGCGGCCTCTGGCAATGACGTGAGGGGAAGTAGAGATAGGTTCTGGTTTAATCGGCACATTATGGGTCAAAAGAATTATACAACATATTCCCGGCTATTTGTCGGGGGAAACCGATAAAAAGGGTAATTTTCAATAAAGTGCCGCAGGTATCCAAATGCTGGGTGTAATTGTGGAGACAACAGTATTAGACAATGAATAAATATACAAATGGTGATGGATAAAATAAAGAAAAAATGAAAGAGTTTTTCTACCAAAAACAAATGTATTTCAGTGGTGGAAAATTGTGCATATTTTTTTGGAAAGTTCGTTGACAAATTATGGGGTAAAGTGGTATAGTAATGCAAACCAAGACCGGAAGGCCTAAGAAAGGAAGATAAGAAAATGAAAAAGATTATCGCTTTGACCCTGGTTATTCTGATGCTCGCCGCTATGACCGCCTGCGGCGCAAAGGATGACGTTTATGAAGTTGGCATCTGCCAGCTGGTTCCCCACGTGGCATTGGATGCCGCAACGGAAGGCTTCCAGCAGGCTTTGATTGATGAGCTTGGCGAAGACAAGGTTAAGTTCGACGTTCAGGTTGCCGCAGGCGACACCGCATCCTGCGCACCCATTGTGAATGCTTTCGTCTCCAATAATGTGGACTTGATCCTTGCAAATGCAACCCCCGCCCTGCAGGCTGCACAGGCGGCAACTGCTGATATCCCCATTCTGGGCACCTCCGTTACAGAGTACGGCGTGGCTCTGGGTATTGAGGGTTTCTCCGGTACCGTTGGCGGCAACATTTCCGGTACTTCTGACCTGGCACCCTTGGACCAGCAGGCTGCTATGATCAAGGAATGGTTCCCCGACGCACAGACTGTTGGTTTGCTGTACTGCTCCGCAGAGGCAAACTCCCAGTACCAGGTTGATACCGTGCAGGCACTGCTGGAGGCAGAGGGCCTGACCTGCTCCCAGTATCCCTTTGCGGATACCAACGAGATGCAGGCTGTTACCCAGAATGCTGCAAGCAACTCTGATGTGATCTACGTTCCCACCGACAACGCTGTGGCAAGCGCCACCGGCACCATTGACGGTGTGTGCCAGAGTATGGGCGTTCCTGTTATCGCAGGCGAGGAGGGTATTTGCTCCGGCTGCGGCGTGGCAACCCTGTCTATCAGCTACTATGATCTGGGCTACACCACTGGCAAGATGGCCGCCAAGATCCTGACCGGCGAAGCCGACATTTCCACGATGCCCATCGCTTACGCTGAGACCTTCACACCCAAGTACAATGAGACCATTTGCAATGCACTGGACCTGAACGTTCCCGAAGGCTACATTGCAATCGGCTAAAAACAAAACACCAGGGCGAGGTGATTTTCATCTCGCCCTTACACCTATTATTCTCTCATCGGAGGACACGACCGTATGTCAAGTCTTATTAATGCTCTTCCCGGAGCGGTTGCCCAGGGCCTGATCTGGGGCATTATGGCCATCGGCCTGTACATTACCTTTAAGATTTTGGAAGTTTCCGACCTAACCGTCGATGGTTCTTTCTGCACCGGCGGCGCGGTGTGCGCAATGATGCTGGTGGGTGGCTATAATGTATGGCTGTCGCTCCTGGTGGCGTTTCTGGCGGGTATGGCTACTGGCTTCGTTACCGGATTTTTCCATACAAAGCTGAAGATCCCCGCCATCCTGTCCGGTATTCTGACCCAGCTGGCATTGTGGTCTGTGAACCTGGCGATTATGGATATGAAGGCCAACCAGGCTCTGAATGTGAATAACTACGAGATGCTGGTATCTTTGCGGTATCTGCAGGATGTGGCCAAGGGTGTCCGTCCGTTCTATCAGCATCCGCTGATAACCGTCGGCTTGTTTACTGCTGTGCTGATCGCTATTTTGTACTGGTTCTTTGGCACAGAACTGGGTTCTTCCATCCGTGCTACCGGTGCCAACGAGCGTATGGCCAGCGCCCAGGGCATCAACACCAATTTCAACAAGGTGCTGGGTCTGATGGTCTCCAACGGCATGGTGGCTCTGTCTGGCGCACTGCTGGCACAGTTCCAGGGTTTTGCGGATATCAATATGGGCCGCGGCGCCATCGTGATCGGTCTGGCGGCTATTATCATCGGACAGGTGACCTTCGGGAAGATCTTCCGTAACTTCGCACTGAAGCTGACGGCGGTTTCTATGGGTGCGATCATCTATTACGTAGTCATCCAGGCGGTCATCAGCCTGCTGGATATCAACTCCAATTACCTGAAGCTCATTTCTGCGTTGATCGTTGCGGTGTTCCTGTCAGTACCGAATCTAAGGGGTCACGCACACCCCAAAAAGCATACCGGAAAGGAGAACAGCCATGCTTAAAATCGAAAATGTACGCAAGGTGTTCAACCACGGTACGGTAAATGAAAAAATTGCGCTCAATGGGCTGAACCTGCATCTGCAGCCCGGTGATTTCGTGACGGTCATTGGCGGCAACGGCGCTGGTAAGAGTACGATGCTTAACTGTGTTTCCGGAATGTACACCGTGGACGAGGGCAGTATCACCATTGACGGTGTGGATGTAACGGCACTGCCGGAATACAAGCGTGCCAAGTATATTGGCCGTGTGTTCCAGGACCCTATGATGGGTACTGCAGCCACAATGTGGATCGAAGAGAATCTGGCCTTGGCATCCCGCAGAGGAGGTAAGCGTGGCCTGAAGAGCGGCATTACCAAGGCGGAGCGGGAAGAATACAAAGAGCAGCTGAAGATTCTGGAGCTGGGTCTTGAGGGCCGGCTGACCACAAAGGTGGGCCTTCTGTCTGGCGGCCAGCGCCAGGCGCTGACCCTTTTGATGGCGACTCTGCGCAAGCCGAAACTGCTGCTTTTGGATGAGCATACTGCGGCGCTAGATCCCAAGACCGCGGCCAAGGTTTTGGAGGCCACCCAGAGAATCGTGGAGAAGGATAATTTGACCACGCTGATGATCACCCACAATATGCGTGATGCCATTGCTTACGGCAACCGACTGGTGATGATGTACGAGGGCCGTGTGGTGGTAGACGTATCTGGTGAAGAGAAAAAGCATCTGACCGTGGAACAGCTTCTGAATTTGTTCAGCCAGGCCAGTGGCTCTGACGAGGCAGATGATAAGCTGCTTCTGTCTAAGTAAGTTTAAAACCGCCTCTGTGACAACAGAGGCGGTTTTTGTTTCAGAATACAAGCTGCACCAGCAGCATATACACTACAGTTCCCACACCGATGGACAGCAGGGAATTGCGCTTCCAAACGTGAAGTGCGGCGACTATGGCGCAGCCGATCAGCTCCGGGATACCGTAGGGGTAGGCTAAAACCTGCACATCCTTCAGACAGTACACCACCAGCATACCCATAATGGCGAAGGGAAGTACCTTTCCCAGGTAGAGGATCAGCTCCGGTGTTTTGCGCTTTTCCCCAAAAATCAGAAAGGGCAGGAAACGGGTGAGCGCCGTTACCAGCGCCAGGACGATCAGCATCCAAATATCACGCATCCTCTTCACCTCGTTTTCCAGTCTTACGGGTGAGGGTCAAAAGCACAGCGATAAGTGCCATAGAGGGGATCAGGAAAATATCCGCGTCGAAGATCAGAAGACACACCAGGGTGGAACCGACACCGATGAGCGCGCTCAGATGCTTTTTGGCGCTGAGCCACTGCTCCACAAACATAGTTACAAACAAAGCCGTCAGAACGAATTCAATACCCTGGAAATTGACCGGGATCAGATTGCCTGCCAGCGAGCCCAATGTACAGCCGATGACCCAATAGGTGTGGTTGAACAAAGACACCAAAAAGCAGTATCGGTGACGGCTTATTCCCTGGGGTGGGGAATTCTGGGTCACCAGAGAATAGGTCTCATCCGTCAGCGATAAGATCAGATAAGGCTTTTTGGGAGCGCCTTTGTAGGACTCGACCATAGACAGGCCGTAGAAGATATGCCGGGCATTCAGAAGGAATGTGGCAATGGCGGCGCTGAGGACAGACGCGTGGCTGGCCAGCAGGCTGACGGCCAGATACTGGGCAGAACCGGCATAGATAAACAGGCCCATAGCGGCGGCATAGAGGACGCCGTGGCCAGTTTTTTTCAGAAGCAAAATGCCGAAACCGATGCCCAGGAACAGATACCCCGTCAGAACAGGTACGGTGTCCAGGAAAACGGAGCGAAGCGCTTTTCGTGTCAAGATGTACAAACCTCTTTTCTGCCTGCGCGCTGGACGAATCCAACCAGGAAACTGGACAGCGTCACGCTCAGCACGGAATATAAAATGCGGTTTAGGGGGATGTAAGTCAGCGACAGGGCCAGGACAGTGAAATCAAAGAACAGATACACGTACTCGATCTTGATGTGCAGACGGTCACTTATGAGCATCACAATGGCATCATCGCCGTTGGGTGCACCGCCCACACGGACGCACAGGCCTGAACCGATGCCTACGAAGATGGCACCTGCGATAGCCGCCGCTAGGGGGAATTGGTAAAGGTTCGGCCAGAGGGGTGGAAACTGTTCGAATAGAAAGTAGAATCCGGAAAAACCCAGGGCGGCCACTGCGGAGTGGGCCAGAAACGTCTTGCCGAAGTTTTTCCAGCCGGCACTGTAACATAGAATATTGATGATCAGACCGCTCAGCGCCGGTGATACGGCAAACCAGTGCCGCAGCAGCAGGATGGCGCCCAACTGACCGCCCTCGGTTACCGGGGCAAAATTATGTACGTGATACAGGCCAAAGGCCAAAAACGCGCTGCCGAACAGGTTGACGGCACAGCTCTTTAGATGAAATGGTTGCAGCATATGAAAATACCTTCCTTGTATTGGTCAAGTTTAGAATGAAAGCGGGTATTTGTCAATACTGCGCCCACGCTTTCGGCAAAAGTTGCTTGCAAAAATACTTGGTACAGAGTATGATATAAGGAGAATATAAGGAGGCGTTGCTATGAAACGTGAGATCGCGCTGTGGGATCATGCCGGCCAGATCCTGGAACAGCTTGGCAAGGGTGTGCTGCTGACAACCAAGGCGGATGGAAAAGTGGATACTATGACCATAGGCTGGGGACATCTGGGCATTGAATGGGGGAAGCCCATTTTTGTGGCCTATGTGCGGGAAAGCCGTTACACCAAGGAGCTGCTGGACAAAAATCCGGAATTTACCGTGAATGTGCCTCTGAGTGGGTGCAAGGAGATCTTGGCAGTTTGCGGCACCAAATCCGGACGGGATGTGGATAAGATCAAGGAATTGGGGCTGGTACTGGAGGAACCGGAGATCATTTCTGTGCCCGGTATCCGGCAGCTGCCTCTGACGCTGGAATGCAAAGTTATTTATAAGCAGGATCAGGACCCTAAGGCCATCGCAAAGGAAAATGACGACCGGTATTATGCCAAGGGCACCCGCAATGAGGGGGATTACCACACCGCTTATTACGGACAGGTGCTGGCGGCTTATATCATTGAAGATTAACAGACATTAAAGGAATGAATGCAAATGAGTAAA
This sequence comes from Faecousia sp., assembly GCA_045546655.1. Classification (GTDB taxonomy): domain Bacteria; phylum Bacillota; class Clostridia; order Oscillospirales; family Oscillospiraceae; genus Faecousia. The sequence goes on from JAZQDH010000065.1 coordinate 9,377, forward strand.
ATCGGAGTGCTGGGCGCCGGAACCTGGGGTATGGCCCTTGCAAGAATGCTCAGCAATAACGCCCATCAAGTGTGTGTATGGTCCGCGATCGGACGGGAGATCGACGAATTCTCCACAACCCGGCGGCATCCGAATCTGCCGGGAATGGTGATCCCGGAGCAGATCTGCTTTACAAAAGATATGGAAACGGTGTGCCGGGACAAGGATGTGCTGCTGTTTGCAGTACCATCTCCCTTCGTGCGGGTCACGGCCCGGCAGGCATCGCCTTATGTGAAGGAGGGCCAGATCATTGTAGATGTGGCAAAGGGTATCGAGGCGGATACCCTGTGCACTATGACCCAGATCATCGGACAGGAACTGAAAGATACCCCGGTGAAACTGGTGGCTCTGTCCGGCCCGACCCACGCGGAGGAAGTGGCAAAGGATCTGCCCACCACCATTGTGGCGGCCTGTGAGGACGAGACGGCGGCACTGACGGTGCAGAATATTTTCAGCGGAAGCTGTATGCGTGTGTACACCAACACCGATACCCTGGGCGTGGAACTGTGCGGCGCTATGAAGAACATCATTGCACTGGCCTGCGGCGTGGCAGTAGGCTCCGGCTACGGCGACAATGCCAAAGCGGCGCTGATCACCCGGGGTATGACGGAGATCTCCCGTCTGGGTATAGCCATGGGCTGCCGGGAACAGACTTTCGGCGGATTGGCTGGTATCGGTGACCTGATCGTGACGGCCACCAGTGTCCACAGCCGCAACAACCGCTGTGGTATGCTGCTGGGCAAGGGGATAGAGCCCAAGGAGGCTGTAAAGCAGGTGGGTATGGTGGTGGAGGGCATCAACGCCCTGCCGGCCGCGATGCGCCTTGCTGAGCGTTACGGTGTGGAAATGCCCATTGTGGAAAGTGTGAACGAAGTGGTGAACCGGGGTGCATCCGTTCAGGAAGTGGTGGAAAAGCTGATGGGTAGAGGCCAGAAGGCAGAGCTTCCGCCTCAGGCACTGGACAACCGCTATGAATAAACCGCAAAAGACAAAATGACAGAAAGAAGTGTGATTATGGGACGTATGGAGTTCTTTGGAAATTTGAATGGTATAGCAGGCGCGGCCATTGGTGTAATGGCGATCCTGGTGGTGTTTGTCCTGCTGTTTGCGCTGGCTGTCAGCATTGGCGCTTATGTGCTTCAGAGCATAGGTCTTTACCGGATCGCAAAACGCAGAGGCATCCACAAACCCTGGCTGGCCTGGCTGCCGGTGGGCAATATGTGGATCTTGGGCAGCATTTCCGACCAGTATCAGTATGTGGCAAAGGGTAGAGTCCGAAACCGCAGAAAGCTGCTGATGGGACTGACTATCGTTTGCTTTGCGATCTCCATACCTGTGTCCATTGCGGAATCTGTGATGAGCATACAGGCGGCTATGGGATACAGCGGCCAGACTGCGGCAAGTATTCTGGTCATTGTCAGTTCCCTGGTAATGGCGGTGGTGTCTGTTGTGGCGGCAGTGATCCAGTACATTGCTTATTACGATTTGTACAGGTCCTGCGAGCCCGGAAACAGTGTGCTGTATCTGGCACTGAGCATTGTTTTCAGCATTACGCTGCCTGTTTTTGTGTTTGTTTGCAGAAACAAGGACGAGGGTATGCCCCCCAGAAAGCAATCCGCGCCTGCACAGATCCGGGAAGTGGTCATCGAGGAATCTGATGGGACACCCGATGATGCCGTGACGGAAGCGGATTTTGAACCGGAAGAATAAGTGAAAACGCTCCTGTGGTTAAAACAGGAGCGTTTTTCTGTGCTTATTTTCCAAAGAGTGGACGGGCCACTTTCTTATAAAGAAGCAGGGTAAGTACAGAGACCATCGTACCTTTGACCAGATTGAGCGGAGCGACGGCCATCACGACGAAAGAGGTTAGGGAGTGGATGTTGCCATTGATGTCAGTGCCCAACGCGATAATGGCGTCCAGGGGAAGGCCGTACAGCTGGGAAAACTTGGGCAGCAAATAGACAGCATTGAAGAATGTGCCGAACAGGCTCATACACAACGTGCCTAGAATCAAACCGATGATGGCGTTGTGACGGCTCTTGTGGGCGTGATAAAAGAATACGGCAGGCAGGGCAAACATACAACCTACCACAAAGTTGGCAAAATCACCAACAAAGGCTGTGCTGGTACCTTTGAAGACCAGCTTCAGCAGGATTTTAAGCATCTGACACAGAACAGACGCGGATGGTCCTAAGTAGAAACCGCACAGCAGCACAGGCAGTTCGGAAAAGTCCAGTTTATAGAACTCCGGCGCTAAAAACAGCAGCGGGAAGTCCAGCATATGCAGGACGGCGGCAATGGCACCGCAGATGGCGATGATGCAGATGCGCCGGGTCTTTGTTACTTGCCGCCTTTGGGGAAGATAATGCTCTCCCAAACGGGCGATCAGGCCCAAAACCAGGACGATCAGACTAGCCACCGCCACGAACAGAACGTTGTCACGTAATTGTTCCAATAATTGTGTCATATCTCTTACCTCGCAACAAAAAATACGCCCTGGGAAAACACCCAGGGCGTGAAAAGACTATACTGCGGCCTGACACCGCGTCCTTCTTCCATCCAGACTTTACTGTCGGTATCGGAGTTGCACCGATTCAGCGCCTGCGCGCTCGCGGACTTTACCGCCGGTCGGGAATTTCACCCTGCCCTGAAGAACTATACATTTTTTAACAGGATAACACACCGGGTGGTTCTTGTCAAGCGGTGATCGGTGTGATAAACTGAAAAAGAAATCAGCCGGGCTGTACGGTAGGTTCTGTATCTGCCGGTGTGGTTTGTGCCGGAGGATTGCTGCCGCTCTGCTTCAGCAGAGGCTGAATCTTGCCCCGGGCGGAGGTGTCGGTTACGTCACCGCCGATAACCTGACCTTTGTACACCAGCAAGGTGGCATATACCGGGTCGGTAGCGCCGGGGAAATTGGTGACGGTGTATACATAGCGCATTACGTTTTTGCCTGCGTATTGACTCAGATCATATCCCTGGCTCTTTTGCAGGGCATTGTAGCGGTCGAACACATCGCTGGACTCGTCGGGGATTCGTATCTGAGAGGATTCGGTGGGGGTGGCATCCACCTGCCAGCCAAGTCCTTGGAGAAACTGTACCCGGGCGTTGTTGTCGGACATGGATGGGGCGGCGGTAGTCTGGCTGTCACCGTTTCCCAGTAGCAGAATCAGAGCCAGAATTGCTCCGGCTGCGGCAGCCAGAGCCAAGAGAATTTTTTTGAAATTGACCTTTGCGGTCATTACCATCATAATGATCCCTCCTGTAATTGTTTGGACAGTTGGAGTATATTCCCGGGAGGGGACAGGTAGAACGGAGGAAGTATGGAAAGACTGGATAAATTCCTGTGCGACTGCGGGGTGGGGACCCGCAGCCAGGTGAAGCTGATTTTGAAGGCCGGACGGGTCAGTGTGGACGGTATGACGGAACGGGACAACGGACGCAAAGTGGATCCGGATGCGCAATCCATCTGCCTGGATGGGGAACCGCTGGGCAGGCGGGGGACTGTGGTGGTGATGCTCAATAAGCCGGCAGGCTATGTGACGGCTACGGAGGATAAGGGCGAAAAGACGGTCATGGAACTTCTTCCTCAGTGGGCCCGCAAAGCGGATGTGAAGCCCGTTGGCCGGCTGGACAAGGCCACAGAGGGCCTTTTGCTCTTTACCGACGACGGACAGCTGCTCCACAGGCTGATCTCCCCCAAATCCCAGGTGGAGAAGGTTTACTATGCACGCCACCAGGGGACTGCCACCGGAGAGGATGTGCAGGCATTTGCGGAAGGCCTGGTTTTGGCGGATGGCACAAAATGCCTGCCGGCAAAGCTGGAGCCCATCGGACCGGGGGAGAGCCGGATCACGATTTGCGAGGGGAAATACCACCAAGTGCGCCGGATGATGGCCAGCCAGGGGATGCATGTGGAATATCTTCAGCGCCGGAGGGAAGGATCTCTGGAATTGGGCGGCCTGCCTCTGGGACAGGTGCGGGAACTGACACAGGAGGAGATCCAAAAACTCCTGTGAATTTGTCAAAACCACTAACAGAATGTGAGAAAAATCTCTGGGAAGAATGACGATTTGGAGGCTTGATGAAAAGTTTATTGGGATTTTAGCTAAAAAAGGAATGGAATTTTGCAATAAAATGTCAAAAGGTGCTTGCAAAATGTGCAAAAGAAGTATATAATGATATGGCAGTTTTGTGAAATTCGCATTTGTGCAATTTGTGAGGGAGGCCGGAAAAATGTCTAACAGTGTTTTTCAGAGTGTGATCCTGCAGCTTAAGGAAGCTACTGATCGGGTATTTGGTGTTGTGGATACGGAGGGCTGTGTCATCTCCTGTACCGATATTTCTCTTTTGGGTGAGCGTTGGCCCGAGGCTGTCGTGAAACTGTCCGGGAACGAACAGCAGACAGTAACCTTTGGTCAGAAGACGTTCCGCGCCATTATGAACAGTGCAAACCTTCTTGAGTATGCTGTTTTCTGCGGCGGTGACGATGAGCAGGCAAAGACGTTCTGCAATATGGGGTATATCGCGCTGAACGATGCCAAGAATTTCTACGAAGAAAAGCATGACCGGGGTACCTTTGTGAAGAATATTATTATGGATAATATTCTGCCCGGCGATATTTATATCCGTGCCAAGGAGCTGCATTTTGCCACCGATGCGCCCAGAGCGGTATTTCTGGTCCGCCAGCTGGGCCACGGAGATGTGGCAACGGTGGATGTATTGGCCAACCTATTTCCGGACAAGCTCCAGGACTTTGTGCTGAGCATCAATGAAACCGATATCGCTGTGATCAAGCAGCTGGGCAATGCTACCACTGCTGAGGATCTGGAAAAGCTGGCCCGCGCGATGGAGGATGTCCTGAAGAACGAGCTGTTTATCAAGAGTGTGATCGGTATCGGTACTGTGGCAGAGCATCTGCGGGAGCTGGCGGATGCATACAAGGAAGCCCAGACCGCCATTGATGTGGGCAAGGTATTTGACACGGAAAAGAGCATCATTAACTACGAAAACCTGGGAATCGGCCGTCTGATCTATCAGCTGCCTACCACCCTGTGCGATATCTTCCTGACTGAGGTATTCAAGAAGAATTCCATTGATTCTCTGGATCAGGAGACCCTGTTCACCATCAATAAGTTCTTTGAGAACAACCTGAATGTGTCCGAGACTTCCCGGAAGCTGTTTGTACACCGCAACACCCTGGTGTACCGCCTGGAGAAGATCAAGAAGCTCACCGGACTGGATCTGCGGCAGTTTGATCACGCCATCGTGTTTAAGGTGGCGCTGATGGTCCGCAAGTACCTGTCTTCCCGGGAGACCCGCTAAAGC
>JAZQDH010000066.1:0-7800 GCA_045546655.1 Faecousia sp.
ATGTGGCCACCTGAGGTTGGGCACCCCAGGTGCGGCATTGGGATACGGTCTGCAAAAGGAAATACACAAGGTAAATACAGCACAGGTAAAAATTCACCCGGCGGCCCTTGAAACGGGACACGGCCTGCAGGATAAAAGACACACAGGCGGCAAAGCCGGCGATCATTGTGATACGGGAGAACACACCGGCACCTTCGGACAGACCCTTGGCGCAGAACAGGGCGATGCCGATTGCGGCGATCAGATCGCCGATGCCGCCCAAAACAGAGGCAGGGAAGGTATCGGTATAACTGCCGTCGGCACTAACGGAACGGCCGCAAAGATACAGCACACCCAGAACCAGGGCGGTGAGAATACACAGCAGGGTGTTGCTGATATGATTGGCCGGCAGCAGGCCGGAAGGATCTGTCAGGCTGTACAGCCAGACCCGCAGACAAAGGCCCATGGCACCGGCAGCCACAGAAAACCAGGGTGTGATAGCAGGTTTTATTTTGAAGTTCATATACAGACTCTCCTAGATGAGCAGCAGGACCAGCCAGATGATCCCGGCGATAATAGGTTGGTGGATCATATAAAGGATCAGCGAGTGTTTGCCGAAGAAGGTAAAGAACCGGATGATGGGATTTTGCGTATTCACATTGGGCAGCAGGCTCTTTTTCTCCCGGTATAGGGTTTTACCCATAGCCGCGCCCATCAGAAAATAGCCGAAATTGGGCAGCAGTGGGTAGTAATCGGAGGAGGAAAAACCCCGGAACATCACACCGAAGGGGATCAACCAGGGGAAGTCCACCCGAATGTGGTCTATAAAATGCAATCCCAACAACGCAAGGGCCAGACCCAGAACTGCCAGAAGCGGGGTGGGCAGCTTTCTAAACAGCGGCCACAGCAGCATACAGCAGCCCAGACACTGCAAAACGCCGAAGTAGATGATGATGCCCCTGTCCGCAAAGTTGAGCAAATACATTCCCACGGTGACGGCGGTGACGATCATACCGCAGCCGATCACCTGCAGACCCCGTTTTACAGGGTGGCGGCCCAGGGTGGCGCTGGTGCCGGAGATAAACAGAAACAGCGTTCCGCCCCATTCCAACGACCAGTTGAACAGGGCAGGATTTTTCAGATCCACCGCGTCAAACAGGACCACCAGGTCGTAGGCGGCGTGGATGGCGAACATCAGGATCATCCAGATTCCCCGGAGCACATCCAGTTCCCAGATACGTTTTTGCATAGGCATCTCCCTTAAAACAGCGATAAAACCATTATGGAGCTATTATAGCAGTGAATAAACCCGATTTCTACCCTTTGTTTTGGAAAAATATACTTGTTTATTGGAACATCAAAGAGTATAATAATGTAGATTTATACCCTGGAGGAATCTTCTTTTATGTTGCTTGCCATTCTTGCGATTCTATGCGCCGGTGTGTCCGCGGTGATCTGCGCCTCCGTGGGCGCTTTCGAAAGCCTTCGCTGGCTGTGGGCGCTGCCTGTTGGCTTTGCTGGCTGCTTTGCGGCGGCTCTGGGATTGCTGTTTTTGTTTGTCTGGATCGCCACCGGTCTGGTGGATCAGGAAAAACCCCAGGAAAAGGACAGCCCCTTCTACCGCAAAATGGCTTATTTCTACATCCGGCTGGCGCTGCCTGTGCTGCAGGTGAGGATGCACATTACCGGTATGGAAAAAGTCCCCCGGGAGGGGCGGATCCTGCTGGTGAGCAATCACCTAAATGATATGGACCCGGTGGTGCTGCTGTATTTCTTTCGGAAAAAGCAGATAGCCTTCATTTCCAAACGGGAAAACAGCACTATGTTCATCGTGGGTAATCTGATGCACAAGCTGATGTGCCAGCTGATCAACCGGGAGAATGACCGGGAGGCGCTGAAGACTATTCTCAGGTGCATACAGCTTTTAAAGGACGATGCGGTATCCATTGGTGTGTTCCCGGAGGGGTATACCAGCCTGGACGGCCTGCTGCATCCCTTCCGCCACGGCGTGTTCAAAATCGCCCAGAAAGCAGGTGTGCCCATCGTGGTATGCACGCTGCGCAACACCCAGTACGTATTTAAAAACGCAATGAAGCTGCGGCCTACCGATGTGTATCTGGACGTGGTGGATGTGATCCCGGCGGAGGAACTGGCAGGGGTGACCGCGGTGGATGTGGGCAACCGGGTGTACCGGCTGATGGCAGACAATCTGGGCCCGGATCTGGTTTTGCGGCAAGGCGAATAAACCTCTTGATTTAGGGCGTTTGTGTATGTATAATGGTTCACAATTGAGAAAATAATCCAAAAAACGGAGGATAAGTAATGAAGAACAGTGAAAAGACTTTGGATATGGTCGTAAACCTGTGTAAAAACAGAGGTTTCGTATATGCCGGCTCCGAGATCTACGGCGGCCTGGCCAACTCCTGGGACTACGGCCCTCTGGGCGTGGAATTTAAGAACAACGTTAAGAAGGCCTGGCTGAAGAAGTTCGTGCAGGAATCCCCCTACAATGTGGGCCTGGATGCAGCCATTCTGATGAATCCCACCACCTGGGTCACCACCGGACACGTGGGTTCTTTTTCCGACCCTCTGGTAGACTGCAAGGGCTGCGGCTCCCGTCAGCGTGCGGACCAGCTGATTGCCGCGTCTGAAAGCGGCAAGCAGGTGAATGTGGATGCTATGGATTTCAGCCAGATGGATACGTTCATCGCGGAGCACGAGGATGTGGTCTGCCCCAACTGCGGCAAGCACCATTTTACCTCCATCCGCAAGTTCAACCTGATGTTCCAGACCAAGATCGGCGTTACCGAGGACTCCTCCTCCACCTGCTATCTGCGTCCCGAGACCGCACAGGGCATCTTCGTCAACTTCGCAAATATCCAGCGTACCACCCGTAAGAAGCTGCCCTTCGGCGTGTGCCAGGTGGGTAAGGCATTCCGTAATGAGATCACCCCGGGCAACTTTACTTTCCGTACCCGTGAGTTCGAGCAGATGGAGTGCGAATTCTTCTGCAAGCCCGGCACGGACCTGGAGTGGTTCGCTTATTGGAAGGACTTCTGCAAGAACTGGCTGATCAGCCTGGGCATCAAGGAAGAATCCCTGCGCCTGCGTGACCACGATCCCGCAGAGCTGGCCTTCTACTCCCGCGCTACCACCGATATCGAGTACCAGTTTCCCTTCGGCTCCGGCTGGGGCGAGCTGTGGGGCATTGCTGACCGTACCAATTATGACCTGGGCCGCCACCAGGAGGCTTCCGGCAAGAACCTGGAGTACTACGACCAGGAGGCCAACGAGCATTACATTCCCTACGTCATCGAGCCCAGCCTGGGCTGCGACCGTGTGGCGCTGGCATTCCTGTGCGAGGCTTACGACGAGGAAGTGGTGGGCCAGGATAAGAAGGGCAACCCTGACATCCGCACCGTACTGCATCTGCATCCCGCACTGGCCCCCTTCAAGGCCGCTGTTCTGCCTCTGAGCAAGAAGCTCAGCCCCAAGGCAGAGGAGATCTACGCAGAGCTGCGTAAGGACTTTATGATGGACTTCGATGACGCCGGCTCCATTGGCAAGCGGTACCGCCGCCAGGACGAGATCGGCACACCTCTGTGCATTACCGTGGACTTCCAGACCGTGGGCGATGAGAATACTCCTGCTGACGATTGCGTCACCGTCCGTGATCGCGATACTATGGAGCAGGTCCGTATCCCCATCAGCCAGCTGAAGGCCTACATTGCAGAAAAGTGCGCATTCTGATTGAAAAATCAATGGGCCGCTCCAATCGGAGCGGCCCGTTTTTGACGCAGACCCCGGGCGGCATAGCTGCCCGGGGAACATTATTTATTACTGCTGAGGATCTTCCGGCTTAGGCGAAGGAGCTGCCTTGGCCTTTTTCTTTCTGGTGTGCCGGCGCAGAAGCAGGAGCACGGCCACCACGGGGATGGCGATGATCAGAAGCACCGGGGATGCCACTATCAGACCCACGAACATATCCACCAGAGTCTCACCCAGACCCTCCAGAGTGTTCATAAAGCCGATGCTGATCCGCTCCCAAACAGTCTGCTCGTCCTCGGGGGTGGTCAGCTGGGTCACCTGGGAGATGCTAAGATGGATGGTGGTGTAGTCGATCAGATTGTCGTAAAGCCGCAGCTGGGAGGTGACGCTCTCCAGCTCATACAGCACGTCTGTCAGACGAGCCTCTACTTCCAGCAGGTCAGAAAGGTCTGCGGCCTGCTCCATCAGCACCAGCAGCCGGTCCCGCTCCGTTTCCAGGGCGGTGATGCGGCTCTCGGTCGCCACATAATCCAATGTTACATCGTCCAGATCTTCCCTGACGGACAGGACGTTGGCACTGGCTTCCACTTGATTCAAGAACGCGTCGGCTTGGTCCGAGGGGATTCGCAGGGTCAGATTGGCGTTACGCCACTGGGATGTCTTGCTGGAGCCCTTATAGACCTCCCGGTTTTCCATATAGCCGCCCAGAGCGTTCAGCTGCTGTTCCAGGCTGGCTAGCAGACCGTCCATATCCTGGGTCTGAGCGTCCATATACACGGTGCGGATCATCTTCCGGTTCTGGGGCAGGTTGGCAGTCATACTGCCGGCGCTTTGATCGGTGACGGATTCCATGGGTGAATCTGCAGCCGGAGCGTCCGACACCATACCATATTCGGCATCGAACTTGGAGCCGTTGGAAGAAGCTCCGCAGCCGCTGAGAAGACCCAGAAGCAAAACGAGTACCAACAAAAGGCTTATAAACTTACGGTTATTCATAATCTTCCTCCTTTACAAAATGCCACTATACATATTATATATGGAATTCTCTTATCCCGTCAAGGTTCATTTACGACACCGGCAAACAAAGGAATATTGCTGCGCTCGATCACGAACAGGAAAGGCCGGTCCAGAACGAAATCGATGATCTCCTTTTCCGGGTCAGGTGCTGCCTCTGCCGGCGTGTCAATCACCACATAGCTGGCAGCCTCCAGACCTTCTTCGTCAATGCGCACCCGGGCGGCCTGGTTCACAGAACCCACATAGGCGGGGATGGAATTGTGGATGGTGGGGGAGAAGTCGGCCAGTTTCGGGTCAAACACATTTTTGATGCCCAGTGTCTGCAAACCCTCCCGCAAATCCGTAGAGGAGCTTACATCAAATTTGGGGATGGAGATGTTTGCGCCCACAAATTTGCGGTTGGCGTTCTCTTTGCCCATTGTGTTCGTAAGCAGATCCAGATAAACCCCGTCTTCCAAAATGGTTGACACCCGGGTGCCCTCATCCGGCAGATACAGCCACATCCGGCAGCCGTTTGCAAGACCCAATGGGACAGCCCCGTAGTTTTCGCCCCGGTAGTACGACACATCCAGCTCTTTCAGATTCATAAAGGTGGTTTCAATGTCGCTATTGAATGCGTGGAACAATGCCCGGGTGTTTTGTGCCGGGTCAAACTCGTCGCTCCAGAAAGAACGCAGATAGACCGTGGAGGCCAGGGCCAGAATGCTTTCGGGATCCAGCTTCAGATCCGCGGCGTATTCCTCCAGCAGACCGCCGGTCTGCTCATTCAGCCAGGCGTGCAGGACCTGATCCATTTCTTCCGCGCCCAGGTCGCCCCGATAGGAGGAGGCGTAGTAATGGTATGCCAGATCGTCCAGGGGGTCCTGATTGTAGCGGATGCTGCTGTCCAGCCAGAGGGAGTTTGCCAGGATGCTGGTTCCAGATTCGTCGTCTATATACACGCTTTCAAAAACCGCGCTGACCTGGCTGCGCAGTGTTTCCAGATCCGGTGTGTCCAGAACATCCAGGATCTGCTGCCGGGAATCCCCGCCGGTGACCTCTGCCAGCATTGCCAATGCAATGTAGCTGTTCACAGGAGAGTAGACCTGGTTTTCCTGCTCCGGTGTGTCCAGGAACACCGCCAGACTCTCTTCCAGAAAACCATCCAGATTCTCCAGGGTGTTTTCCAGTGTGTAGCGGCGGCTCTTGCTCAGCGTATACCACTGATCCACAGCGTCGTTGTAGTCGTCGGATTTATTGTAGTTTTCGTATATGGGAGCTTCCTCCACACGGGGTGCTTCGGCCAGTGCGGCTGCATACTTTGAAGCGGCCGTGCCGTAAGTGCAGTCATAGGAAAGGGACTCGTCTGCCATTGCTCCATCGCCGGGCGCCTCCGCCTCCGGAGCATCGGCTTTGTTGCCGTTGCCGGCTTTATAGAAAGCAGGATTTACAAAACATAGCAGCACAGCCAGAGCCAGTACCGCGGCGATGGAGCTTGCCCAGCCCAGGGGACGGCGCTTTTTGACTTTTGCGGCCTGGGTGATATGTTCGTCGCTGATGTAGTCCAAGGCCTGTTCCAATAATTCAGGTCTCATTCCAGAATCCCCTCCTTATATAAGTAGTCGCGCAGGCTCATACGCAGCCGGTTCAGACGGGTGGAGATGCTGCCCGGGGTCATAGCATACAGGCTTGCCAGCTCGCTGACACCGTCGCCGTACCAGTACCGGCGCAGAAACAGGGTTCGGTTGGTGTGGTTCTGGTCTTCCAGCCAGCGGTCGATTGCTTCGCCCAGAAGCCGGGCGTCAATCTGCTGATCCAGCGTGCTGCCGGGCAGGGACTGTGCGAGCTCATCCAGGGAAATGGTATAGCAGGAGCTGCGTTTCTGCGCGGTGTTGCTGCGCAGCTTGTTCAGGGCGGTGTTGCGCCCGGTGCGGTAGACGTAAGGGGTAAGAGGGTCCGGATGCTCCGGGGGAATCCGGTTCCAGAGGGCCATATAGGTGTCGTTGACGGCCTCCTCGGAATCAGAGTGGTTGTTCAGAATGTTCATAGCCAGGCGGTACAGACCCTTGCCGAATTTGAGTGCCAGGGCATCGATGGCCTCCTCCAGCCTGTCCCAGAGCATCCTGAGTATCTGTTTATCTTCCACGAAGCAAACCTCCTTTCACCTGTTATCTACCTCTTGCCGGAAAAATCTTACATACATTATAGTATACCTCGGAATATTTTCCAAGAAAAATGTGCATACTCAGCTCCAGGGGGGATTGTATGGAACTTCAGCAAATTATGACCAGTCCGGCAATCAGCGTGGAGCCGGAGGAATCTGTGGCGGTAGCGGCCAGAACCCTGGAGCGTTATAACATCGGCGCGGTTCCTGTATGCGGTCCGGACGGAAAATTGCGGGGTATGCTGACAGACCGGGATCTGGTGATCCGGTGCATAGCCTCCGGTATGGACCCGGAGAAGACTCAGGTCAAACAGATCATGACCAGCCAGGTGGTGTCTGCAGCGCCGGGGATGGATACCGCTGTGGCGGCACATCTGATGGGCCGCAAAAAGGTACGGCGGCTGCCGGTGGTGGATAACGGCATTCTCAAAGGGATGGTGAGCCTGGGAGATATTTCGCAGGTGGATGAGAACGCCTACGATGCGGGAGACGCCCTTGGAGAAATCAGCTCCAATATGCCTTGAAAAGTGCGGAAAATGTCGGGAATTTTCCGGCAAAAAACCGCGAAAAATGGGATATAAAATTCACAAGAAAAAAGTAAAAAAACTTGAAAAAACCTCTTGACAAATCATTGTTGGAGTGGTATTATATGCAAGCTGTCCGATGAAAGGCGCAAGCCTGGAGGTCAGCTAAAATACTGTACCTTGTAAATTGAATAACGTGAAGACGAACTAAAAAACACCTTGGACAATTAATGGATTGTTCGAATCGTGAAAACGAATTAGAAACAGCCAACGAAAATTCTTGAGTAAAATTTGCTAGACAAATTTTCTTAAAAACATGATTTTAAAGCTTCGGCTTTGAGATACAATTTTTTGAGAGTTTGATCCTGG
>JAZQDH010000067.1:0-2240 GCA_045546655.1 Faecousia sp.
GCCTGGGCTTTTCTCAGAAATGCGCCAGTGTCACATATAAAAGGTTTGATCTTCTCACAGTAGGTATCGATCCACTCCCGCAGCTCTGCCACCTTTACAGGTTCCGCTCCGTAAACACCGGCAAGCGTAAGATTCTTCCAACCCAGCAGGTCGGTCAAATGCTCCGTCAAATGCTCGGGATACAGCAGTTCGCCCGCCATAATTGTCTTCTTTTGATATTTGTCCGAATAAAAGGGTGCGATGCCCTGCTTTGTGGAGCCATATTTCTTATCCGCAAGGCGCGCTTCTTCCAATCCGTCCAGTTCCCGATGCCAAGGCAGCAACAACGATGCCCGGTCACTGATTTTTAGGTTCTCAGGTGTAATAGGAACGCCTTTGGCTGTGACTTCCTCAATTTCTTTCCAAAGATTTTCAGGGTCAAGGGCGACACCGTTTCCAAGGATATTTACAACACCCTTGCGGAAAATGCCTGAGGGAAGCAGATGCAGAGCAAATTTGCCGTATTCATTGATCACGGTATGGCCTGCGTTGCCGCCACCCTGGTAACGGATGACGATATCATAGCTTTCTGTCAGCAGGTCTACCATTCTGCCCTTACCTTCGTCACCCCAGTTGATGCCTACGATTGCACAGTTTCCCATTGTTATCCTCCCAACTTGGTTTCCAGCCGCTTCATAATCTCGGCGTAAGCTTCTTCCACACCACCAAGATCACGACGAAAGCGGTCCTTATCCAGTTTTTCATGTGTTTTGCTGTCCCACAGGCGGCAGGTATCCGGGCTGATCTCGTCAGCCAGAACGATCGTACCGTCAGCAAGTCTTCCAAATTCCAGCTTAAAATCTACCAGAATGACGCCGCAGGAGAGCCAGCAGGCCTTCAGCACCTCGTTGATCTTCAGGGAATACCGTTCGATGGTCTCGATCTCCTCCGGGGTCGCCACCTTCAGTGCCAAGGCGTGCTTGGTGTTCAGCAGCGGATCACCCAGCTCATCGTTTTTATAGGAAAATTCAATGGTAGGTTGATCGAATACAACACCCTCATCCACACCGTAGCGCTTAGAGAAGGAGCCGGCGGCAATGTTGCGAACGATGACCTCCAATGGGACAATGCTGACCTTCTTTACCAGTGTTTCCCGCTGGCTCAACTCCTGGACAAAATGGGTGGGGACGCCTTCTGACTCCAGCATTGCCATGAGCCGGTTGCTCATCTGGTTATTGATGATGCCCTTGCCGACGATGGTACCCTTTTTCACGCCGTTAAAGGCAGTAGCATCATCCTTGTACTGCACGATCAGCAGCTGCGGATCCTCTGTGGCAAATACCTTCTTGGCCTTGCCTTCGTAAAGCTGTTCTTTCTTTTCCATAATGACTCCTCCAGTATGATTGACATGGTAACGATACCGGGCACAATCAGGATGCGTAACGAAAACCGCCCGGGTATCGTGGGAATTGGCTGCGGGCCTGCCCGCTTTATTTGCCGCTGGCACCGTAGTTAGAAAGGACACGGGCTGAGGGATCTGTTACATTGCAGCCCTCCCATTCCTTATTCGGCATCCAGAAATCTACGATCATCTGCCCCTGACCGTGATAGTACTTTTCAAAGATTTCACGGTAGAGAAGGGATTCCTTTGTAAAGGGCTGGGCATGGGTGAAGGATTCACGCTTTTGCTCGTATTCTTCATCCGTATAAGCCTTCGCTGCATATTCCTTCAGGTAGTCCACCATGGAGTGTCCCACCGCATCGGAGAAGGCTGCCTTTTCACGCCACAGGATTTCATCCGGCAAGTAACCCTGTCCTTCAAAGGCATGGCGAAGCAGATACTTACCCTTGCGATACTTATTCAGCTTCATTTCCGGATCGATAGCCATAACATACTTCACAAAGTCCAGATCACCAAAGGGCACTCTGGCTTCCAAGGAGTTGACGCTGATACAGCGGTCAGCCCGAAGCACATCGTACATATGCAGCTGGCGGATCCGTTTCTGTGCTTCAAGCTGGAACGCTTCGGCTGACGGTGCAAAATCTGTGTATTTATAGCCAAACAGCTCATCGGAGATCTCGCCGGTAAGCAGCACCCGAATGTCAGTATTTTCATGGATGTATTTGCAGACCAGATACATACCGATACTGGCCCGGATCGTCGTAATATCGAAAGTGCCCAGCAGCTCGACCACAGGTTCCAGTGCAGCCAGCACATCTTTCTTGGAGATGATGACCTCGGTATGGTCGCTGCCGATGTA
>JAZQDH010000068.1:0-25726 GCA_045546655.1 Faecousia sp.
GGAAGCTGGCTAGGTTCCCGCCGCCAAGACCGTCGAGGATGTCCGCCGCTTCTACGTGGCGAAGGTTCCCTTGATCCGCGGCTGCCTGCCCATCGACGTTGCCCGTGCCGTCATGTACTGTGTCGAGCAGAAGTATGAAACCGGTCAGGCCATTCCCGTTACCGGTGGTCAGGTCATGCTGAACTGATAAGGTGGCCCTATGATCGATATTTCTGTTCTGAATCTGCTGAACGCGCCGACCCGCGAGGAACGTCTTGCCAACCTGAAAGAGGTCGTCAAGACCGCCGAGTTCCCGCCCATGGTGCCGCAGTATATCAACAACCATATCCATACCACCTATTCCTTCTCGCCTTATTCTCCCACGGCTGCGGTCTATGCCGCCCGTATGGAAGGCCTCTGCACCGCCGGCATCATCGACCATGATTCCATTTCCGGCGCCGAGGAATTCATTGAGGCCGCGAAGATCATCGATATGCCGGTGACCATCGGCATGGAAGCCCGCGTCTCCATGGAAGGTACCCGCCTGGAGGGCCGCCGCACCAACAACCCCGATCAGGTCGGCGTCAGCTACATGACCATCCAGTCCGTACCCCATGACAAGATCGAAACCCTGACCGAATTCTTCCGTCCCTATCAGGCTGCCCGCCATGCCCGCAACCGCAAGATGACGGAGAAGATCAACGCGCTGCTGCCCACTATCGGCCTCGATTACGACCGTGATGTGCTGCCGCTGTCCATGGCTGCTGAAAACGGCGGCGTGACGGAGCGCCATCTGATGTATGCCCTCGCCATCAAGCTGACCGAACAGGTCGGCAAGGGCGATGCCATGGTGCGGAAGCTGGAAGAAATGGGTCTGACCCTTTCCGAAAAGCAGAAGCAGCAGATGAAGGACACCGAGTATCCCTTCTATGAGTATGACCTGCTGGGCATCCTCAAGGGTGCCTTTGTGCCGCAGATCTTCATCGATGCCACGGAGGAATGCCCCAAGCTGAAGGACATGGTCAAGCTCTGCGCCGATGTGGATGCCTATCTCTGCTATGCCTATCTCGGCGACGTGGGCGACAGCGTCACCGGCGACAAGAAGGCACAGAAGTTTGAAGACGACTATCTCGTTGACGTCTTTGAATGTCTGAAGGAAGAGGGCGTCAAGGCCGTGACCTACATGCCCACGAGAAATACCCCTGCCCAGCTGAAACGCCTTCGCAGCCTCTGCGATGCCTACGGCATGTTCCAGATCTCCGGCGAGGATATCAACACGCCCCGTCAGAGCTTCATCATCCGCGCGATGGAGAACCCCATGTTCCAGAATCTCATCGACGCCACGTGGAAGCTCATTGAACATGAAAACAAATAACCATCAGATACAGGAGGAAAACATTATGATTACGAAAGCTGTCCGTATCCATGGCAAGCAGGACCTGCGCCTGGACGAAGTGAATCTGCCCGAAATCGGCCCGGATGACGTTCGCATCCGTGTGGTCTCCGATAGCCTCTGCATGTCCAGCTACAAGGCTGCCATCGAAGGCGGCGAGCACAAGCGCGTTCCCGACCGCTGCGACCTGACCCCCACCATCGTGGGTCACGAATTCTGCGGCGATATCGTGGAAGTCGGCGAAAACTGGAAGCATAAGTATAAGGTCGGCGACAAGTTTGTCATCCAGCCTGCCCACTATCACAACGGCTCTCAGGAAGCTCCCGGCTATTCCTATCAGTTCTGCGGCGGCGATGCCCAGTACGGCAACGTCCCCATCGAGACCCTGCTGGAAAACTGCCTGCTGCCCTATGACTCCGAAACCTCCTACTTCGGTTCTCTGGCTGAGCCTCTGAGCTGCGTCATCGGCACCTTCCACGCTATGTACCACACCAAGGCCGGTTCCTATGTCCATGAGATGGGCATCAAGGAGGGCGGCAAGATGGCTATGCTGGCATCCGTTGGCCCTATGGGTCTGGCTGCTATCGACTACGCTATCCACTGCGACCGCAAGCCCAGCCTGCTGGTCGTCACCGATATCGACGAAGCCCGTCTGGAGCGTGCTGCTTCCATCTACACCGTGGAAGAGGCAAAGGCAAACGGTATCGAGCTGCACTACGTCAACACCCGTATGGAGAACGCTACCGAGTACCTGCGTGAACTGTCTGGCGGCAGCGGCTATGACGATGTCATCTGCTTCGCTCCCGTCAAGCCCGTTATCGAGCAGGCTGACGATATCCTGGGCTTCGATGGCTGCCTGAACTTCTTCGCAGGCCCCACCGACTCCAAGTTCAAGGCCCCCTTCAACTGGTACAATGTCCACTACCTGTACACCCACGTTGTTGGCACCTCCGGTGGCAATACCAACGATATGCAGGAAGCTATCGCGATGATGAACGCCGGCAAGCTGAATCCCTCCGGCCTGGTCACCCATATCGGCGGCCTGAACGCTGTCGTGGACACCACGCTGAACCTGCCCAAGATCCCCGGCGGCAAGAAGCTCATCTACAACCAGATCGACCTGCCCCTGACTGCTATCTCCGACTTTGAGGAGCTGGGCAAGACCGATCCCATGTTTGCAGAGCTGGATCGTCTGTGCAAGGAAAACAACAACCTGTGGAATCCCCAGGCTGAGGCTTATCTGCTGGCAAACGCTAAGGCTATCTGATTTTCAAATTTCCGGAAGACCTCCCAGTTGGGAGGTTTTCCTTCTATTAAGGAGAAAACGATGAAAGTGGACCTGAACAAATTGATTTTAGGCCTGGAATTGGGCTCTACCCGTATCAAGGCAGTGCTGATCGATGAAAACCATCTGCCGGTGGCCTCCGGCTCTTATGCCTGGCAAAACGATTTGGAAGACGGTGTCTGGACCTATAAGCTGGAGGATGCCATCAAGGGTGTCCGGGCCTGCTATGGGAATCTTAAGAGGGATGCGGAAGCGAAACTGGGCGTACCTTTGACCCGGGTGGGTGCCATTGGTATCTCCGGTATGATGCACGGCTATTTGGTGCTGGATAAGGACGATAAGCAGATCGCGCCTTTCCGAACCTGGAGAAATACCATCACCGGTCCTGCTGCCAAGGAATTGATGGAACTGTTCCAATTCAATATCCCCCAGCGCTGGAGCATTGCCCACCTGTACCAGGCGATCCTGAACAAGGAAGCCCACGTTAAGGACATTGCAAAGCTCACCACTTTAAGCGCGTATATTCACTATAACCTTACCGGAGTGAACGCTATGGGTGTTGGAGAGGCGTCCGGTATGTTCCCCTATGACGATACCATCGGGGACTTTGATGCCAAATGCATCGCCCAGTTTGACGAATTGGTTGCTCCCTGTGGTTTTCCCTGGAAGCTCCGCCAGATCCTGCCCCGGGTTCTGCGGGCCGGCGAGCAGGCCGGTGTTCTGACAGAGGCAGGCGCCCGTCTGCTGGACGAAACCGGCACGCTGGAAGCCGGAATCCCTATGTGTCCTCCCGAGGGCGATGCCGGCACCGGAATGGTGGCCACTGGCGCAGTCCTGCCCAGAACCGGCAGCATTTCCGCCGGCACTTCCGCATTCTCTCTGCAGGTGCTGGAGCGTCCCCTAAAGAATTACTACCCCGAGATCGACGTGGTGGCCACTCCCTCCGGCAAGACCGTTGCAATGGCCCATACCAACACCTGCTCCTCAGAGATCGACGCCTGGGTGAATCTGATTGCCGATGCCCAGCGGGCAATGGGCTTTGAGGTGGATATGAATAAGCTCTACACAACCCTGTTCACCAAGGCCCTGGAGGGCGATCCCGATTGCAGCGGCATTATCAGCTTCAACTACTTTGCCGGCGAGCCGCTGACTGCTACGGAAAACGGCAGACCGATGGTGGTCCGTCTGCCCGAGAGTAAGATGACCATCGCCAACTTTATGCGTTCCCAGCTCAACGGAGCCATCGCCACCTTGAAGATCGGTATGGATATGCTCCGCACCGAGGAACAGGTGGAGAGCGACACGCTGCTGGGACACGGCGGATTCTTCAAGACTGCTGGTGTAGGCCAGCAGATTCTGGCAAATGCGCTGAACGTGCCCATCACCGCTATGGAGACGGCGGGCGAGGGCGGTCCTTGGGGTATGGCACTGTTAGCAGCCTTCATGCTGCGCAAGGCTGAAGGCGAGACCATGGAAGACTACTTGACCAACCGGGTATTTGTCTCCGCCAAGAGTACCTGCGTGGATCCCGATTCTGCCGGTGTGGAAGGCTTTGCCTCCTATCTGACCCGGTATAAAGCCTGTTTGGCAGCGGAAAATGCCGCGGCAGATATGAAATAAAATGTAATTAACAAGAAAAAACACCGCTTTTAGCGGTGTTTTTCTTGTATTTGTGGGATCGGTGTGCTATGATATGCCGAGTGTTAAAAAATTAGGAGGCAGAAACGTGAAAAAGAGTATAAAGATCACACTGGCTGTGATCCTGCTTGTGATCGTGGCGGCCGCAGCGGTTACCTATGTTCTGTATGACCAGGGCCGTGTTCCTTTTTTGAGCCGGGAGGGCTGGGACCAGAATGAGAAGGCGAAGATCTGCTATCGGGATTATTGGGGCGAGCCCATTACCGGTTGGCAGGAACTGAGCGGCAATACCTATTTCTTTGACGGCAACGGCTCTATGGCCACCGGCTGGCAGGAAATGGAGGACGGTACCCATTACTTCACCCAGGAAGGCATTCATTGCAGCGGTTGGCTGACCTTGGAGGAATCGGTCTTCTATCTGAACGAACAGGGTGTTTTGCAGACCGGCTGGCAGAATCTTAATGGTAAGGATTTCTATTTTGCGGAAGACGGTGCTATGGCCACCGGTTGGTTCGAACTGGATGGACAGCGCTATCTGTTCACCTCCAAGGGTGTTAAGAAAACCGGTTGGGTCGTCTGGGAAGGGGAGCGCTACTATCTGGGCGACGATGGTGCGGTTCGCACCGGCTGGCAACAGGTGGATGGACATACCTACTATCTGGGCAAACACGGCGCGATGCAGACCGGTTGGCTGGATCTGGACGGAAACCGATATCTTCTCAAGGCCAGCGGTGTCCCTGCCACCGGCTGGATCGAACGGGAGGGAAATCGCTATTTCTTCAACGAAGAGGGTGTGATGCTCACCGGCTGGCAGTTGATGGACGGCCAGTATCTATACTTTGAGGAAAATGGCGCCCAGGTGGTGGGCAAAGCGCTTTCGGATGCAGTTGATGAGGAGTTTCCCTTTGATGAAAACTGCGAGATGCTGATCGGAAAGGACAATCCGGTACCTAACAAGTGGACTGTTTACCCCGTTGAGGTGGAGAACGGCTGGATGGTGGACGCACGTTGTTACAGTCTGTTTGTGCAGATGCTTGCGGACTGCCGGGAGGCAGGGAATGAGACAGGCATCAATTCCGCTTATCGCAGCACCCAGGAGCAGCAGCAGATCTGGGACAACCGGGTGGCGAAGTATATGGAAGAGGGCGATTCTAAGGAAAATGCCATTGCCCGCGTGTCCAGAGAGGTGGCCAAACCCGGTTATAGCGAACATCAGCTGGGCCTTGCCGTGGACATCGACGGCTTTGCTGCCCACGAATGGATGGCCGAAAACAGCTGGCGCTATGGCTTCATTGTCCGTTATCCGGAGGATAAGCAGGAGCTTACCGGTACTACTTACGAACCCTGGCACGTGCGTTTTGTGGGCACAGAGCTGGCGGAAATTCTGCATACCAACAACTGGTGTCTGGAAGAGTATTATAATCAACAGTAAAAAATAAGGGCGCGGACAGCACCCTTATTTTTTATGCGATTTACTTTTTGATCTGGTTCAGCGCCAGGTTCAGCTGCAGCTTCATTTCCATAGGAACTGCATCTCCGGCCATCTTCAGAGCGTCGGACAGACGCATATTTCTCATAAAGCTCATCATTTCTGCACTCATTTCGCCCATAGAGGCCATCATAGAGTTGCCACTCATAAAGGCCTGCATCAGACCGTTCAGAATTTTTGCGGTCTCGGGGTTGTCCATCAGTGCGCCCATCTTGTCCTTGATGGAGAAAGCGTCCTTGGGATACTTGAATGCCTTCTTCATTTCCACCAGCTTGGGATCGTCAAACCAGTTGACACCCTGGTTGCCGTCGGGCAGATCGTAGGCGTAGTCGTGCTCAGCAACACCGCAAAGGGTGATCTCGTTGGCCTTCACATCGCCTGCGTATGCGGTGACGGTGTTTGCGCCGTCCCTCAGCTCCACGTTTTCAAAGACGATCATATGATCAACGGCTTTCTTGGTGGCCGCATCAGCGCCGTTTACCACCAGCGTAACTTCGTCGCAGTTGGTGTAGACGATCACGTTACGCTCCCCGGGGGCGCGGTTGACAAAGCGGCCGCCGGAGACGAATACCATAGGCTCCGGATTCCACCAAGCCTTGTAGATGTAGTAGGCATCCTTCCTGGTCTTGCGGTCGTAAGTGACCAGCCCCTTGTTGTTGCGGCCCTGTACGCCACCCTCGTTACGGGCATCGGCGGCAAAGTCGAAGCAGTTCCACTGGTGGGTGCTCCACAGGAAGGGGCGCTGCGCGAAGGTCTTCAGCATCTCCTGGTGGTAGTGGTTTGCGTATTCCTCGGTGTAATCGTGGTTTTCGGGCTCGGCGGTGTGCCAGGACAGAATATTCTCGGCGCCGTACTCGGAAACGCCCAGGCAGCGGTCGGGGTGCATTGCGTGGAACTTATCGAGCCAGGGACCGTTGTCCTCCACTTCTCCGCCGTACCAGCCGAAGTAGTGGTTGTAGGAGACCACATCGGTGATAAAGTTGTGCTCGGAATCCATGGGAGTCATAGAGACCTGTGCCATAGTGGTCAGTCTGCTGGGGTCCATGGACTTTGCCAGCTCGTGCAGGTCACGAAGATTCTGGCGCAGGTCTTCCCGGTCAGTACCGATAAGGATCTCGTTGGAGATGCCCCAGAAGCAGATGGCGGGGTGGTTGTAGTTCTGGTCAACCAGCTCGGTCATCTGGGAGATGGTGTTGTTATAGGCCTCCTCGGTGGTGATGAACTGGGAGATGAAGGGAATTTCGGCCCACAGGACGAAACCGGTCTTGTCACACAGGTGGTAGAAATACTGATCGTGCTGGTAGTGGGCCAGACGGATGGTGTTGGCGCCCAATTCCTTGATCAGAGCGATGTCCTCCTCGTGATCAGCCTTGGAGATGGCCCAGCCCTTGTCCAGACGGTCCTGGTGGCGGGAGACACCGTGCAGAGGCACGTTCTTACCGTTGAGCCAGAAACCGGTGTTGGGGCAAACGTGGAAGGAGCGGTAGCCGTAGGTGACTTCCACCACATCCAATACCTCTGCGTCCGCAACCAGGCTGGCTTCGCAGGTGTAGCAGTAGGGATCTGCCATACCGTTCCACAGATGGGGTTCTTTCACGTCGATCAGAACGTGGGTGTGTGCCATCGCCTCGGTCTCTGCACTGCCAACCACATTGCCTTCGGCATCCTTCAGCTTTACGCAGACGGTAGCACCCTCTGCGTTCACGGGGAACAGATCCACACGGGTCTTGCCCACGTTGTGGGGCGTGACAAACACGCCGTCAGTGCCGTCCAGCAGCAGGTCAAAGTGGGTGTCATTGACTTCTATGAAGTTTACGTCACGGTACAGACCACCGTAGAATGTGAAGTCGGCATTCTGGGGATAAACATCGCTCTTTGCGTTGGTGACCACCACGGTCAGTACATTGCCCTCGGCTTTCATAGCATCGGTCAGGTCAAAGCGGAAGGTAGAGAAGCCACCCTTGTGGGTGCCCAGCTCACGGCCATTGCAATAAACGGTTGCCACGTGGTTTGCGCCCTGGAATTCGATATACTGACGCTTGCCAGCAGTGGGGGAGGGCAGTTCAATGTCATAAACACCGATGCCGCGCCAATAGTCGTTGCCACCGTCCTGGCCGTCCAGAGCGTTCCAGGTATGAGGCAGAGCGACCACGGCAGGGGTTTCGCCCTGCTTTGCGAAGCGGGCCTGGGTCAGAAGCGTTTTTGTAGGCATAAGTGTGTAATTCCTTTCAATGCGAGTTTTTACCTAAATACTATACCATATGGGCCTTTAACAGGTCAATAAACCCAAAAAATTTTGGAATATTCCACAATTGCACCCACGGATATTTTGGCGGCAACTGCACCAAAGCGGAATTTTTGGGACAGCTAGCGCTGTGCTTCCCGGACTGGATTGTGACACCATAGGCCGCATTTCGTATTTATAGTTGCTTTTCCCCGTTTTTTTCTTATAATATACTTAGAATGAAACGTAAGAATGTTTTGGAATGTTGGCAGGATGGTGAATTGAATGTCTAAAAAAGGTAATATCATCGCTGAGCTGCGCAGAGAAGCCGGCTTTACCCAAAAAACCCTGGCAGAGGCCCTCCACATCACCGATAAGGCGGTGTCGAAATGGGAACGGGGACTGAGCCTTCCGGATGTCTCTCTGCTGCCCAAGCTCTCGCTGCTCCTGGGCGCGGATATGTCCCTGTTGCTGAGCCCCGGAGGGAAGCATCCTCACGAGGGTTGGATGGGCCTGATTGATTTGAGAAATCACCGGGTAGACCTGCGGCAAAAGGCCTATGATAAACCAATGGTTTACTTTATGCTGATGCACTACCTGCTCCTGGATGTCAGACAGATCTGCGTATTGTGTTCGGAGGAGAATCAAGAATACCTGAAGCAGGAACTTTTTAAGGACCTGGGTTTCCGGTTTTCCTTTGATTTTGAGTCCTGCGCAAACCACGATTTGATGATTTTGAACAGGCCTTGCTTTCTTTTCGGCTCTGACCTGACCCGCCAGTTCCAGGGCGCGATGGTGTCGGAATCTGTGATCGCGCTGGCTCCCGAGTACGCAAAGGCGCCGTTTTTGTTCTGCCCGGCGGAATATATGCCTATTTACAGGAAAAATCCCGAATATCTTTACGAAATTTCCACCACAAGAACCCTTGGAAGGGGTATGGTGTGTCTGGATATGGAGACTGCGGACGATCTTCTGGACATTGCCGCGTTTGTCAGGATCTATCAGGGAAGAAGCAATCTGCAGATAGGCTGTCTGGAGGAGATTGCCTATAAAAAGGGTATTATCAGCGAAGAAAAACTCCTGGAATTAACTGGAAATACCCATTAGTATGAACAAATCAAGATCGGCGGTATGCCACCAAAGTAAACCAAAGGTTGGTTGAAAGGATTCTCCGAATAAGGTATACTAATATGGTGTCGAAAAGATGCTTATAACATTGAAGGAAGGACGTAATGTCATGAAGAAGCTTATTTCTTTGATTTTGGTACTGGTTATGGTACTTTCTCTGTGTGCTTGCGGAAAGCCCGCTGAGAACAATGCAGATACACCTGCTGAAAACAACGGTGAAGTAAAATACGCTGAGTGGGTCTACAACGGCCGTGTGGGTGACCTGGATACCGCAGATCCCTACGGCGGCACCTCCTCCCAGACCGAGTGGTTCACCAATATGACTTTTGATACCCTGGTTTACAACAACCCCGAGACTGGCGCAATTGACCCCGAGCTGGCTCACAAGTGGGAAAACAACGAAGATAACACTGAGTGGACCTTCTACCTACAGGAAGGTGTTACATTCCACAACGGCGATCCTTTCACTGCTGAGGACGTTAAGTTCACTTACCTGTACGCTGCAAACCTGGATGGCGCTATGAACGTTGTCAAGACTTTCACTGCCGGCGAGTACGCCCAGGAGGTGGAAATCATTGACGAGCACACCATCAAGTTTATTCTGAAGCAGCCCATGCCCGACTTCCCCGCTTATATGGAGATGAAGGTCTACTCCAAGAACGCCATCGAGACCCTGGGTCACGCTGAGGGTTCTGTGATCGGCACCGGCCCCTACTATTACGATGCTGAGCAGACTGTCTCCGGCCAGATTTTCGTTGCTACCCGTAACGACAACTACTGGCGCAACAAGGAGGACTACAAGACTAAGTACATCGCTTGCAAGAATTACGGTGAGAAGAATGCTCTGGCGGCAGCTCTGCAGGCAGGTGAGATCGACTTCAGTAA
This sequence comes from Faecousia sp., assembly GCA_045546655.1. Classification (GTDB taxonomy): domain Bacteria; phylum Bacillota; class Clostridia; order Oscillospirales; family Oscillospiraceae; genus Faecousia. Next base: position 10,022 of record JAZQDH010000068.1, read on the forward strand.
CAACTTGAACGAGGCTGACTTTGCTACCATTGACAGCGACCCCAATCTGGTTACTGAACTGAAGACCGGTTGCGCATCCTATTATATGGGCTTTAACTACGGCTCCAAGAACGTGGATATGAACGATGTTGAGATTCGCCGTGCCATCGCACAGTGCATCGACAAGGACTCCATCGTGAACATCGCATGGGAAGGCTTGGCAGTTAAGTCCACCAACTTCTGCGCTCCCAGCGGTCTGGGTTATTCCGACTCTGTTAAGGGCCTGGAGTACGACCCCGAGGCTGGTGCCGCAACTCTGAAGGAGAAGGGTGTTACCAATTTGACACTGGTTTACTATGCCGGTGCTACTGCTGCCGCAGCTGAAGTTATTCAGGCGTGTCTGCGTCAGGCTGGTGTTGAGGTTGAGCTGCGTCTGATCGACGGCACCAACTGGACCACCTTCAAGGCTGCCCAGGACGGCTACGATATGTTCCTGGACTACGCCTCCTACCGCGGCGCTCTGCTGTACAACTACAACCGTTTCCTGTACCGCGGCGGCTCTTCCAACGTGTTTGGCTTCGAATCCGATGAGTACGAAGCATTGCAGGATAACGTATCCGCACAGACCAATTGGGACGATATGGTCTCCGCATTTGGCGATGTTCAGCAGTGGGTTGCTGATAACGTGCCCCTGTTCCCCCTAGTATACAGCAACGTTTGGATTGGTAAGAATCCCAACGTGGGCGGCGGCTACCTGGGCGGTTCCGATAACGCCTGCGACTGGTCTACTGTCTACAAGACTGTGAACTAATTATTCGAATAACCAAGAGGTGAATTACCTCCCCATGTAAAAGTCAACAGCATGGGGAGGTTTTTCTGAGATTTGGGATATCTGCGGGTATCCGCTAAATGGGAGTGATCAATACTCATGTTCAAATATTTCGTAAAACGCGTTTTGACGCTCATTCCTATTCTTCTGATCGTGTCATTTCTGGTTTTCTGGCTGATGAGTATGACCGGTGACCCGGCCCGTACTAAGGCTGGCGACTTTGCAACAGAGGAGCAAATCGAACAGATGCGCGAGCAGATGGGCCTGAATGATCCCATCACGGTTCGTTTTGGCCGCTGGATCTCTGACGTGGTCCTGCGGGGCGATTTCGGTGAGGGCCTGTACGGTGACGACTGCTGGGAGGAGTTTGCTCTGCGTATCCCCCACACGGTTAAGCTTGCCTTTGCGTCCATCACGCTGACGGTGCTGATTGCCATACCCTTCGGTATTATCGCCGCGGTCAAACAGAATACGTGGATCGACACGATCCTTTCCTCTACCGCAATGCTGGGCATTTCTATGCCTACCTTCTGGCTGGGCCTGCTGCTAATTGTGTTCTTTGCTGTTAAGCTCAAGGTCCTGCCCTCCGGTGGTGATGACGGTACTTTCCTGTGTCTGCTGATGCCTATGTTCTGCTCTGCCATCAACGACGCGGCTCTGGTGACCCGTATGACCCGCTCGTCTATGGTGGATCAGATTCGCGCGGATTATCTGCGTACTGCCCGGGCAAAGGGCGTTCCCGAGAAGAAGGTCATCCTCAAGCATGCACTGAAAAATGCGCTGATTCCCATCATTACCATTGTAGGTAGCCAGTTTTCTATACTGCTGGGCGGTACTACGGTGATCGAAACCGTGTTCTCCTGGCCCGGTGTTGGTATGCACACGGTTACCTGTATCAGAAGCAATGACTTTATGTCCGCGACCTGTAACATTGTCCTGGTCAGTATTCTGACGGCTGTTATCCTGCTGGCGGTTGATATGCTCTATGCCTTTGTGGATCCCCGCATTAAGGCCAGATATAAGAGAGGTTAAGCATATGGGATATATCAATTTCATAAAAAACCAGAATAGACAGAAGGACCTGGAAACTATTGCTATGGTCAATGCCACCGGAACAAAAAGATCCAAGCAGATCTGGCGTCAGTACACAAAGAACAAGGGCGCGGTAATTGGACTGTGTGTGCTGTGCGCGTTTATCATAATTGCCATTACCTCCAGTTTTATCTGGGACTATGATACAGATATCACCGGTATGAACGGCAGCCAGCGGCTGCTCAAGCCCTGCTTGGAGCATCTGTTTGGTACGGACCATATGGGCCGTGATGTGCTGGCCCGTGTCTTCTACGGCACCCGTTACTCTCTGTTGATCGGCTTCGGCTCTACGTTGATCTCCACTTTCTTTGGTATCCTGTTTGGCTCTATCGCCGGCTACTACGGTGGCAAGATCGAGAACGTGACTATGAGAATCGTGGAGCTGCTGCTGATGATCCCCAATATGCTGCTGACGATCGTTATCGTCTCCGCATTTGGCATCAATCTGGGCAATCTGCTGCTGGCACAGGGTCTGGCGACCATTCCCCACTTTACCAGAAATGCAAGAGCGGCCATTATGACGGTCCGCGATAACGAGTACATCGAGGCCGCCCGCGCTATGGGCGTCAGCGACTTCAAGATCATCCTTAAGCACGTGATCCCCAACGCCCTGTCCCCCATCCTGGTGCAGGTCACCACCCGTATTGGTGGCTGTATCGTGGGCGCGGCCGGTTTCAGCTTCCTGGGCCTGGGCGTGCCGATCCCTACCCCTGAATGGGGTGCGATGCTGGCCGATGCCAGAAGCCAGATGCGCAGCTATCCCCATCTGGTTATTTTCCCCGGCCTGGCGATCCTGGTCCTGGTGCTGGCCATCAACCAGATCGGCGACGGTCTGCGTGACGCGCTGGACCCCAAGCTGAAGCGGTGAGGTGAATGCTATGGAAAATAAAAATGTTCTTGAAATCAATAATCTGCACGTCAGATTTGATACAGACGACGCAAAAGTGTATGCTGTGAACGGTGTGAATCTGGCGCTGAAAGAGCAGCAGACCCTTGGCCTTGTGGGCGAGACCGGTGCGGGTAAGACAACAACCGTTCTGTCTCTGCTGAAGCTGATCTCCTGCCCTCCCGGTGTGATCACTGAAGGTGAGATCCTTGTTAACGGCAAAGACATTATGACAATGTCGGAAAAGGAACTGGAAATGATGCGCGGCAACGAGATCGCAATGATCTTCCAGGATCCTATGACCTCCTTGAACCCGGTGATGACCGTGGGCGACCAGATCGCCGAATCCATCGCCATCCACGAGGATGTCACTAAGGCAGAGGCCTATGAGCTGGCAAAGAAGATGCTGGAGACCGTAGGTATTCCCGGCGACAGAGCAGGGGAGTATCCCCACCAGTTCTCCGGCGGAATGAAGCAGCGTGTGGTGATCGCAATCGCCCTGGCCTGCCATCCAAATATTCTGATTGCCGATGAGCCCACCACTGCCCTGGACGTGACGATCCAGGCACAGGTGCTGGATCTGATGAAAAAGCTGAAAGAGGAATTCAAGACCTCTATGATTATGATCACCCACGATCTTGGCATCGTGGCGGAGACCTGCGATGAGGTGGCGGTTATGTACGCCGGACGCATTGTAGAGAAGGGTACGCTGGAGGATATCTTCAACAGAACCAGCCATCCTTACACCGAGGGGCTGTTCAATTCTCTGCCCGATCTGTCTGACCGCAGCCACGAACCCAAGCCCATTAAGGGCTTGATTCCTGACCCCACCAGCCCCTACGATACTTGCTGTGCGTTTGCTGAACGCTGTCCCTACGCAACCGAGCGGTGCAGGCAGGAGCTGCCTAAAGAAACCTATTTGAGCGGCACGCATATGATTACCTGCTGCCGCTATGATGAACCCGGATTCCATATTGAGAGGTGTTACACTGCATGAGTGAATATATGCTTGAGGTAAAAGATCTCAAAAAATATTTTGATACCCCCAAGGGCAAGTTGCACGCAGTGGACGGAGTCAGCTTCGCCATCGAACAGGGTAAGACCCTGGGCATCGTAGGCGAATCCGGCTGCGGAAAGAGCACCACCGGCCGGACCATTCTGCGCCTGCTGGAGCCCACTTCCGGCACGGTTTTGTTTGAAGGCAAGGATATCTCCAAGCTGAACCGCCGTGAAATGCGGGCAATGCGTAAGGATATGCAGATCATTTTCCAGGATCCATTCTCTTCCCTTGACCCCAAAATGCCCATCAACAAGCTCATCAGTGAGCCGATCGTCAATGCGGGTCTGATTAGGAACAAGAAGAAGCTGGAACAGCGGGTGCTGGAGCTGATGGAGACTGTGGGCCTTTCCCCCCGTCTGTACAACTCCTATCCCCACGAACTGGATGGTGGCCGCCGCCAGCGTGTGGGCATCGCCAGAGCGCTGGCTCTCGATCCCAAGTTTATCGTGTGTGACGAGCCGGTCTCCGCACTGGATGTTTCCATCCAGGCCCAGATCCTGAACCTGCTGAAAAAGCTGCAAAAGGAGCGTGGCCTTACTTACATCTTTATTACCCACGACCTTTCCGTCATCTATTATTTTGCTGACGAGATCGCGGTTATGTACCTGGGCCAGCTGGTGGAAAAGGCCCCTGCGGAAGAGCTGTTTGCCCACCCTATGCATCCTTACACCCGGGCGCTGCTGTCCGCCATTCCCGAACCCAGACTGGACAGTAAGAGAAAGCGCATCCTGCTCAAGGGTGAGATCACATCTCCTGTGAACCTGCCGGATGAGTGCCGTTTTGCCAAGCGCTGCGACCATTGCTGCGAGAAGTGTACCGCTTCCGATCCCAAGCTGGTGGAAGTCAGACCCGGCCATTTTGTAGCATGTCATTTCCCTTTGGAATATGAGCATGAATAAAGAAAACGAACAAAATATAGTGAAGGCTGTAAAGCAGCTTACCATACAGGGGCAGGCCAGCGGCACAGATAAGGCCGCGTTGGTGTGCGATGTAATCATGCTGGCTATATTCCTGTGGAATCAGATCCGATATGGAATGGATATGCTGTTTTTGATTATCCCTCTTGCGCTGATCGGTATGATTATCGTTGTATTTGGAATCATACCCGAAAGGTACTGTTTTACAGAAACATCACTGGAAATTGCACACAGATTTCGGAAAAAAACAAACATACCCTACGACGCGGTATTTAACTATGACGCGGCTGGACGTGATTCCTTCATCAACATCACCCAGCGCAATATGGTAAAGGTATATTACACAGCCGGCGGCAAAAAGCGGGTAAGCGTTTGCAGACCCCGTGACGTGGAGACCTTCGTGGATATCCTTAAAAACAACTGCGCTGAGTTTCACACGGAGCGCAGCAGTGGGCTGGATGTGTTTTTTGAGAACCGGGATCAGAACATAAAAGGAGAAAACTAGGCATTATGGAAAAGCCGCTTTCTGGAATAAAAGTTATTGAATTGGCAGACTACGTTTCTGCCCCTGTCTGCGCACGAATCCTGGCGGATATGGGTGCGGACGTTATCAAGATCGAGCGCAATACCGGCAATGTCTGGAGAGACACCGGCAAGGCAAGCTGCCCCTGGAAGTTCACCGATGAGGAAAACCCGGGCTACGACATCAACAATACCGGAAAAAGACATATCGTTCTGAATCTGAAGACAGCGGAAGGTCTGGCTGCCTGCCACCAGATGCTGGAGACCGCGGACGTGTTTGTGACCAACATGCGTGTGCAGGCACTGAAGCGCCTGGGTCTGGACTACGAATCTGTCAAGGACAAGTATCCCAAGCTGATCTACGCCATCGGCCTTGGCTATGGCGAGAAGGGTCCTGACGCCAACAATCCGGCCTTTGACCATACCGCATTCTGGGCCAGAACCGGCTTCCTGCTGGATATGGCACCCCTGTCCGATGATTACCATCCAGTATTTCCCCCATCTTCCGTGGGTGACAATTTCACCGGCATAACCCTGGCTACCGAGGTTTGCTCCGCGCTGTTTAACCGGACAAAGACCGGTAAGGGCGACTATGTCAGATCTTCTTTGTTCCACAACGGTATTTTTGCTATGGGCGCAATGCAGATCGCTACTCAGGGCGAGGACTTTACCGTGTATCCCCGGACCCGTGAGACCCACGGTGTCGCATTCGGTGACTACAAGTGTAAGGATGGCCGTTACGTGTATATTGCTGCCGGCTATGCGGAAAAGCTGATCGCCAAGGTGTTCTCTATCATTGGCAGGGAAGATCTGATCAACGATCCCAAGTTTAACTCCGCTGATGCCAGAAGAGACAATGCGGATGAAATGTATGCCATTATTCAGGGCGCAATGCTGCAGCGTACCTCTGAGGAGTGGCTGACGTTTGCAAGAGAAGCAGACATTCCTATGGTGCGTATGCAGCACTTCAGCGAAGTGTCCTTTGATGAACAGGCTCTGGCAAACGGGTACATCCAGGAAGTGGTATATCCCTCCGGTAAAAAATACAGAATCGCTTCCAGTCCCATCGAGATGGACTCCATCGGCGAGCTCCATACTGAACCTACAAGGGCTATCGGTACGGATACGGAAGATGTGCTGAAGGAATACGGCTACACGGGTGAACAGCTGGCTCAGATGAGGGCGGCTGGAATTATCAACTGAGAGAGGTATTAGAATGGTTCTTGGTGTATATGGTGCCAGCGGCTTGGGCACGGAGTACGAAAATCTGGCCGAAATCATCAATAAAGCTCACCATCGTTGGGAGGATATCGTGTTTATCGATGATACTCCCGAGAAGATCGGAACAACCCTGGTGGATCTGCCCATTATGGGATTTGACCAGGCAATCGAAAAGTACGGTCTGGACGGTATCGAATTCATTCTGGCTATTGGCGAGCCTGCGGGCAAGGACTTCGTTTATAAGAAGGTCTCCGCACGAGGCGCAAAGGTAACGAGTCTGATCCATCCCGATGTTGTTATGGTTCGCAGCACTACCTGCGGAGAAGGCGTGGTAGTGCACAAGGAGAGCGGTTTCCCCCCTGCGTCCCGTTTCGGCAATAACGTGCTGATCCAGGGCAAGGCGGTTATGGGCCACGATCTGGACGTTGGTGACAATGTGGTGATTTCTTCTCTGGCCTTCGTAGGCGGCAATACAAAGATCGGCAGAAACACCTATGTGGGTCCCTGCTCCTGCATCCGCAACGGTCTGACCATCGGCGAAAATGCTATTATTGGTATGGGTTCTGTTGTGACCAAGGATGTGCCCGACAATGCGGTCGTTTACGGAAATCCTGCAAAGGTTATGCGCTATAACGAAAAGGGCAGAGTGTTCAGCAAGTAAAATACTCAGATAATCCCGGACAGAGGCTTCTGTCCGGGGTTTTTATGCTGTTTGCTTCATAAAAATAAAAACGGGAAACGCGACTTTTCCTTGACAGAAAATACCGGCCTGGCTATACTAAAAGTGTATTTTTATACAAAAAATTACAGGAAAAGGATGTGTAAAGCAGTATGGATGCAAAGTATGAAGCTTTATTTACCCCCTGGAAAGTCGGCAATGTGGAGATCAAGAACCGCATCGTTATGTGCCCTATGGGCGGCACCTCTCTGTTTGGCTGGTTCGAGTTGACCGGCTGTCATTTTGACAAGGAGGCCGCTAAGCTGTTCCTGGAACGTGCACAGAATAACGTGGGGCTGATCATCCCCGGTATTGCGCCTCTGAGGGATACCTTCTGGGGTAAGTGGTTGTGGCAGAATCCCAAGATGTTCCAGGATCTGAAGGAATTTATGGACGAGATCCATGAGACAGGTGCCAAGCTGTTCATCCAGCTGACTGCCGGTATGGGCCGCAGCTGGGCAATCACCGAGCTGATCGCGCCGATGCATAAGAATAAGCTCCTGCGTAAGCTCATCAAGCCTGTAATCGATACCAGCCACGAACTGGCATCCCCCAGTCCGCTGCCCTCCCGCTGGGATCCGGAGATCACCACCCCCGAGATGACCGTGGAGCAGATCCACGAGATCATCGAGCCCTTTGCCAAGACCGCAAAGCTGTGTAAGGATGCTGGCGTTGACGGCGTGGAAATCCACGCTGTCCACGAGGGCTACCTGCTGGACCAGTTCACTATGGAGTGGACCAACAAGCGTACGGACGAATACGGCGGCTCTTTTGAAAATCGCTACCGCTTCCCCGTAGAGGTGGTGCAGGCCATCAAGAAGGTCTGCGGCGACGATTTCCCCGTCTCTCTGCGTTATTCTGTGGAGTCCAAGGTCAAGGGCTTCCGGGAAGGCGCTGTCCCCGGTGAAGTCTACACCGAGGTGGGCCGTAATATGGAAGAGTCCGAAAAGGCCGCTAAGTACCTGCAGGACGCAGGCTACGATATGCTTAATGCCGACAACGGCACTTATGACAGCTGGTACTGGGCACATCCGCCTATGTATATGCCCCAGAACTGCAACCTGGAGGATGTATCCCACATTAAGAAGTTTGTGGACATTCCCGTGGTCTGCGCCGGCCGTATGGAACCGGATGTGGGTGCCTGGGCCGTTGCCGAGGGCAAAATCGACGCTGTGGGCGTTGCCCGCCAATTCCTGGCTGACGGCGAGTGGGTGACCAAACTGATGGAAGACCGGATCGAGGACATCAGACCTTGCATCTGCTGCCACAGCGGCTGCTTCAACTTCTCCTCCTCCAAGGGTCACGCCAATACCCAGGATCTGACGGATACCATGGGTCTGGCTCGCTGCGCCATCAACGCCCAGACCATGCAGTCCCAAAAGCATTACATCAAGCCTGCCCGCAAGGCAAAGAACATTGCTGTGATCGGCGGCGGCATTGGCGGTATGGAGACCGCCATCGTGGCTGCAAAGCGCGGTCACAAAGTCACTCTGTACGAAAAGAGCGGCCAGCTGGGCGGTGTGTTCATTGCCGCCGCAGCGCCCTCTTTCAAAGAGAAGGACCGGGATTTGATCACCTGGTACCGCCGTGAGATCGCAAAGTACCCCTCCATCGAGGTGAAGCTGAACTCCGAGGTCAAGGGTATCGACTCCATCGCAGCCGATGAGATCGTAATTGCCACCGGCTCTAATCCCAACCGGATCCCCGTACCCGGTGTAGAGAAGAGCATCCAGGCCATTGACTTCCTGCTGGGTAAGCAGGAGGTGGGCGAGAATGTGGTGATCATCGGCGGCGGCCTGACCGGCTGTGAGATCGCATACGAGCTGTATCTGCAGGGCAAGAAACCCACCATCGTGGAAATGCTGGACGATCTGATCTGTACACCCGGTATCTGCCTGGCAAACACCAGCTTCCTGCGTGACTTCTTCAAGGTCAACAAAGTTCCCGTGCATTTGGAGACCGGCGTGTGCGAGATCCAGGACGACGGTGTGTTGGTCAAGGATAAGAACGGAACTCAGTACAAGATTGCCTCTGACAGCGTGATCCTGTCTACAGGTTACAAGCCCAAGCCTCTGGTCGAGAAGGCAAAACACGTCCATCTGGTAGGCGACTGCGCCAAGGTTGGCAATCTGCGTACCGTCATCTGGCAGGCCTGGGACGTGGCTATGAAGCTGTAAGTGTTCTTTAATAATTGTAAAGGAGCAAAAATATGTACTTAACCGATGAACAACAGGCCATACTGGGTGGCTCCAAGGGTGAAACTATGGCCAAGGTTATGAAGACCCTGGTGATGTACGGCGAAGCCTTTGGCGCAGATAAGATGGTACCTGTTACCTCTGAGTATAACCACCTGGTCACTTCCTTTGGCCTGAAGATGATGAAGCCCGTGTTCGATCTGATGCAGCAGCTGATCGATGCCGGTGCCATCTCCCAGCAGCAGTTCTCCGTGGACCCCCGCCCGCTGGATAAAAACGTGCCTGCAAACTTCCTGCAGAATTTTATTTTCAATAAGATCATGTACGCCACCCAGGATCAGTATGAGCAGCAATTGAGCCAGTTGGGCCTGATGGATAGGGACGCATTTACCTGTGCCTGTTATCTGGACCAGATGGGGAACAAGCCCAAGATGGGTGAGATCCTCAGCTGGGCAGAGTCCTCCGCCGTGGTGTATGCCAACTCCATGCTGGGTGCCCGCTGCAACCGTAACTCCGGTATTATGGACATTATGGGTTCTATTGCCGGCTATGTGCCTAACTTCGGTTTGCTGACCGACGAGGGCCGTAAGGCAACCTGGATCGTAAAGGTCCAGTGCAAGAAGAAGCCGGAAGCACAGCTGCTGGGTTCTGCCATCGGTATGAAGGTTATGGAAGACGTGCCCTTCATCACCGGTATGAACAAGTGGCTGGGCGAGGAGCTTAACGATGAGAACTGTGCTTATCTGAAGGATTTCGGGGCGGCCACCGCATCCAATGGCGCTGTGGGTTTGTATCACATTGAGAATCTGACTCCCGAAGCTAAAGAGCAGGGGGCAGGTCTGATCGCGGAAGGAGCCAAGGTCTACATCATCGATGATGCAGAGCTGGAGCGTGTGCAGGCAAGCTATCCCGTGATGTGGAAGAAGGAGGACGCAAAACCCAAGCTGTGCTTTATTGGCTGTCCCCATATGAGCCTGCAGCAGCTGAAGGATTGGACTGTCCGTGTGGAGGAGGGCCTGAAAGCCTCCGGAAACAAGAAAGTCCAGATCCCCACTGTATTTACCACAGCTCCTGCTGTAATGAAGGAGTTTGAAAAGACTGAGTATGCTAAGCGTCTGGAGGCTACCGGTGTGATCCTCAGCTATATCTGCCCGCTGATGTATATGAATAATCCCCTGTGCAAGGCAATGCCTGTGATCACCTCCTCCAACAAGCTGCGTACCTATACCACCGCCCGTTACTACACCGAGGCTCAGATCCTCGAGAAGATCACGAAAGGAGCGTAATGGATATGAAAGAATTTAAGGGCCGTATCGTTACCCCCGGCACCGTCACCGCTCCTGCTGTGGTCTCCCACGGCGGTCTGAATACCCTGGCATCCTTCCAGGGCGCACTGCAGTTCGGCGATAAGAAAGCCACCTGCGGCGACCAGAACAACCCGGACCTGTACAACAAGGAGATGGCGGGAAAGGCCCTGTGCCTGCCCCAGACCATCGGCTCCACCACCGGCGGCCTGGTACTCTACTGCGCCTGCGCAATGGGCCGTCAGCCAGCCTGTATGCTGTTCAGTAAGCCTATCGACTCTCTGGCCGCCGCCGGTGCGATCCTGGCATCCGTGTGGCTGCCGGAGGCACAGATGCCTGTTGTGGACAGTCTGGGCGATGAATTTCTGGACTATGTCAAGGATGGTATGTCCATCACCATCAAAGAAGACGGCACTGTCTGTGTGGACTAAATTATCATAAAAAAGAGCGATGCGGCTTGACGCATCGCTCTTGTATTTTTTCGTTACAGCAGGGGAACGCCTGCTTCTTCGCAAGCGCGTACAGTCTCCGCATCCCACACGCTGGACTGGACCTCACCGATGTGGGCGCAGCCCATCATCAGCATACAGAGCCTGGACTGGCCGATACCGCCGCCGATGGTGAGCGGAAGTTCGTCGTTCAGAAGCATCTTGTGGAAGGGCAGTTCCCGGCGGCTGTCGCAGCCGGCCAGGGTCAGCTGACGGTCCATAGACTCCGCATCCACACGGATACCCATTGAGGACAGCTCCAGGGGGCGGCCCAGGACTTCGTCCCAGAAAATGATATCACAGTTAAGCTGCCAATCATCATAGTCGGGCGCTCTGCCACCGTGGGGCTTTCCGGAACGAAGCTTCCCACCGATCTGCATAACACAGGTCGTGGGATGTTCCCGGACGTAGGCAGCTTCCCGCTGCTCGCCGGTCATATCCGGATAGAGATCTTCAAGCTCCTGAGTGGTGATAAAGCTTACCTCCCTGTCCAGCTTGGTATGCAGCTGGGGGAAACGGACGTGGAGCTGATCGTTGGTATTGCAGATGGCCCGGACGATGGCGCTGACGATCAACTTCAGATAGTCCAGATTTCTGTTTTCCGCGGTGATGATCTTCTCCCAGTCCCACTGATCCACATAAAGAGAGTGGATATTGTCCAGATCCTCATCCCGGCGGATTGCGTTCATATCCGTATACAGGCCGTTGCCGATGGTGAAACCGTAACGCTTCAGCGCCAGCCGTTTCCACTTGGCCAGGGAATGGACCACCTGGGCATCAGCACCCACGGCAGGAATGTCGAAACTGACGGCCCGTTCGAAACCGTTCAGGTTGTCGTTCAGACCGGACTGCTCTGTGACGAACAGGGGGGCGGAAACACGCTTGAGATTCAGTGCGCCGGAGAATTCCTCCTGAAAGGTACTTTTAATATAGGCGATGGCACGCTGGGTGTCGTAGGCATCCAACACAGGTTTATAGCCCTGGGGAATGTAGATGTGATTCATAAATAGGCCCATCCTTTCGGAGAATTTATAGAATCCATTTTATTGATTTTCTGAGTAAAATCAAGTGGAATTTTAAATTCCTGTCAACAAATGAGAGCACTTTGGATATTTCCATAAAAAGGCACCACCAATTGGTGGTGCCTTTGTTCATATCAATTGCCGAAGGGGAAGGGGAAACCCTGGGGGACTTGCTGGGCGTTGCTTTGGGCAGATTCTTCAATGGCGGCCTGAACCTTTTCTCCGATGGTTACGCTTACATCGATCACATTACCCTGCCGGTAGACCTTCATTTGCAGCACATCGCCGATCTGGGCGTCGCCTACCAGATTCACAAGGTCAGAGCTTCCGGTGATTACAGTGCCGTTTACCTCCGTAATGATGTCATTTTCCAGCAGACCGGCCTCCTTGGCGGGGGAATCCTCCGCCACAGACCGGACGGCGGCGCCTTGGGGAAGACCGTAGGCTTGGGTTTCCTCGCTTACGTTTGTTACGCTGACACCGATATAAGGCTTGGAGATATATCCCTTTTCGATGATGCTTTCAATAATGTCCCACACGTCGTTGATAGGGATGGCAAAGCCGATGTTATCGATGGATGCACCGCTGCTGGAATTGCCGGAGTATTTGGCGTTGGTAATGCCGATCACTTCGCCGTAGAGGTTGAACAGAGCGCCGCCGGAATTGCCGGAGTTGATGGCGCAGTCTGTCTGGAACAGGGTCATTGTAGCTCCTGTGGAGAGGGTGATCTGCCGGTCTTTGGCGCTAATGGCACCGGAGGTCAGAGAGAAGGTCAGCTCTCCCAGGGGGTTGCCGATGGCAACCACGCTGTCGCCCACATTCAGATTGTCCGAATCACCCAGGATCACGGGCGCCAGATCGGTTGCCTCAACTTTCAAAACAGCAATGTCGTTGGAAGCGTCATAACCGATGAGGGTGGCATCATAAGTGGTGCCGTCGTACAGGGAAACGGTGATGGAATCGGAATTTTCAATCACGTGATGATTGGTAAGAATATAGCCGTCAGCAGACAGGATAAATCCAGAGCCGGACGCGGCAGAAGTGGTTTGGTATCCCCAGTAGTTGGTGGTAACGGAAGTAGTGATACCAACGGTGGAATTCACATTGGCGGCGTAGACCTGGGCAGGGGACATCATTGTACCGGTTGGGGTGGGGGCCATTTCAATTACAGCGTTGTCCCGTATTCCCTGCAGGACGGTGGAGGCAGTCCCCTGAGGGGGCATTTCACCATTTTTTAGGGAATTGGCTGTCAGCAATGCGCCGCCTGCACCCAGCGCGCCGCCCAGCAGAGCGCACACCAGAGCCAGCGCAACAATACCCTTGGCAGACATACCAGTTTTCTCTTTCTTTTTGGGTTCCTGGGGGCGACGGGGTTCTTCATCCCAGGACTGCCAGTTGACGTTGTAGTTTTGATCCATAATCAATCACTCCTTTTTCTGGCATTATTGTACCGCGGTTTGCTGAATCAATGCTGAAATATTGAAAAACGAACTGTGAACAAACATAAAATTTCCAGAATTAGGTATGAACGAACTGTAAATTTAGAGATATTCAGCTTTATTTCAGCTTGATAAACTATTATAATAATAATACAGGCAACAGGAGGCGGGATATGAAGATATTGGTGATCGAAGATGATAAGCTGCTGGCGGAATCTTTGAGGGACATCCTGGAACGGAAAGGATTCCAAGTGGAAACCGTTTACGATGGAGTTGCCGGTGCGGACTATGCCCTGCTGGGTGTGTATGATTTGCTGATCCTGGATGTGATGATGCCCGGAATGGATGGCTGCCAGGTGGCAAGGCAGGTCCGGGCCGAACACTGCGGCACACCGATTTTGATGCTGACGGCCAGATCTTCCCTGGAGGACCGGATCGCCGGTCTGAACGCCGGCGCGGACTATTACCTGACAAAACCCTTTGACACCCGGGAACTGCTTGCCTGCATCAACGCTTTGCTGCGCCGGCAGGGCGGACAGGTGGACGAAGTGGTATACGGCAATACGGCCCTGGATCTGGCATCCGGAACACTGGTGTGCGGCGAAAACAGCCTGCGCCTGTCTGCCCGGGAATTCGACGTTATGCGTCTGCTGCTGCAAAGCAAGGGCAATCACCTCTCCAAGGAGGTTTTGCTGGCCCGGGTGTGGGGCTATGACTCCAACGCGGTGGACAATCACGTGGAGGTATACGTGGGATTTCTGCGGAAGAAGCTGCAGGCAATCGGCTCAAATCTGCGGATCGTATCTGTCCGCCGGTTGGGGTATCACCTGGAGGTAGAGGATGCTTAAGAAACTGAGAAATCAATTCCTGTTGGTCACAATGACCCTGGTCAGCATAATGCTGGTCGTGATCTTCTGCCTGGTGTATTCCTTTACCAGCGCGAATCTGGAAAATCAGAGCCGGCAGGTGGCGGAACGTGCGGCCCAGTCCGCAGGACAACTCACGATACATACAATACGTCCCGATGAAGGCCTGCCGGTATTCACCATCCGCAGGAACCTGTTTGGGCATATCACAGCATCCGGCATGAGTTATTACGACCTGACCAATGAGGAATTTGTGATGGCACTCCTGGTGCAGGTGGAGCAAACCGAAAGCCAGACGGGCGTGCTGGAAGCCTATAATCTGCGTTTCCACAGAGAACAGAACTGCATTGCCTTTGTGGACATTTCATCCCAGGAGGCAACCCTGCGTTCTTTGATCAAAACAAGCGTGATCATTGGTGCTGCCAGCTTTGTTCTGTTTTATATACTTGGTTTCCTGCTGGCAAAGTGGGTGGTGAGGCCGGTGGAACGGGCCTGGGAACAACAGAAACAGTTTGTGTCTGACGCGTCCCACGAATTGAAGACCCCCCTGACAGTGATCATCGGCAATGCGGAGCTGCAGGCCCAGGGGGAGGATACCCAGAAGTACAACCGCAATATCCTGGCGGCGGCAGGACAGATGCGCAGTCTGGTGGAGGGATTGCTGGAGCTGGCCCGGGCGGACAACGGACAGGTCAAGGCCCATTTTGCCCCGTTGGATCTTTCACGCTTGGTACGGGATATATGCCTGGCATTTGAGGCGGTGTTTTTTGAAAAGGGATTGCATCTAGAAACGGATATTGAGGAAAATGTGTGTGTGATTGGCAATGCCCGGTATTTGTACCAGGTGACGGACATTCTCCTGGATAATGCCGGAAAGTATTCTGATCCCGGTGTGGTCTGCGTGGGTCTGCGCAGACAGGGCAGCCAATGTCTGCTGACCGTGAAAAATCCCGGCCAGCCCATTCCCAAACAGGAGCAGGAGCAGATTTTCCGCCGGTTCTACCGGATGGACAAGGCCCGTTCCGGAAAGGACGGCTTTGGCCTGGGTCTTTCCATCGCGAAAAGTGTGGTGGAGGAACACGCAGGGAAGATCTGGGTACAGACCACCCCGGACAGCAATTGTTTCTGCGTCCAGATCCCTATGGCAAAGGAAAAGAGATAAAAAGA
>JAZQDH010000069.1:0-10678 GCA_045546655.1 Faecousia sp.
CCCCACTGAAAGGCAGGTTCCTCACGCGTTACTCACCCGTTCGCCACTAAGTAAAAAACCGAAGCTCTTTACCCCGTTCGACTTGCATGTGTTAGGCACGCCGCCAGCGTTCGTCCTGAGCCAGGATCAAACTCTCAAAAAATTGTATCTTAAGTCCTTTCCGGAACCTAAAACCATTGTTTGATTAATTTGTCTAGCAAATTTTACTCAAGAATTTTCGTTGGCTGTTTCTAATTCGTTTTCACGATTCGAACAATCCATTAATTGTCCAAGGTGTTTTTTAGTTCGTCTTCACGTTATTCAATTTACAAGGTACAGTCACGCCCCCGCTGAGCGGTGAGCTTGATTAATTTACCACAGGAAAAACCATTTGTCAAGAACTTTTTTCTTTCTTCAGCAAATTTCTTTTTTCTGTGTCTTGCTTTCAGCCCCTGTCGGCTGAGCGCTAGAGTATATTAGCAGAACGGTCCCTAAATGTCAAGCATTATTTTCACTTTTTTCGATAAGAAATAATCTTTCCCCAATCTGCTTCAAGACTGGCAGCCGCGCCCCCTCCTGCCAGGATTTCAGCTTTGGCAGTTTTCCTTGTACGGACAGATATTTAGAGGTCT
Organism: Faecousia sp.; assembly: GCA_045546655.1. Lineage (GTDB taxonomy): Bacteria > Bacillota > Clostridia > Oscillospirales > Oscillospiraceae > Faecousia. Next base: position 612 of record JAZQDH010000069.1, read on the forward strand.
GGATCGGGTCCAGGGGCTCTTCCTGTCTGCAGATCTGAACGTTTTCCTTCAAATAAACATTTAACTGGTCCACGTACTCCAGTGCGTCTTCCGTGACCAGCAGGTAATCCGCCGTGTCCAGATAGATGATCGCAGGTGTCGTCTTTTCTAAATTATCAAATGCCTTGTCCACCGTTGTGCCCACACCCAGGTCCTCTGTGTCCGTTTCGATCACGATCGCCTGCCCCTCAGTATACATCGACACCAACTGAACCGGGCGCAGCTGCCCCACATCTGCCTTCTGCACCGGCACGAAAAACACAGCTGCCAATATACCTATATACAATAGTAATCGCAGTAACCGTTTCATTTTTGATTTCTCCTGTCCTGTGGATTTAATTTCCGGTTTCTGTACTTATTCATTTTCAAAGGCAGGCGCAGAATCCGGGAGGACTTCGCAAGATAGGGCAGGCCCAAGCTCTTCAATCCGCTCAGATGCAGTAGCAGCATCAAGCATGCCCCCAGCGTTCCATAGATGCCCCCGAAGGCTGACAGTATGGCCACCACGAACCGCCACACCCGGATGCCCTCCGCCAGGTCCCGGTTGGGCAGCACAAACCCACTGATCCCTGCCACACTGGCCACGATCAGAGCAATAGGCGAGATGATCCCGGCCTCCACTGCGGCCGTACCTACCACGATGCCGCCAACCACCGATACGGACTGGCCGATGGCCTGAGGAAGATGAATGCCGGATTCCTGCAGCAGTTCAAAGGCGATCAGAAGTCCGATCACCTCAGCTGTTGTGGAAAAAGGGACAGCCTGTTTGCTATCGATAATGGAACGCAGCAGCGGCAGTGGGATCACCGCCTGGTGGAATGTGGCAACCGCAATATACAGTCCCGGCAGGATCAGGCTCACCAGCAGCGCCCCATAGCGCAGAATCCGCAGAGCAGAGGCCAGAAAGAAATCCCTGCCCCGATCCTCCGCGCTCTCCATTAAATACATCAGATCCACCGGGGCCAGGTATCCCAGGGGCAGACCATCCACCAAAAGACCTACCCTGCCCTCCAACAGGCCCTGGCAAAACCGGTCCGTCCGCTCGGTATATTGCAGCAGAGGAAAGGCGGTGATCTGAGAACCTGTGACGTATTCCTCCACAGAGGACGCGGAGATCAATCCATCGATGTCGATTTGGGCCAGCCGGTCTTTCATTCGTGTTACCAGTGCCGGGTCGGTAATGCCCTTGATGGACACCACCGTCACGTTGGTAAGGGAACGTCTGCCCACCTGGGTCTCGTAAAGCTGCAGATCCGGTGTGCGAAGATGGCGGCGGATGAGGCTAGTATTGGAGCGCACCGTTTCCACAAATGCATCCTTAGGACCTTTTACCGTATTTTCCACCTCGGGAGCGGATACTCCCCGTTTTTCTCCCGTCTTGACTTCAAAAGCCAGCGCCCCGACGCCGGGGAATAGGATAACGCAGAATCCATTTACCAGCTTCAGCGCCACGTCATCCAGATCCTTACAGGCACTTGCGACGCTGTTGTAAATACCGCCAAGCAACGCGGACCGGTGCAGTTCCTCCAACGTGCTTCCCCGGAGCTGCTCCGATATGGGCTTAAAAATGTACTCCGAGATGTCGCCGCCGGAAGTCAATCCGTCGATGGCATAGGTATACAGTGTATATTCACCGCAGCGCAGAGGCCGGTACGCAAAATCCCCCGCTCCCGCAAAAATCTCACGGATGTTTTCATCGGTCATTTCTCCCGGGTATCTGGCATTTACAGTTTCATCCATTCCCATCACCTCCCGGATAGTTTGTCCGCCCCGGCAGGGAATATGTACCAGACAATTGCTTTTTTCCCGGCAAAGTGGTATAGTACTAGGGTATTAAAGAAATTGCGGAGGATTGTCTATGTCAGATGTGATCGCTGCCATCTCTACCGGCAACCAGGTCAGCGCCATCGGTATTCTGCGGCTGACCGGAACGGGCTGCGCCCAGGTGGCCGGAAAGGTCTTTACATTAAATAACGGCCAGTCCTTACAGGACGCCCCCAGCCGAAAGCTGATGCTGGGTTCTCTGCAGGATAAGTCCGGCCGGATCATCGACCAGTGTATGGCCGTATACACCCGGGGACCTCACAGCTACACCGGTGAGGACACCGTAGAGATCCAATGCCACGGCAGTCCTGCTGTTCTGGCCGCAGGTTTGGAAAGCCTGTATCTGGCCGGGGCCCGGCCTGCCAAGCGGGGCGAATTCACCAAACGAGCCTTCCTCAACGGCCAGCTGGCGCTGACCCAGGCAGAGGCTGTGATCGATCTGATCGAGGCGGATACCGCCGACGCGGCAGCCAATGCCGCCGGTCAGGTGGGCGGCAAGCTGCAAAAAAAGCTGTCCCCCATTTATAACGCGCTGACCGATCTGTGCAGCCACTTCCACGCGGTTTTGGGTTATCCCGATGAGGACATTGAGGATTTCGGTCTGATGAACTACTACGATTCTCTGCGAGGTAACGCAAAGGCGCTCTACGACCTGCTGCAAACCTACGGTCAGGGACGCATCATCAAAAACGGTGTAGCCGCAGCCATCGTGGGCAAACCCAACGTAGGCAAATCCAGTCTGCTCAATGCCCTCGCCGGTTTTGAACGGGTGATCGTCACGGAGATCGCAGGCACAACCAGAGATACGGTGGAAGAGACCGTGATGCTGGGCAGCACCCGTCTGCGGCTGATCGACACCGCAGGTATCCGCACCACCGACGACCGGATCGAGGCCATCGGCGTGGAGCGTTCCCGGCAGGCCGCCGAAAATGCGGATCTGGTGATCTTCGTATGTGACGGCTCTGTACCTCTTACGCAAGAGGACCGGGACGTGATCGCGATCTGCGCGGATATGGAAAACGCCATCGCGTTGATCAACAAATCGGACCTGGGCAGCGCGGTGACACCCAGCGACCTGCCCTTTATGTACGTGATCCCCATTTGCGCCAAAACGGGCCAGGGACTTGACCAGCTGGCAGGTGTGGTGGACGAACTGTTTGCAAACCAGATGCCCTGCGACGGTTCTATCCTCACCAACCCGCGGCAGTTTGATGCCATCCGCAGAGCCTATGAGTCAATGCTGTCGGCTCTGAAGGGACTGAAGCTGGGGCTGACCCCGGACGCAGTTTTGACTGACGTGGAAAACGCTATGGCGGCAATGGGGGAAGTGACCGGTGCCACCGTCCGGGAGGATATTACCGCCCGGATCTTTGAGCGGTTCTGTGTAGGAAAATAACAAGCGGTCCACAGGACCGCAGAAATAGTAAGGACAAAACACTATGATCTATTTGGACAACTCTGCCACCACCAAGCCCTGCCAGGAGGCTGTGGAGGCGGTCAACGATGCTATGACCCGGATGTGGGCCAACCCCAGCGCCCTGTACAGCTTCGGCATTGACGGTGCCCACCAATTGCGCGATGCCCGACACAAGGTAGCCGCCTCTATGGGTGCGGAGCCGGACCGGGTCTTCTTCACCTCCGGCGGCACCGAGGCGGACAACTGGGCGATCTTAGGCACCATCCGCCGCTACGGAAAACGGGGCAAGCATATCATCACCACTGCAATCGAGCACCCGGCTGTACTGAATGTGATGAAAGACCTGGAAACCCAGGGCTTTGAAGTGACCTACCTCCAGCCGGACGGCCTTGGAAACATCACCGCCGCGGATCTGAAGCAGGCCCTGCGCAAGGATACCATTCTGGTCTCCGTTATGATGGTCAACAACGAGACCGGCGCGGTTATGCCCATTGCCCAGATGGCAAAGCTCACTAAAAAGCTCTGTCCCGACGCCATATTCCACACGGACGCTGTGCAGGGATTTCTGAAGATTCCTTTTGCCGCGAAGACCCTGGGTGCGGATCTGATCAGCGTTTCCTCTCACAAGGTCCACGGGCCAAAAGGCTGCGGCGCGCTGTATATCAGCCCCCGGCTCAAGTCCTTTCCTGCCCTGCTCATCGGCGGCGGCCAGGAGGGCGGCTACCGCAGCGGCACCGAGGGTACACCTGCCATTTTCGGCTTCGCCGCCGCCTGTGAAGCGGTGTCCGCCACCTTCAAGGCCGATAGTGAGCGTGAAAAAGCTATTTTGGAAGCGTTAATTTCAGAGTTATGTAAACTTAATGGGGTGAAAATCAACGGTGCCCACCAGGCACCCCATATTCTCTCCCTGGCCATCCCCGGCATCCCTACGCAAAATTCCATCAACATTTTACAGGACGCGGGTATTTGCGTCAGCGCCGGTTCTGCCTGTGCCAAGGGTCACCGCAGCCACGTGATGACCGCTATGAATCTGCCTCCCGAGACCATCGACGGCAGTTTTCGTGTCTCGATCTGCCGGGACACCACCCGGGAGGAGCTGCAAAAGCTGGTTGATGTGATCCGGGACGATATCTTGCCCCGCAGAAAATAATGTAAGAGCGTGTGGAAAACCACACGCTCTTTCTGTTTCTTTATCAGTATGCAACGCCCCAGAGGATCATCTTCTTGGCAGGTTTGCCGCAGATGGGGCAAACATCGCCCAGATTCTCCTGCGCAAAGGGCATACAGCGGGACGACATACCTGCCTGCTCCTTCATCTTCAGCTCGCATTCCAGATCGCCGCACCACATAGTCTTGATGAAGCCGCCGTGTTCTTCCTGCAGAGCCTTGGCTTCCTCCAGAGAGTGGGCCTCGTAGATATGCTCATCCAGGTTCTTCTTGGCCTTCTCAAACATTCCCTGGTGGACCAGCTCCAGCTGCTGGGCGACCGCAGTTTCCAGATCCTCGATCTTCACCACGGTCTTCTCAAAGTCATTACGGCGAACCAGAACCACCTGGCCGTTTTCCAGATCCCGGGGGCCGCACTCCACGCGCAGAGGTACGCCCTTCATCTCGTACTCGGCGCACTTCCAGCCCATAGAGTTGTCAGAGTCATCCAGCTTCACCCGGAAGCCAGCATTCACAAGCCGGTCCTTCAGGGCATTGGCAGCGTCCAGAACGCCGGGCTTGTGCTGGGCAATGGGCAGGATCACAGCCTGGATGGGAGCCACCTTGGGAGGCAGCACCAGACCGTTGTTGTCGCCGTGGGTCATAATGATGCCGCCGATCAAACGGGTTGAAACACCCCAGGAGGTTTCGTGGGGGTTGACCTTCTGGTTGTTCTTGTCGGTAAACTCAATGCCGAATGCCTTGGCGAAGCCGTCGCCGAAGTAGTGGGACGTGCCCGCCTGCAGGGCCTTACGGTCGTGCATCATACACTCGATGGTGTAGGTAGCCTCCGCGCCGTTGAACTTCTCCTTCTCCGTTTTCTGACCCCGGGTAACGGGCATTGCCAGCACATTCTCGCAGAAGTCCGCATAGACATTGAGCATCGTTTCGGTAAAGTCCTTAGCTTCCTGCGCGGTGGCGTGGATGGTATGGCCCTCCTGCCAGAGGAACTCTCTATGGCGCAGGAAAGGACGGGAGGTCTTCTCCCAGCGCAGAACGCTGCACCACTGGTTGTACTTCATAGGCAGCTGGCGGTGGGTCTGCAGCACATTGGCGAAATGCTCACAGAACACTGTCTCGGAGGTGGGGCGGATGCAGTACCGCTCTTCCAGGCGCTCACTGCCGCCGTAGGTGACCCATGCGCACTCGGGGGCAAAACCCTCCACGTGGTCCTTCTCCTTCTGCAGCAGGCTTTCGGGAATCAGCAGAGGCATATACACATTCTCCACACCCTGCTTTTTGAATTCCTTGTCCATAATATGCTGAATGTTTTCCCAGATGGCATAGCCATAGGGGCGATAAATGAACACACCCTTGATGGAAGAATAGTCAATGAGCTGTGCCTTCTTGCAAACGTCCGTAAACCATTGTGCAAAGTCCACTTCCATATCGGTAATCTGTTCTACCTTTTTTTCCTTTGCCATAATTATCCACCTCTCGCTCTTTGCGGTTTTTCGTACTTTATATTGTAGCACGGCTGTCAAGGGTTTGCATAGGATGAAACACAGTTTTTTCCCGGAGGTTGCTTCCTATGCAAGTTACGCTTCTGCTGGAGCCTGCGGTGGCTCTTTTTTACATACGTGTAGCCCAGTCCTCCGGCCGCTCATTGGAACAGGTCCTCAGCGACACTCTGTTCAAGCTGGCCGGCGAACTCTCCCTGCAATCCTTACAGAATACAGAATAATTTCACCGGATCATTGTAATTGCCGCGCAAATCTGGTATACTTCCCCACAGAAACGGCAGATGGTGGTGTTTTCCCCCTCCAACTCCATTAAAACACTTCCTATTTTCCATATTTTATGATCTAATCCCTTACAGAACTACCCAAAGGAGATAATACACAAATGAAATTAGGTATTGTTGCTCAGCGGCCTATTTTCACAACTCCTTATAAATCCATAAAACCTCGATAAATCCTTGCGGCACAAGGACTTTCGGGATTCGGACAAAAATGTATCTTCACGTAACTCCATGCATCTCAATGCCAAAAAGGTGTACAAAAGGTGTATAAAAGGTGTACGGAAAAAGTGAAACTACCGAGAAAAATCCAATGCAACACAGATATAACAAACAGGAGACTGCCATTCAAAGCAGTCTCCTGTTTTAATCTTATTTCACGCCTTCTGTAGTGTTTTCCTTTATGATATGGCTTTGTCTTTCAAACACAGTCAACACATAACTTGCAAGTACCGTTAATGCGGTACCAATATCTTCGTATTGTACAATATCCGGCCAAAATTGCACCCTCAAGGCAACGTAACCAAACGAAAGAAAGATTGCTATTATTAAGCAATATGCGCGATTGTTTTTAGCATAATTCTTGATAGCTTTAATCGCTGACAACAAGAAAACCAATAATGAAAGTGCAAACGACACATATGCAAACGGGACTGTAAATGTCTCTAATTTAATCGTTGATCCAAATGCTAATAATAAGTACACAACAGAAAAATATGCTGATGCCATTACCATTAGGAAACCGGTAATCTTCTTAAAGAGCTTATGAAATTTGGCGCTATTTAATGCTTTTCTGTTCTTAGCAGACTCCTTCTTTTCGTCTGTACATGCATCATCCACATCTTGAATCTTCCGAAACAGTAGCCCCATACACACAGAAAACACACTTGATTTGCTGTTTTTATAAAACCTGCCAAAGGCTATATCCGGTATAAATGTAATTGTTTTACGAATATTACCGGGAACCGTAAACTTATCCTCTATATTACCTTTCACATCGTCACTAACCAAATTTTTAGGTAATTGATACGCTTCAAAAGATAATTCAATATCCGTCATATCTGCTTCGCTTTTCTGCGCAAAAAAACTCCTAAATAATCTTCCGGAGGTCACCTCCTTTTCTTCTTTGGCAAGCAATATGGAATCATATAACTTTTTATAATACTCATCCTTCTCCTCGCAATCGTCATAAATGCCCATGCAGCAAGCATCAAATTTCCAGTACATTCTTTGGATATAATTAGCGCACATCTCAAATTCTTTTGAGACAGGATAAATGTTACTGTTGAATACATATCTATTAGTCTCTTCGTATAGTTCATCTACAACAACTCTTAATTCATGCATCGGTATGCTATCTTTGTTGGCACGAATGATGCTTTTCATTTTGCAAAAGTATTCTGTTAACATACCAATATATGTGTTACGCTCGGATTCATATTGGTAATGCGTCTGTACGAAAAAGTCAACTAATTCTACAAGCGCCCATACCAAAGCGGAACCACAAACGCCAATGATAACAGTCCACACATCAGACTTCTGTCCAGGTGTCAAGTACAAAAAACTACCTAATAATGCTGCAATACAAACAATAAATCTAAACCAAAATCTTTTTCTCAGGACAGATTGTTTTCTTTTAAATTCCATAATATCCTCCGTCTCAATCTTTACTTGTTCTTCTATTTGGCCTATCAATATACAATCCTAAAATAATCCAAATAAGCCTTAAAGCGGTCCTGGGCGGTGAGGCAGGTGTCCATAAGGAAGCCTTTTTCGTGATCCCACTCTTTGAGGCCACGGTAGTAGAACAGCTTCAGGTTATCCTCGATGATGAACGGAACAATGTTGTGCTTCAGGCACTCCTTAAAGAGGATCAGGCGGCCTACACGGCCATTTCCATCCTGGAAGGGATGGATGCGCTCAAATGCTACGTGAAAGGCTACGATGTCCTCAAACGTCTTAGAGGACAACGCATTATAGCTTGAGAGCAGCTTGCGAATCTCATCGGCAACATTTTCGGGAAGTGCGGTGTCATTGCCACCTACCTCGTTTGGCAGCTTTTTATACTCCCCTACTGCAAACCAATCCTTGCGGCTATCACTAGTGCCGGTCTTCAGTACAAAATGCAGTTCCTTGATGAACTTCTCAGTCAGTGCAGAGCCTGCTTGGTCGATCACCATATCAATGCAGCGGAAGTGGTTGGATGTTTCGATCACATCATCCACATTCACAGACTCATTTTCAAAACCAATGGTATTGGTCTCAAAGATGTAACGGGTCTGCTCGTGGGTAAGACGGCTGCCTTCAATGTGATTGGAGTTATAGGTCAGATCGATCTGCACCTTATGGTAGATGCCACCGGTCATCTTGGCTGCTTTCTGCTCCCGGAGGATCTGCAGCAATGTAGGTGTATCGTTTTTCTTGTTTGCACGCTCCGGCTTCTGTGCGTCTTCCGGAATGTACCAAGTTTTGCCGATAAGCTTGGCATTGGGAATTCTGCCGTGGGCACAGTAATTCCGCACACTTCGTTCCGAAAGCCCCCATTTTTCAGCCACTTTTGCGACAGATATATATTCCATAGTTACCTCCCGGCGAGTTTTCTTAACCTTATTATACCACATTATCGGCAAAATATCAATACATGTTTCATAGTTGTTAAATGTTTATTGCCGGTAATTCAACTCACTATATTGCACAAAAATGCACCTACCAATAAAATGCGGCAATCAAAAAGCTGACTTGCAGAAAAGCAAGTCAGCTTTTTGTTATTTCCACTTTTCGATCAGGTTACGGATCTGAGAGGCAAGTTTTGCGTTGTCTTTATTGGTGCGGCCTTTGCAGGTTTTCACAAAGGCAAGGAGCGCTTCTGCTGCAGCAAGGAGTTCCCCATAGACGGCCCGCGCTCTGGCAGAGCCCTTTGTCTGCTCTTCCCGGCGAATGGGCTTGGAATCTGCAAACACAGTCATTCTTCCGGTTATCAGATCGTACTCAGTGCCGCTGTAGGGTGCTTCTGCGTAGTAGCCCAGCTGAGTCAGCAGCTTTTGGAACACGATACAGGCAGCATCGTCACCGTGGTTAACGAATACCATCTGCGGCTTTTCTTTGAATCCCGCAAGCCATCGGATCAGACCCGCCTGGTCTGCGTGGCCACTGGTGCCGTGGAGCGCGGCGATCTCCGCATTGACGGTAATATCTTCACCGAACAAGCGGACATACTGTGCGCCGTCCTGCAGTTTTCTGCCGAGAGAACCTTCTGCCTGATAGCCAACGAATAGAATGGTGTTTTCCCCGCCCCATAAGTTGTGCTTCAGGTGGTGGCGAATGCGACCTGCCTCACACATACCGCTGGCAGAGAGGATCACCTTGGGGCGCTTGTCAAAGTTGATCTGCTTGGATTCGTCGCTTGTAACGGAAAGGCAAATATCATCAAACCAAATAGGATTGATGCCTTGCCTTACCAAAGCAGCGGTTTCTTCGTCAAAACAGCTTTGGTCGCACTGCAGGAAAATGCCTGTAGCTTCCACTGCCAGGGGACTATCCACATAGACCGGGAATCCGTCGTGACCTCTGACCATACCTTCCTGCTTGATCTGCCGGATGGCATACAGCATCTCCTGCGTTCTTCCCACCGCAAAGGATGGGATGACCACGTTACCGCCCCGGTCGAAGGTGCGCTGCAGCACATCAGCCAGTTCTCCAACTGTATTGCCGGGCTTTTCGTGGAGGCGGTTGCCATAGGTGGATTCCAGAACAAGGTAGTCCGTTTCTTCCACCGGCAGAGGGTCTTTAATCAAAGGCTGATTGATGTTACCCACATCACCGCTGAACACGATTTTCTTTGTA